>JAZLBH010000131.1:0-22831 GCA_045613605.1 Eubacteriales bacterium
AACACAGGAGAGGGTTAGCACTCTCCTGTGTTTTTTGTACCTTGTGTTGATATTTTGCTAGAACAGGACTTGAAGATTTTATTTTGCTAAAAAACAAATAAAACCGCCGATTTTTATCGGCGGTTTTTGGTTTCTTAAAAAAATTCAAAAGCTTATACTGAATGTCTTCTTTACCCACTTAATCTCTTCCTTTCCTACTGCGCATGTCAGTCTTAGAAGAATGAAATAGAGCGCGACGGTGAGTAAAATTGCGGGGAGAGTTGAAAGTGGAGAGAGAATTCGAATGGCGCCCACAAGCTGTGTGCTCAGAATTATAGAAATTACCGGCAAAATGAACCATTTGAAAATTCGAAAGCGCATTTTTGTGACCTTAACGAGCTTATAAATGCTCGCGCTTGAATTGAAAATTTCACTTATAATTATCAATGCTATGTATCCGTAAATTCCCATTTTAGGTATCAAAATCCACACCATAACAAGAGAGCAAAGAGTGTCGGTTATATTTATTGCCATTATGTAAATGTGTTCACCAAGTCCCTTTAGCATATTGTCGACCGTGGTGTCAAGATACATAATTGGAATGATGTGTGCCACAAGGCGAATGTAATGTCCTGCATCAACCGAGCCGTAAATTCCCAACCCAAGCTCGTTTGAAAAATATATCATTATTCCCGAAATGCCGATTGCAAATACGAGCGCAAAATGACAAACGCGCCCCGCAACGTATTTGATTTCGGTTTTGTTTCTTTGGATTTTTAACTCCGCAAGCTCAGGCACAAGCAGTCCGGAAAACGAGTGAATTAGTGCCGACGGAAAGAGAACAAGTGGCATTACCATACTTTGAAGCGTGCCGTACGCAACCAACGATTGCGCGCGATTTGATCCGCTTTTTTCAATGCCGATAGGTATCAAAATGTGTTCAATGGTAAGTAGCGCTGAACGAAAATAGGTCGAAAATGCAAGCGGAAGAGCAATCCCAAGCATCTTTTTTGTGATTTTTTGCTCGTTTGTCGTGCTTTTGTGAAAACTTTTCGTGTGTCTTTCAAAAACGAAAAATAAAAGTGAAATTGTGAACGAAAGCATCTCTGACAGAGCACCGCCGAGCACAAGTGCTATGCAGGAGGATTCCATATCGCGCCCGAAAAAGAGGTCTAAAAGGGCAACGCAAAAAAGGATGCGAGCAATTTGCTCACTGATTTGCGTGATGGCGTTTTTATAAACTCTGCGCACGGCAGTGAAATATCCGTTGAAGCAGGCGGATAATGCTATCAAGGGCAGGGTGGCAGCACACAATCGCAACGGCTTTGTTACGCGAATGTCCTTAAGAATGTGAATTGATAACGGCTTTGCGAGAGCTAACAAAAGTGAAGCTGAAAGTGCGCCGAAGAAAAGGGAATATCCAATGCACTTTTTCATTGAAATGCGCACCTTTTCGGCATCATTTTCACCAAGCGCATCGGATACAAGGCGAGTGACCGTTAGATTTATTCCCGAAAGGGCAAGAGTCAGCGCAAATGAATACACGCTCCCCAAAAGCGTGTAAAGACCGAGCGCCTCAGCGCCTATTTTCTTTGTGATATATGCGTTAAAGGCAACTCCAAGGCCCCTTAAAATCAGCGCTACTGCAGTCATTAACGTTCCGTTAGCCAAATATTTTCTTAACCTTGACATTGCTAATCCCTCGTTTGTTTTTGTAAATTATATGAAACAAATTAGGCGGAGTATGATATAATTACCAAAATGCAGGATAGTTTTTCTTGCATTTTCCTTTCAAATGTGCTATAATAAACCGAATTATCAATCAAACGGAGTAAATATGAAAAAATCAAAATTAATTTTAACCTTGTTCTTGACCTTTTTCAAGATCGGCGCGTTCACCTTTGGCGGTGGATATGCAATGCTGAATCTGCTTGAAAATGAGTTCGTTTCAAAAAGAGGATGGCTCACAAAGGATGAATTTCTTGATATGCTTGCCATAGCGGAATCGACCCCGGGACCCATCGCAATAAATTCGGCAACCTTCATCGGCTACAAAACCGCAGGAGCCGTTGGCTCAGCGCTTGCAACGCTTGGAGTGGTGCTTCCTTCTTTTGTTATTATATTTGTAATCTCTCTTTTCCTCGATAAATTTCTCACATTTACACTCGTTTCGAGTGCATTCAAGGGAATCCAAGCGTGCGTGGTATACCTCATCGGCTCGGTTGGTATTAAGCTGTTCAAGCAAATGGAGAAAAAGCCAATTCCCATTGCCATTATGTCCTGTACCCTTGTGTCGATGGTGACCTTATCGCTCCTTGCGGTAAAATTTTCATCAATCATCTATATTCTCATCTCGGGCGCCCTCGGTGTAATTGCTTTTTACAGTAAAAAGCAGGGCGGAAGGGAGGAAAACAAATGATTTTACTTGAGCTTTTCCTCACATTTTTTGAAATAGGCGCGCTCACCTTTGGCGGAGGATACGCAATGATACCCTTTGTGCGCGAGCAGGTGCTTGCACACGGCTGGCTCACCGAAGAGGAGCTGCTTAATATGATAGCGGTTTCTGAATCAACCCCCGGTCCTATTGCAGTAAATATGGCGACCTTCGTTGGCTCAAACGAGGCGGGAATACTTGGCTCGGTGTTCGCAACGCTTGGCGTGGTGCTTCCTTCATTTATCATCATACTTATAATCTCTGCGCTTCTTAAAAACTTCCTTAAATATAACGGTGTAAAGGCGTTTTTGTCGGGAGTTCGCCCCTGTGTTGTGTCCCTTATTCTCGGAACTGCAACCACTTTGTTTTTGAGTGTGCTTCTTGGAATCGGAAGCGGAGATTTTGCACTTAATATTGACATAAAGGGCATAATAATATTCGCAATTATTGTTGCGCTTGCAATGATTCTCAAAAAAATCAAGGGCAAAAAGCCCTCCCCCATACTTATGATAGCGATTTCTGCCTGTCTTGGTATGATATTCTATTCACTTCCATTCTAAAGGAGATAAATTATGAAAAAAACAGCACTTATTACAGGCGCGTCGGGTGGTCTTGGCCTCTCCTTCGTAAATCTTTTTGCAAAGGACGGCTATGACGTTGTCCTTGTGGCAAGAAACGGCGACCGTCTTGAAGAAATCAAAAAGGACGTTGAAGAAAAATATAACGTAAAAGCAACCGTGATTGCCGTTGACCTTTGCTCTGAGGACGGCGCGCAGAAGGTTTATGATGCAACAAAGCAAAGCAATATTACTGTCGATGTGCTCGTTAATAACGCGGGCTTTGGCGATTTCGGAGAATTTTATAAAAGTGATATCAATAAGCAAATAAGAATGGTTGACCTTAACTGCATAGCGCTTATGCACCTTTGTCACCTTTATATTCCCGATATGATCGCACAAAAATCGGGTAACATTCTTAACGTTGACTCCATCGCGGCATTTCAAGCGGGGCCTCTTATGAGCGTTTACTATGCAACTAAGGCATTTGTTCTTTCGTTCTCGCAGGCGCTTACCCGTGAGCTTAAGGGCACGGGAGTGAAGGTGACTGCGCTTTGCCCCGGTCCGATAAGAACGAATTTTGATGCCGCCGCAGACCTTGGCGAAAGCGGACTTTTCAAAAATCTTAAGGTTTGGGACCCTGATACGGTTGCCAAATTCGGTTATAAGAACATGAAGAAGGGCAAATCCCTCTGCATTTGCGGATTTTTGAATAAGATCATCGTGTTTGCCAATAGATTGGCTCCACGCGCGCTCGTTCGCGAAATGGTTTATAATTTGCAAAAGGTCCAGTGAAAGCAATAAATCATCCATTTTGATTATAAAATTAAATCCTCTTGCTCTGCAGGAGGATTTTTTGTTGGCTATCGTTTGATTTAAGAGCACAATTTTGACGAAAATACTTGCAAAAAACGTGGAATTGTGATAGAATGATGATGCCAAACAAATTAAATATATCTTGTGATACAAGCGAAGTGTACCTTTTTTACTTTTTGAGTAAAAACGTACGCTCTGTTTTCGTACACTTTGTTATGTTACATAAGATACGAATTTAATTTGTTTGGCGACAGTTGAGCGATGCGTTTTTGGTGCGTCGGCTCATGCTGGCGCACTTTTTATTTGCGCAAATATTTGCCGACGGGCTTAAACGGAAAAGAGAAAAAATTATGAATAAAAAATTATTGATTGGTATCATCGCATGTGCGATGGTGGTAGTTGGTGTAATTATTCTTGCAATTTTTATATCAAACAACGATAAAAAGCAAGATTTTCATATTCATACAGAAGTCATTGATGAAGCGGTAGAGGCAACTTGTACATCAACTGGCCTTACCGCAGGTAGGCATTGTTCGGAATGCGGAGATATAATGGTTGCGCAGGAAGTAATTCCTCTAAAAGCACATACCATTGTAACGGATGTGGCGGTTGAAGAAACCTGCATAACAACAGGTTTAACAGAAGGAAGTCATTGTTCGGTTTGTGACATAGTTATTGTGATACAAACGGTAGTACCAATTAAAGCACATACATATACAAGCGCAGTCACTGCTCCCACCTGTACTGATCAAGGCTACACAACCTATACCTGCGAATGTGGTGATACCTATATTGGAGATAACATTGAAGCTATGGGGCACAACTTTGGTGAGTGGATAGTAGTTAAAGACCCTACCACATTGGAAGAAGGTTTGCAAGAAAGAACCTGTGGATGTGGAGAAAAAGAAAGTCAGATTATAGCTAAAATACAGTGTCTTGAATTTGCGCTCAATGATGACGGCATAAGCTATTCGGTAATAGGCATCGGAACATACACAGATACGGATATTGTTATTCCAAGTACGTATAACAGTCTTCCTGTTACGAGTATCGCTAGTGATGCATTCAAATGGTGCTACTCGCTTACAAGCGTAGAAATTCCTGACACAGTGACTAGCATTGGTGATTATGCATTCGGTGCTTGTGACTCACTCACAAGTATAGAAATTCCTAATTCCGTTATAAGTATTGGTGATATTGCATTCGAAGGTTGCACTTCACTTACAAGCATAGAACTGCCAGACTCTGTCATAAGTATTGGTGATGGTGCATTTTGGAATTGTACTTCGTTAACAACTATACAACTCCCCAACTCCGTTACGAGTATTGGTGATAGTACATTTTGGAATTGTACCTCGCTTATAAGCATAAAAATTCCTGATTCTGTGACGAATATTTATTCTTACGCATTCCACAAATGCACTTCACTGACAAGCATAGAAATCCCCGACTCTGTGACAAGCATTGATCACGAGGCATTTGCAAATTGCACCTCACTGATAAGCGCGGAAATTCCCGACTCCGTAGAATTTATTGGCGATAGAGCATTCTCCAACTGCGCCTCGCTCATAAGTATAGAGGTTTACGAAAGCAATCAGTATTATAAGTCCATAGATGGGAATCTATATAGCAAAGACGGAAAAATGTTAATACGGTATGCAATAGGCAAAGAAGATACCTCGTTTACCGTTCCTGCCTTCGTGACGGAGATTGATGCTTGGGCATTTGATAATTCTACCTCACTCATAAGCGTAGAAATTCCTAGGTCTGTGACGAATATTCGTTCTTACGCATTCCTCAACTGCACCTCACTGACAAGCATAGAAATTCCTGAGTCCGTGGAATTTATTGGTTCTGCAACATTCTCAGGCTGTATTTCGTTGACAAGCATAGAGGTTCACGAAAACAATCAGTATTATAAATCCATAGACGGAAATCTATATAGCAAAGACGGAAAAACGTTAATACGATATGCAATAGGCAAAGAAGATACCTCGGTTACAGTTCCTAATTTTGTGACGGCTATTCATACTCTTGCATTCTATGGTTGTGATGTTCTCACATCGATAATTATTCCCGATAGTGTGATAAGTATTGGTGAACATGCGTTCTCTGATTGTCGCGCACTTAAATCCATAACTATTTCCGAAAGCTTGACGAGTATTCCTTCTTCTATGTTCATGGATTGTATCTCACTGACAATCGTCAATTTTGAAGGCACAGTAGAGCAATGGAGTGATATTTCTAAAGGAAATTCTTGGAATTATAACACAGGTGATTATACCGTATATTGCACCGACGGTGAAATTGCAAAAGACGGCACGGTAACGTACAAATAAAATTAAATATTCAATTTTCAGAGCGTCCATCATTGTGATGGGCGCTCTTTTGTGTCAATATACGCGCAAATTGGGATTTAGCGAGTTGTTAGCATTTGCTTTTCGCTATTGTTTCGTCCACCTTTTCAAAGGTGGCGCCCGCGCGGCGCTAGCGCGAAAAACGCCATTTCTTTTTTGCAAAGCTTTTTTCTTTGTGGCTCTAATTCCAAAGAAAAAAGCGTCTAACAAGTCTTGATAGCAAAAGGGGTTAGCCGCTTTTCTTTGACAGTATAGGCGCAAAGAAAAGCTAACAAAAGAAACGCCGAGCACAGGGCTACTCGCCCCGTACCCTCGGTCGCTTTTTGAAAAAGCTCCGCAAAACTTTTTATAGAATTGGTTTGTGCAAACAGGGTGTTATAAATTGCGGTTTATTTTGTTGTTTATGATAAACTGTTCGCAAATTATAAAAGGGCATTGACAAGGTCGAGAAAAGGGTGTATAATGGCAATAGTTGAATGGATATTCAACTATTATTTGCTTTTGGAGGTAGGTTTATGCCTAAAAACGAATATATTTGTGATTGCAATGTAGTTCACGCTGACGCAGTCCTGAAAGCGAAATCCGATATGCCGAAAAAGGAGGAATTGGCTCGCTTTGCTCAATTTCACAAAATGATAGGCGATGCGACGCGGTGCAAAATCCTTTTTGCCTTGCAGGGAGGGGAATTGTGCGTGTGCGACCTTGCCAACGTGCTTTCAATGAGCAAATCGTCCGTTTCGCATCAGCTTTCAAAGCTTCGTGAGTGTGGGCTGGTTAAAGCTCGCAAGGAGGGAAAAGAAGTCTATTATTCCCTTGATGACGACCACGTTTCAGCCCTTTTGTCACTTACCTTGACACATATTTCACATAATTGAGGAGAAATTATGAAGACACAGAGTAAAATTTTAGTTGCGTTTATATTGAATCTTGCATTTTCAATTTTTGAATTCATCGGCGGTGCGATCACAGGTAGCGTTGCCATACTTTCGGATGCAATTCACGATATCGGAGATGCCGCAAGCATTGGAATTTCCTACTTTTTGGAGAAAAAAAGCAAAAAGCAGCCCGACGACGTTTACACCTACGGCTACGCGCGTTTTTCGGTGATCGGGGGCGTTATTACAACGGTTATTTTGCTCGTCGGATCTGCGGCGGTAATTTATAACGCGATTTTGAGAATATTTAACCCCGTTGAAATCGATTATAACGGAATGATCGTTTTTGCGATCTTCGGGGTTGCGGTAAATTTCTTTGCCGCGTATTTTACAAGCGGTGGGCATTCGATAAATCAAAAGGCGGTTAATCTTCATATGCTTGAGGACGTGCTCGGCTGGGCGCTTGTGCTTGTTGGCGCGATCGTTATGCGCTTTACCGATATTTCAATCATTGACCCGATCATGTCGATTGCAGTTGCGGTGTTTATCTTGATCAACGCAATAAAAAATCTTAAAGAGGTTATTGATCTTTTCTTGGCAAAGCTTCCGCCCCACTTGAAAATAGAGGAAATAAAGGAGCATATTTGCAAAATAGAGGGTGTTGCAGGCATTCACCACATCCACATTTGGTCCATGGACGGTAACTCTAACTATGCGACCATGCACGTGGTTTGCTCAGGTGAGCCGCGCGATATCAAGCATAAAATTCGCGAGGAATTAAAGGAGCACGGCATAAATCACGTAACGCTTGAGCTTGAGGCGGAGGGTGAGGATTGCCACGAAGAGCACTGCCACGTTTGTCACGAGGAATCCTCTCATTCTCATCATCATCACCATCATCACGGGCATCACCACCATCACCATCACTGATTTATTGAAAAAATATACGTTAATATCTTGCAAATTTATTCAATTGATGATAAAATAGCGGTAGTACGCTTAGGAGATAGGATATGAAAAAATTCGTAACGTTAGTCATTGTTATCGGCGCGATATTATTTGTTGTCGCAGGTGTTGGCATAATTTTGTCAAGAGGTAATAATGATAGTGAAATTACTACAATTGAATCAACAACATCGCAAAAGGTTACGGCTTCTTCAACCTCGGCTGTTACTACTTCTGCACCAGCTCAGTCATCGACTCTGAATCTCGGAATTTTTGGGGATGATATGACTACCGCGGCAACGGGTGGCGTTGGTAACGTTAATCCACCAGAGGATCCCTCCCACACTCACGTTGAGGCTATTGACCCCGCGGTATTGCCCACCTGTCAGGCGCAGGGACTTAGTGAGGGCAAGCATTGCTCCGTATGCGGTGAGATTTTATTGGCACAGATCCCCATTGGAAAGCTCCCACATACCGAGGTGGTTGACGAAGGAATTGCTCCCACCTGTCAGACACAGGGACTTAGCGAGGGTAAGCATTGCTCGGTTTGTAATACGGTTATAATTGTTCAAGTTGTACTTCAAAAATCCGACCACGTTGGCGGAGAATGGATCGTTGAAAGGGAAGCAACTAAAACCACCGACGGAAGCAGATATAATCAATGTATTTATTGCGACACCGTTGTTTCTACCGAGATTTTGTATGCAACGGGCTCTGCGGGCTTAGAGTATACGGCATCCGCTGATAATAGCGGTTACTTCGTTTCAAGCGTTGGCACCTGCCAGGATAACGACGTTTTGATACCTAGCCACTATGAAGGATTGCCTGTGATCGGTATTTCAAACAAGGCGTTTCAAAATTGTACGTCGGTCACAAGCATAGTGATGCCTGATTCGGTGACGAGCATTGGCAATCACGCGTTTGAGGGATGTAGCTCACTGGTCGGCATAACACTTTCAAAATCCTTGACGAGTATCAGCAATAATATGCTTTGCGGATGTACATCGTTAGCGAGTGTAACGATTCCCGATTCTGTTGATAGTATAGGAAGTAACGCGTTTAGCAATTGTACCTCGTTGACCTCCGTAATTATTCCAAATGCAGTCAAAAGCATTGATTATTATGCATTTGACGGCTGCACCGCGCTTAAAAGCGTTACGATGGGCAGCGCTGTTGAGGTAATAAATGCCCACGCGTTTAGAAATTGTACGGCTATTGATACTATAACGTTTAATGGAAATATCCCCACCTACAGCTACAAGGATATTTCCGGTACTAAAGAAATTGTTTTTGCTAACGGAGTAACGAGCATTCCGGCAAGCGCATTCCAAAACTTTACCTCGTTACTTAACGTGATAATAGGTGATTCTGTTGCCACTGTCGGCGCAAACGCATTTAACGGATGTACCTCACTTGCAAGCGTGACCGTCGGAAAATCAGTTACAAGCATAGGTGATTCTGCATTTGCAATGTGCAAGGCGTTGGGTGAGGTCTATAATAGATCCTCATTGAATATCGAGGCAGGAAAATCTGACAATGGCCGCGTCGCGTATTACGCTGAAACGGTTGTAAAAATCGAGCCGTAATTCAACATAGAATTGTTTTTAATAGGATATAAAAAAGGAACGAGTTGAAAACTCGTTCCTTTTTGTTAAAAGCACTTGAAAAGAAATAGAATTTGTGATAAAATTATTTTAATAAGTGCTGACGGGCTAACGTGAAAGAGATGGATTATGAGTAAAAAAATATTAATTAGTATTATAGCGGGTGCGATAGTGCTTGTAAGTATAAGTATTGGAATTGCTTTGGGTATAGCGTTTACATCATCCAATAACAATGACAATTACACAACTAGTACAACTGTAGCTACGAAAACAACGCAAAGAACTACTACAACTAACAGCCAAAGTTCCCAAAATCCCCCCGAAGATTATCCACAAGGTGGCGGGACAACTACTACAACAACTACGACAACAACATCCCCCACTGCTTCTACAACTTCTACTACAGTAGCAACGACTACAGCAGCAACAACGACTACAGTAGCAACAACAACAGCAAAAACAACAGCAAAAACAACAGCAAAAACAACAGCAAAAACAACAACAGCAAAAACAACAACAGCAAAAACTACTACAACCGCTGCAAGTACACAAGGCACTACATCGCGCCCTTCAGATGATATAGTGATTGTGACGACTACCGTTGTTCCAACAACAAGCGCGACTACTACGCAGAATCCCCCAGAAGATACTACTACTACACAATCGAGTCAAGATATTGAACCGGATCCTGACTTGGTTTTTACTGAAACAAACGATAAAGTTTATGTTTTATTGACAGAAATATATCTTAGAAGTGATATGGATAGTCAATGCGATAACATCGTTGATGTTGTATTGATGGATACTGAACTTAGTAGAATTGGCTATTACGACACGGGCTGGTCAAAGGTTATTTACGGTGATGAGGAATGTTATGTTTATACTTCCTATGTTACGACGCAGAAACCTATAACTGAGTTTACAAATGTAAATGAAATTGTTTATGTTATTGATGAAATTAATCCCTTAGTATATTCAAAACCGAGTTATTTGGAAGATTATTGTTACTCCGAAGTGATTGGAATAATATATGAGGGGCAGGAGGTTACAAGACTCGGTGTGGCCACGGAAGTTTATATAGATGAGGACGGACACAACTATACTTTCGCGAAAATTGAGTTTACCAATGACAGCAATGTAATAATTGGTTATGTTAATAATGCATACTTAATAACCGAAAATGAAAACCCTGACGGAGATATAATATTTGAATCTAATACTGATGTTTTGGAGGTTATTTCAGAAACAGACATTGCAGTTAGAAAATCAACCAAGTTCGTTGTAGGAGACTATTCCGAAATCGTGATGTATGCTGGTAATGGAGAAATTTTACAGGCGACTCATAGGGGGATAGAAGAGGATGGAACTATTTGGTACAAGGTGGCGATTGGCACCGGTACATATTACATAATTTTTAATGAGGCTAATTTAAGAATTAAAGAAGATTCAAAATTTTCTCAAGGTCTTACCTATACTCTCAATGATGATGGTAATAGCTACTGTGTGACCGGACTAGGTGATTGCAATGATACGGATTTGCTTATACCTAATACATATGATGGGAAGCCCGTAACTCATATTGGGTATAGAGCATTTTACGACAATGACAACATCACAAGTGTAACCATTTCCGAAAAAATAATAGCGATTGGAAACGAAGCTTTTTTAGAATGCAACTCAATTACTCAAGTGAATTTTTTATCAGCTGCAATTAGTTTGGGCGAAAAATCGTTTTTTGCTTGTAACGAAATAACAGAATTTAACTATTCCGGTACATTAGAACAATTTGATGCTATAAGCAAAGGTGTGAGTTGGGACGGATTGTGTATGCAACACGTTGTTTACTGCACGAATGGTGAAATAGCTCCTTACGAAGGTGTGATTACCTCTTATGATAATCAAAATCTCAAATTTAAGCTTGACGGAGATGGCGATGGTTATATGGTTGTGGGAATTTCTGATTGTGTGGATAAAAACATTGTTATTCCTGATATGTTCAAAGATTTGCCGGTTACATATGTTCACGGATTTAAAGATTGCAAGTCTATTTTAAGTGTAAAATTTGGTCAAAACGTAAAAAATATTGGATATGAGGCGTTCTACAATTGTACATCGCTTGTTAGTGTTACAATTACGAACAAAAATCATTTATCAATTAGTAGCTTGGCTTTCGCCGGATGCACTTCACTTATCGAAATATGTTCTAATAGTTATATTACCTTCGAAATTGGTTCTACTAATTTCGGACATATTGCACATAATGCTAAGCGTATTATAACTGATGAATCACAAACTGCTCTGAAGACAGCAGGAGATTATATTTTCTATGATGATTCAACCAACGTTTATCTTGTTAAATATTTTGGTGATGATACTGATATTACTCTACCTGAATATGAAGGCGGTAAAGAGTATGAGATTTGGAGATATGCATTTACGGAGTGTACCTCACTTGTAAGCGTAAAACTTCCCAATGATGTAACGGGCATTAATGAACGTGCTTTTAATTATTGTAGTTCATTGGTAAGTGTGGATATTCCTGTAAGCGTTATAACACTGGGTGAGCGTGCTTTTGTTGGATGTGAATCACTCGTAACTATAAATTATAGCTCTACTATAAAAAAATGGGAATCAATAACAAAGAAATTTGAATGGCATCCACCATACAATGTAGATTATAATATTTATTGTACTAATGGCGAAATTGATGAAAAAGGTAATATTACTTATGATGACTCTCAATGGATTGGGTTTGAACTCAATGATGATAATGAAAGTTATTCTATAGTTGAGGTTGAAAGGGGAGATGATACTAATATAGTTATTCCAGCCATTTACAATGGGTTACCGGTTACTGGCATTTTAGCGGGTGCATTTGAAAACTGTACAGATATCACAAGTGTAGAAATCTCATCATCCATAACCTATATTGATTTTGCTGTGCTTTCTAATTGCAGTTCTCTTGTGGAAATAAAAGTAGATGGTAATAATCAGTATTATTGCTCTATAGATGGAAATCTTTACAGCAAGGATGGAACTCAATTAATTCAATATGCTAGAGGAAAACAAGATATTTCATTTACAATACCTGATGGTGTTACATATATTGAAAATGGAGCAGTTATAAATCAATATCTGCAAACTATTTATATCCCAGAGTCTCTTGAGAGTATGGGAGAGCTTCCTTTTGTTTTTTGTGCGTCGTTGAGTAATATAGAGGTAGATGAGGATAATCAGTATTATAAATCAATAGACGGAAACTTGTATAACAAAGATGGAACAATATTAGTAAAGCATGCTTCAGGGAATTTGGAAACTTCGTTTATAATCCCTGAAGAAGTGACAAGCATTAGTACCGGTGCATTTTTGTTCTCTATTTACCTTACAAAAATAGATGTTCATAATTCTATAACAACTATAGGTGATTATGCATTTGCTTATTGTATGAGTCTTAAAAAAATTAATTACAACGGGACAATGTCTCAGTGGGATGATATTTCTAAATCAACTGAATGGAATCTTCTAACCGGCGAGTATACCGTCATTTGTACTGATGGAAATATTTCTAAAGAATAATAAATATATAAAAGGAACGAACCCGTGGTTCGTTCCTTTTTAAGTTTATATCAAATTTTAGAGCAGGTCGGCGATGTCGAGCACTAATTTTTCGGTTTTTGCCCAGCCGATGCAGGGGTCGGTGATTGATTTTCCGAAAATGCCGTCTGCGACCTTTTGCGAGCCGTCCTCAAGATAGCTTTCGATCATCAAGCCCTTGACGAGCGAATGAATATTCTTTGAATGCTGACGGTTATGGCAAATTTCTTTTGCAATTCTGATCTGCGCCTTGTAATGCTTGCTTGAGTTGGCATGAGAGCAATCGACTATACAAGAGGGATTTGAAAGTCCCATTTTAACGTAATTATCGTAAAGATGTGAGAGGTCCTCATAGTGATAGTTGGGATGACTCTCACCGTTTTTATTTACGTAACCGCGCAAAATAGCGTGAGTGAGGGGATTTCCCGGGCTTTCTACCTCCCAACCACGATAGATGAACATATGTGATGACTGTCCTGCTTTAATCGCGTTCATCATAACCGAAATGTCACCCGACGTTGGGTTTTTCATGCCAACCGGAACCTCAATTCCACTTGCGAGAAGGCGATGCTGTTGGTTTTCAACGGATCGCGCGCCAACTGTAACGTAGGAAAGAAGGTCGGAAATATAACGGTGATTTTCGGGATAGAGCATCTCATCCGCGGTTGAGAATCCCGTTTCTTCAAGAACCTTCATATGAATTTCACGAATTGCAAGAATGCCCTTGAACATATCGGGCGGCTCTGCGGGATTGGGTTGGTGAACAAGTCCCTTGTAGCCTGCGCCCGTCGTTCTTGGTTTACCGGTATAAACTCGTGGAACTATAATAATTTTATCCTCCACCTGCTCAGAAAGCTTTTTAAGACGGTGAACGTACTCCATAACCGCATCCTCGCGGTCGGCAGAGCAGGGACCTATAACGAGCAAAAATTTATCGCTTTCACCTGTGAATATTTTTTTGATTTCCTCATCGTTTTTTCTTTTAACTGCGGCAAGCTCGTCCGAGAGGGGGAGCTCCGCTTTAACTTCTTGGGGTATAGGTAATTTTCTTTTAAATATCATCTATTATACCTCGTTTTTAGTTTAGTGCTTTGTTACTGTAATACCAACGCTCTGAAGCTTTTCAAAAAAGTCGGGGAAGCTCTTGTTTACTGCTTCAGCACCTTCAATTTCACCGCCAAAGATGGTACAAAGAATTGCAAGCGCCATTACTACACGGTGGTCGTTATGTCCGTTAAGAATCTCGGTGGGACGGTGGAATTCCTTGGGGAATACTACTATTTCATCCTCATTTACTGTTACAACTACACCGAATTTACGAAGCTCTTCAGCCATAGCCTCGCCTCTGTCACTTTCTTTGAGCTTAAGACGGCGAGTGCCTGTAAATACACCACCGTTGTTTGCCGCTGCAAGCGCGAAAAGAACGGGACCCAAGTCGGGACAGTCGGAAATATTGATTGAGGGAGTGCCTCTTTTTATCATTTCGAAATATTTTGAGAATATTTTATCACCTTGAACCGAGTTTTCGTCAAGTCCGTTGATGGTAACGTCACCGCCGAGCACGTTGAGAGCTGCGAAGAACGATGCGTTTGAATAGTCACCCTCAACAGTGCCGTTCAAGGGACTGTATTTTTGTCCACCGGGAATATAGAGGGTTCTTTCGTTTTTCCACTCGATTTGCATGCCGAATTTTCTCATAACGTGAAGCGTGAGGTCGATATACGAGTGGCTCTCAATGGGCTGAGTAATCGAGATTTGGCTATCCTTTTTAAGAACGGGAAGGGCAAAGAGAAGTCCGCTGACAAATTGGCTTGAAATATTGCCTTGAACCTTAAAGTTTCCTGATTTGAGAGGACCCTCGAGTATGATCCTCTCCTTTTCTTTAACGAACATCAAATCCTGCTCCTTACAAATGCCCTGATATACGGAAAGAGGACGTGTGAGAAGATTTGGTGATCCGTAGAAAATACTTTTTTTACCTGTGAGAAGGGCAAGGGGGATAAAGAAACGAAGAGTTGCACCACTTTCACGGCAGAAGAACTCTTGAATTTGCTTATTTTTCTTTACCTCGCGTCCTGTTATCTCAAGAACGTCACCCGTGTGTGTATATTGAACACCGATTGCGGCAAGGCAGTCAAGCGTTGCTTGAACGTCCTCTGAATTATTGATGCCGGTGATCGTGCTTTTTGCGTTTGCAAGACCACCGCAAATAAGCATTCTGTGTGCCACGCTCTTTGAGGGGGGAGCGATTATTGTGCCGTAGGCTTTACCTTTACTAATAACAACGTTCATTCTGCTTTCTCCTTAATGTAATTTATCAATTCGTCTATGGCTAAGAGATAGCCGTCAGTTCCTTTTCCTGAAATCGTTTTTATACAAGCTTGTCTTATATAGCTTATTTGTCTGAAATCCTCTCGAGAGGATACATCTGAAATGTGTACCTCAACGGTCGGGAGCATAACGGATTTTACAGCGTCTAAAATTGCGATGCTTGTGTGAGTATATGCGCCCGGATTTATAACGATACCGTCGAATTTTTCAAAGTAAGCACCTTGAATAAATTCAATCAACGCTCCCTCGTGATTGGATTGCTTAAATTCAATCTCACATTTTGTATCACAGTGAGCTTTTATTTTGTTGATAAGATCGTCATAGGTCTCGCGTCCGTAATGCTCGGGCTCGCGAATGCCAAGCATATTGAGGTTAGGTCCGTTGATAACCAATATCTTCATTCTAAAAACTCCTTTCTATAATATCTGCCTCATCACTTGGGGTGAGGTTTCCGTTTATTTTCACGTCACATGCATCCAAATAAAGCTGATATCTTGTCTCGTAAAGCATTTTCAAGGCTTCTTTTTTTGTTGCAAGGGGACGTGAATCGGTGGGTGTGAGATTACCTAAATCTCTATCAATAAAATATAGCTTGCCGTTTGAACGAAGAGCATCTACGTTTTCTTCTCGAAGTATGCATCCTCCGCCCGTGGCAATAACTATACCGTTTTTCTTTGAAATATCCTTTGTTATCTGCGTTTCAATATCACGAAATTCTTTTTCGGTGTGAGATTTGAAATATTCGGCAATCGTACAGCCGATTTTGTTTTCTATCTCAACGTCAAGATCATAGAGCGTACGCTTTAAGTCGTTGGATATAATATTGCCAACGGTGGTTTTTCCTGAGCTTGGCATACCGATAAGAACTATATTTTCTTTTTTCTTTATGATTTTTGTGAAAATTTCGTTGGCTTTGCCGTCGTCGAGCTTGACGTCTAAGAATAGCTCAATAGCATGCACTGCTTGTGAAACAAGCATATACAAGCCCCCCTCGGCATAAGCACCGCGCTTTTGCGCGTCGATTACGAGCTGTGTGCGAATTGGGTTGTAAACCGCATCAAGCACCGCTGAGAGATTTGAAAATTTATTCAGATCAATGGGGGATGCGTAGGAATTTGGATACATACCGACAGGAGTCGTATTTATTATGATTTGCGCGTCAGTATGATTTGCATACGCTTCATCATACGTTATTGCACCTTCATTTTTGTTTCTTGAAACTAGGATTATATTCTTAGCACCCAGATCCTTGCAAACGAGTGCTGACGTGCGCGACGTACCACCCGTACCAAGTATTAAAATTTTTTTATTTGAGACGTCAATTTTGGCTCTTAAAATAAGATCTCGCATGCCAAAATAATCGGTATTATATCCGTAAAGCTTACCGACTCGATTAACTATGCAGTTAACTGCCTGAAGCTCATTTGCGGCATTATCTACCACGTCGAGATAGGGAATGACCTCTTTTTTATACGGCATAGTTACGTTTATTGCGCAAAATTCACGCTTTTGCAAAAAGGATGCAAGCTCATTCCTTGCAATTTCGCAAAGCTCATACTGATAGTCTGCAATTGATTCGTGAATTTCCTTAGAAAAGCTGTGTGAAAGCTTTTCGCCGATAAGTCCGTATCGCATAGAGGTCTCCTTTCTAAGAATTATTAAGCCAAATAATCCGTGCCGAATCTGCCAACAAGCAAATCGGCTATTACTATAGCAGAGAGAGTTTCTGCAACGACGCATGCTCTTGGAATGATGGTGGAATCGTGTCGACCGCCAATTTCAAGCTCAGTGTCAATTTTGTCAATAAAGTTAACGGTTTTTTGCTTTCTTGCAATAGATGACGTGGGCTTAACGGCACAGCTGAAGGTTATTGGCATTCCGTTACTAATGCCACCGTTTATGCCACCGTTATGATTGCTTCTGGTTAAGATATCTCCACCCTCGGATACGTAAAATTCATCGTTCATTTGGCTGCCCGTCATATCGGCGCAAGCAAAGCCGGAGCCGAATTCCACACCCTTTACTGCGGGAATTGAGAACATCGCGTGTGAAAGCATACTTTCGATGTTATCGAACCAAGGCTCTCCAACTCCTGCGGGCACACCGATAATAGCAGTTTCCATAATACCGCCCGTACTATCGTTGTTTTCCTTGATTTTTGTCGCGCTTTCAATCATTCTATCCATAGTAGCATCGTCAAGAATAGAAAATTTAGATGAATGAAGGGATTTTATATCCTTTTCATAATTTTCAAACGCTCTGTCATCAACACCTGCGCATCTTTTGATATGCGTACCAACGTATATTCCTTTTTTCTCAAGCGCGGATTGGATTATTGCACCTGCCGCCACAAGAGCTACGGTGATTCTGCCGGAAAAATGTCCGCCGCCTCTAAAGTCCTGATATCCGTGATATTTACAGTTTGCTGTGTAGTCAGCGTGCCCAGGACGAGCCACTGCACTGAATAACTCATAATCCGAGCTTTTTGTATCACGGTTAGGAATAACGATGCAAAGTGGAGTTCCCGTTGTGTGATTTTCAAACACACCGCTGATTATTCTATAGTCATCCTTTTCGGATCTTTGTGTACAAACGTGGGTTTTTGATCTTCTGCGATCAAGCTGTTTGTCAATAAAATCATAGTCAATTTCAATTCCCGGAGTAATGCCGTCTATCACCACTCCGATTGAATCTCCATGGCTTTCGCCGAAAAGTGTTACCTTTAGGGCGCTGCCAAAAGTATTTTTCATTGAATGCCTCCAAAATTTTGGGGATCTAAATAATCCCTGATATTTTCGATAGGTAATTTTCTAAGCTCAGCGCTACCTATCTCACTTACGTAAGTAATAGTTATCGAATTTCCGCTTGCTTTTTTGTCGCGAAGAATAAAGTCATAAAGCTTTTCGTTGGTTACCTCAACATCAAGCGGGAGACCCATTTCATAAAGAATCGAGAAAAGCCTTTCTTTAACTGCTTCATCGCACATATAAAGCATACCGATGGCCACCGCCTCACCGTGAATAAGCTCGGTTGAGCTTTCGATCGCGTGACCTACGGTGTGTCCGAAATTCAGGAGCTTTCTTTCTCCCTTTTCGTTTACGTCACGTTCCACTATGCCTTTTTTGATAAGAAGGGAACGCAGTATTACGGTTTCGATATCGTTAAGATATTCGTCAGATTCAAACATTTGAAATAGCCCCGCATCACTTGTGGTCGCCATTTTAAGTGCTTCAACAAGCCCTGCGCGAATTTGTCTGATGTCAAGAGTAAGGAGTGTTTCGGGGTCTATAATCACACGCTTTGGCTGGTAGAATGCACCGACGATGTTTTTGTATCCGCCAAGGTCAATTGCCACCTTTCCGCCAATGGAAGAATCTACCTGAGAGAGAAGGGTGGTGGGAACGTTATAAAAATCAATTCCGCGCATATAGGATGCCGCTACAAATCCAGCAAGATCTCCAACCACGCCACCGCCAACGGCGATAACACAGTCGGTTCTTGTGAAACGGTTTTGCGCCATAAAGCCTAAAATCTTTTCAAAATTCGAAAGATTTTTGCTTTCTTCGCCTTGCTCAACCGTATAAATGAATGCTTCCTCGCAAGAATCTGCAATTTTTTGCGAATATTCGGTAGGCACACCATTGTCTGTTAAGATGAGCACCTTTCTATCTAAATTAAGATAATCGCGCGCGTGAAAAATAACTCCGCAGCCGAGAATTATTTCATAGCTATCGTCCTTAAGATCTATCGGAATGCGCTTTATATTGTCCTTTTCATAAAGAATGCCGCTCGATAATTCAGGATATAGCTCTACCTGATATGAGCGGGATATTTTCATATTATTCTTCAAAAAATCTATATAATGCGCCTTAACGTCCTCGTTTTTAATAAAGGAAGAGTTGTTTTTGATAATCTCCGCCTCTCTTGAGGCATCAAAAACGGGCAGAGCATGCTCCGCCTTGTATTCTGCAACTTCACGAACAGCTTCCATGCGCTCTTCAAAAAGCTTGGCCATTTTAGAATCAATACTATTTAATTTCTCTCGCGCGTCTAAAAGCTTGTTCATAAATGCTCCTCCTACAAAAATGTATAATTATCAATGATAACTTTTCTCTATTTTACTCTCTTTTGCCAAAAAAGTCAATACATTTTTTAAATAATTTTTAAAAATTATCATTGACAACTTTGAAATAATCGTATATAATAGATGTGACAATCGATAAGAAGGTGATAGCAATGGACAACAAATTTGCAAGAAAAACAATTAAAGAAAAATTAATACTTGCCGGAATTGATGAAATAGGTAACTGTGGTGTTGCGGGAT
This sequence comes from Eubacteriales bacterium, assembly GCA_045613605.1. Taxonomy (GTDB): domain Bacteria; phylum Bacillota; class Clostridia; order Oscillospirales; family CAG-272; genus RGIG4608. The sequence goes on from JAZLBH010000131.1 coordinate 19,817, forward strand.
TTTCGCTTCGTCAAGTGGCTGTTGCGTGTAACGTTTCGTGCGCGACACCGTATAATTATTTCAAAAATAAAGAGGGATTTGTAGTTGAGATTATTCAATATATCAAGTATCAGTGGTCCCTTCTTAAAACCGAGATAAATAAGGTGTATAGAAATGACGAAAAGCAGCAGCTTATCGAGTTGTGTGTTTTTTACATAAAATTTCTTGTTGGAAATCCCAACTATCGTTCCATCATTATGCTTGATAATCTTGAGGTTGATGATGAGAGCTATAGTGATATTGAAAATGCAAGAAACTTTATTGAGCTTGAGCTTGAGCATTATATGATGATTAATAACGTTTCGACTCGCGAAGCAAGAAGAAAGAGCTTTGTTATCAGAGCGATCGTTTTTGAGGCGACACTCCTCCTTGAACGCGGTGACCTTGAAAACACACCTGAAAACTTCGATTTCATTAGATATTGTATCGCAAGAGAGCTTGCGATTGTATAATTGTATTAATTGAACGGACACAAGGGTGCCCGAAGCTATAAAGCAAAACGCAGAGTCGGGCAATTTGGTGCCTAACTCTGCGATTTTTTATATTTTTTGAAAATTTTCAAAAAATAACCAAGAAAGGAAAACCATGAAAAAACTGATTAGCTTATTAATTGTTATATTTATGATTTGCTCTGTGCTGACAGGATGTGGATTTGACAATGTTTTTAAGTGGATGTCGACTACCAAGCCCAAAACCCAAATTATACCTAATTTTGAACACGGTGATAATTTAACCAACGAGGATTTTTATTTTATCACAAAGCATTTGCAATATAAGGGTATTGAAAATCCTATATATCCCAGTGATTTTTCCGATTCTGTTGACGATTTTACAAAGCGGTGGGGAACTTTTGATGCCACCATTTTTAAGATTAAAATTGATACAACAGCCCCTGCCTATTATATTTGCGCTTACATAGATGAGGACACCTTAAAAGCTATGCCATTATCACCGTTTTCTATTGATTATGGTTCTGAAATAAAGTATTTTGTGTGGTACAAATTTGAACATAAAAATGATATTTCAGAAAGAATAGATAACCTCGTTTTTATGGGTGCATACGCAGTATATGATGCTTTATTTGAAGAAGATTTGCTAAACAGCCGTAAGACCAATTATGCGTGCAAATATTTTGTTCCTTTATTAGATGGATATTCGGACGTAGAATCCGATCTTGTTTCGAAATATTACGTATCCGAATATGTTTATATAAAATCTTCAACTGATTTGGGATACGAAGACTATATCTTTATTCCTCACGGAACATATAAACAACTATACGGCAAAAAAAGAAACTTGATAATTAATGGTGACGGTGATTATTGCCTATATGTACTTAGTTCTTCTGATATCTATAATCCAAACACCTTTAGTTTCGAAAGCTACCGCAAAGAAATAGGGTATTTATATGATGAAATGCTTCCTTATCTCACCGTAATAGAAAATACAGATAAAAATTCCGGTTTCAAAATATATCTCAATTTGGATTATTTTTCCAACACTAAAAACAGCTTGTTAAAAATCTATGATATTGGTTTAATTTGAAAAATGAACAAGAATCTGTAATTTGGCAAATTTATTTTTGTTATTAAGAGCAATTTGCCGGTGACTCAGTAGTAATTTAATAAAAAAGCATCTCGCTAATGTTAGCGAGATGCTTTTATTGTTTTAGCTGTGGATTAAAAAATTATTCCTTCATATATTTCAAAAAGTGTCTTTTTCTGCTCCGCGTTCATTGGACACAGTGGGAGTCGATATTCTTCCTCGCAAAAGCCCGCGCGCGAGAGAAGTGCTTTTATTGGAATGGGATTTACCTCGCTGAAAAGTGCGTTTATTAAGGGTAAAAGCTGCAGCTGTAAATCGGTTGCTTCTTTTATTTTTCCCTCAAACCAAAGACGACAAATTTTACACGTTTCATTTGGCAAAATATTAGAAGCCACTGAGATAACACCTTTGCCGCCAAGAGAGAGGAAGGGGAGTAACAAATCGTCATTTCCTGAATACAAATCGAGTCTATCCCCACATTTTTGAGATAATTTTGCGAAATCACCGACCGACGAGCTTGCCTCTTTTACCGCAACTATATTTTTATGCTCGGACAATTTCTCATAAACCGAAAGAGGAATATTTACTCCCGTACGAGAAGGAACGTTGTAAAGAATAAGTGGGACATCCACCTCATTTGCTATTGCTTCGTAATGCACTATTATCCCCTCACTGCTTGCCTTGTTGTAATATGGAGTTACCACCAAAATGGCATCAGCCCCCACATCGTGTGCAAATTGTGAAAGATGAACGGCTTTTTTTGTGGAATTTGAGCCCGTTCCTGCGATAAGAGGCACACGTCCCCCCACCTCGCGCACAGCAAAGGAAATCAGCTCGCGCTTTTCACATTCCGAAAGAGTCGCGCTCTCACCTGTTGTGCCATTGACGAGAAGAGCATCAATACCTTGCTCAATTTGAAATTCAATTAACCTTTTTAGACTTGGATAATCTATCTCTCCGTTTTTGAATGGGGTAACAAGTGCGGTGCATACCCCTGTAAATAAAGTGCTTTTATTGTTTCTCATAGTGATGTTCTCCAAAGATGTAAATAATTGTTTTTCAAATTTTGATTTATCAAATAGTTAGTTTATTAAGGAATAATATTCTTTTTGAAAAAAGAACCAAAAACTTTTTTATAGAGCTTCGCGGCAAAGAGTTACGCAAATTGTGTTATTGTACTTAAAGCACAATAACACATAACGATTTTCTCGCCATTTTAACAGGCGGCTCGAAAATCTGTAATTTGCTGTTCAAATAATAGCCACACTCAAAGCAAAATGGCTATGTTTTGTAGTAGCAAATCGTGGTTTTTTCGTGTAAAGCACGAAAATAACAATGTGCCGAGCGCGAAGAAGTGAGGCACTCGATTTGTGCGAAATCTAGTAGAGTCAGTACAAACTCTACGGCTACTATTACGAAGTGCCTTAAAAA
>JAZLBH010000132.1:0-3294 GCA_045613605.1 Eubacteriales bacterium
ATTGATGTATAAATATTACAAATTCGTAGCCGTTTTGCTTTGAGTGTGGCTATTATATAAACAGCAAATCACAGATTTTTTCTGCGCCTGTTAAAATGCAGAAAAAATCGTTATGTGTTGCAAAGCAACACGATTTGCGTACCCTTTTGCCGCGAAGCTCTATCAAAAAGTTTTTGGTTCTTTTTTCAAAAAGAACATTAATCTTAAATAAACTAACTCCTCTACAACCCCAAATTCGAATCACACGCCCGCGCCCCCCACCGCGCTTGCCCGAACGTAGCATGACCTTTTTTGTAATTTTTGTTTTATTTTCGTTTATTTGACACAAACTAACTTTGTGGAGGACGAAATGAAAATACTAATGCTTATTGATTCAATGAACGTGGGCGGTGCCGAAACCCACGTTGAAACCTTGTCAGGTGAGCTTGCGGATATGGGACATAGCGTAACACTCGCAAGTGCGGGCGGACAAATATGCAAAAGAATGGCGCGAGATAAAATCAAGCTCGTTTTACTCCCACCCATTACGCCTCCGGCAGGAAAAACTGTGAAAAACTCTTTAATTTGCCGAATTTTCACTGCAAGAAAAATACTTTCAAGATTGATAAAAAAGGAAAAGCCCGACGTCGTTCACGCGCACACCCGTCGCACGGCACTCCTTTCGCACGCGATATGCAAAGCGCTAAAAATCCCCTTGATAGTGAGCGCCCACGCGATGCTCTCAATGAAATTCCCCAAAAATTTGCTATCCGTGTGGGGAGATGGAACGATCGCGGTGAGCGAGGACATAAAAAATTACCTCGCGTTACACGGAGCGCCCGTAAAAAGCATTGAGGTTATATTCAACGGAGTCAAATTGCCCAAGGGAGAAAACGAAAAATGCGAAAAATAATTTTTATGAGCCGTTTGGATGCCGATTGCTCGCTCGGTGCATATCTTTTGTGTAACGTCGCGCAAGAGATTAACGAAAAGATACCTGATTTGCAAATAATAATCGTCGGTGGCGGAACCGAATATAAAAATATTAGGAAGATAGCAACGAAAATAAACAAAAATATCAACCGTGAGTTGATAATTGCCGTTGGCGAAGTTGATGATCCGCAATTGTACCTTGAGGGTGGCTCGCTTTTCGTTGGAGTTTCACGCGCGGCGCTCGAGGCAATGGCACACGGACTGCCCGTGATCCTGCTTGGCAACGAGGGATATCTCGGCTTGCTTGACAAAACCAAGCTGGACGCGGCACAAAAAACAAACTTCACCTGTCGCAGCTCCTCCAACAGCGGTCAAGCAGAGGTGAGCCGAGACGATTTGCTTAATGAAATCTGCCGTTATTTTGACCTTTCAAGCAAGGAAAAGGAAGAAATCTCCAAGCTTTCGGTTGAAACTGTTCGCGAAAAATATTCCGCGCGTGCTATGGCAGAGAAAACCTTGGATTTTTATAGCAAAACCATCTCAAATTATCAACAAAGCAAAGGTACCGCCCCTCACCGCCCAAAAAAGATAGCGATTTGCGGATATTACGGCCGCGGCAACCTGGGAGATGAGACTATTTTGTCTGTTTTGAAAAATAAAATCAATCGCATTTCCCAAGGCTCTCAAATTTTTGTTGTCGGAAGCAAAAATCCGCTAAAAAGCATTTTTGCCCTGACGGGTGCCGACGTATTTATCTTTGGCGGCGGCTCGCTTTTGCAAAACGCCACCTCAAGCGCCTCCCTTTTCTATTATTTGTCAATGATTTTCCTTGCCAAGATATTTGTAAAAAGAAGAATAATGCTCTCAAACGGAATCGGCCCCTTGGTCTGCGGCGCCGCGTTGAAATCCCTTTTGATCAAGGCAATAAATTCCTTTGACTGTATCAGCGCGCGTGACAACGCCTCGAAAAAGCACCTTGAGGAGCTTTTGCCAAGGCGGGAGATTCACTATATCCCCGACCCCGCCTTCGCACTGTCGCAGTTTGACGGGAGCGATCTTCAAAAGGGAGAAGGCAGGCAAAATTTTATCTATATTCCCTGCTCGGGCGGATTAAAAAGATCGGGCGTCAGCCCATTTCACGTTTCAAGCGCCTTGAAGCAAATACAAAGGGAAACGGGGCTTTCACCCCTGCTCGTAATTTTGAATCCAAGTGACGATTTGGAAATCGCGCAAAAAATATCCGCGCAATTAAAAAATGCCAAAATCGTACGCCCCAAAAACGCCCTTGAGCTGCGTAAAATTATGTCAAGCGCCGCCTTCGTGATTTCGGAGCGTTACCACGGCGCGCTTTTCGGCGCGCTTTCAGGCATAAATACCTTGGTAATATCGGGCGACCCAAAATCGCGCGCTCTTTGTCGCGAGCTCGGGCTCTTTCCGTGCCAAAAATACGAGACCTATTTTCAAGAAGACGCGATTTTCGGTGCAATTTCGCGTTTATCTCCCTACTACTCGGGGGCTGAGAGCAAAATAAAAGCCAATATTGAAAAAAGCATTGCCCTGACAAACGAAAAAACGGAAGAATTGCTAAGAAAATATATATTACCCTCTTGACAAAAACGAACATTTGTTCTATAATGTAAAAAACGGCATTTAAGAGAGGTGATGGCAATGGAAAAGAACGATAAACGAAATGAAATTATCAGAGCATTTCGCAAATTCACGCGCTTGGGACTTGATTCAGAAAGGCTAAATCCCATACAGGTCTATAAGAAAATTGAGCTTTTGTGCTATTCTCGTCGCGCGCGGCTGGATATGCTTGCCGTGTACGATACCCTGCGCTTGCTTTGGCTTCAAGACGATTTAGAAACGATAGGCGCGATAAAAAGCGTGTATTTTACCGGAAAGGCGTATAGATTGACGAAATACGACATAAGTGCGCGAGTTCTCGCCTTGGCGACCGAGAGCCATTGTGACGAGAGGACCGTCTACCGCCGACTCGAACGCGCAAGAACGGTATACGAAAAGATCCGCACCCGCGAGGGACTCATCGACGACACCTGGACAGATTTTTGAAACGGCGGCAAAATCCAAGCTCTATTTTAATAGTAATAATACAAAAAGGGGGCATATCCCCCCTTTTTTTACCTCTCCCCACCAAGAGATGTGTGAAAAGATGTAAAATATTAACAATAATAATTTTTTATAAAAATTTCAAAAAAACTATTGACAACCGTGAAAAATGGTGCTATAATACATTCAAATCAAAAAGACGTTTGAGCAAAAAGAGCGCAAAACGAAGTGTTTTCAGAGAATCGGCGGTCGGTGCGAGCCGTAAATCAGTAGTTTTGTGGCGTACATTTTGCAAGTTGTGCGTTGAACTTC
>JAZLBH010000133.1:0-10306 GCA_045613605.1 Eubacteriales bacterium
TGAAAGCTTTGAGTGGATGTGGAAATCGTGGTCGAATTTGAATTTCATTTTCTTTTCCTCCGTTGATATCATTGATATATGTAGATTTATTTCTTTTCTTCAATAGATTTTTTCCAGCAGCTGTGGCACATTGCGACGTAGGAGTCGTTGCCGCCTATGAGGATTTGTCCACCCTCGGTAACTACTTTACCGTTACCGTCAATTCTTGCATTTACCACGGCTTTTTTGCCGCAGGTACAAATAGTTTTAATTTCGGAAATGGAGTCAGCAACCTCGAAAAGGCGGTGGCTACCCTCAAAGGTATGAGTCAAGAAGTCAGTACGAAGTCCAAAGCAAAGCACCGGGATTTCAAGCTCGTCAACAATGCGACGAAGCTGATCTATTTGAGCTCTTGTAAAAAACTGACATTCATCAGCAATAATTGCATGTGTACTGATATGACTCTTGAATTCTTCAAAAATGTCCATATCGGGTGTTATTATCTGCGCCTTTTGTTCAAGTCCTATTCTAGAACGGATTATATCAGCTCCGTCACGGTCATCAATTGAGGGTTTTATGAGCCAAACTCTCATTCCTCTTTCTTCGTAATTGAATTTTGTAATAAGCGCATTTGCTGTTTTAGAAGAGCCCATAGCTCCGTACTTAAAATATAATTTAGCCATTTTTAGTTCCTTTCAGCATAAGTTGCGTTGATAATAAGTCTTTCTACAATTTCAACTACCTTATGAAGTGATTGAACAGAAAGATATTCAAAGCGTGAATGGAAATTCTCTCCACCGGTGCAAATATTGGGACAAGGCAAGCCCATAAAGGACAAGCGTGCACCATCGGTACCACCACGGATAGGCATAATAATGGGCTTAACACCAACCTGCTCCATAGCTTCAACTGCACGGTCAATGGTGTACATATGGTTATCAATGATTTCCTTCATATTGAAGTAGGAATCCTTAACATTTGCTACACAGCTTCCCTCTCCATATTTAGAATTGATTTTTTCAGCACATTCAAGAAGAAGAGCCTTCTTAGCGTTAAATTTATTAATATTGTGGTCACGGATTATGTAAACAAGAGTTGCGCTTTCACATTCTCCGCTCATTTCAATAAGGTGGAAGAAGCCTTCGTATCCTTCGGTCTTAGAAGGAATTTCATCAACAGGCAAAAGCGCGTTGAAATCCATTGCCATAAGTGATGCATTCTTCATCTTATCTTTAGCAGATCCGGGGTGAATAGAAACACCGTTGAATTTAACAACGGCACTGGCGGCATTAAAGTTTTCATATTCGATTTCACCGAGAGAACCACCGTCAACGGTATATCCGTAATCCGCACCGAATTTCTCAACGTCAAAATGGTCGGCTCCACGTCCGATTTCCTCGTCGGGTGTAAAGCAAATTCTTATTTTACCGTGAGGAGCTCCGCTTGCGATAACATTTTCAATCGCAGACACAATAGCGCAAACACCGGCTTTATCATCTGCACCGAGAAGTGTTGTGCCGTCGGTTACGATAAGGTCATCACCAAGGTATTTATTAAGAGATGGATATTCCTCTTTCGTAAGGTAAATTCCCTTTTCTTCGTTAAGGCAAATATCGTTTCCGTCATATTTTACTATTTTAGTGTTGATGGGATAATCTGCGCAAGCATCACTTGTATCAACGTGTGCAACAAGACCAAGTGTTACTGTTGAATTTTCAACATTGGCGGGCAAGGTGGCATAAAGATAGCCCATATCATCAAGTTCAACGTCCTCAAGTCCGAGTGCGATAAGCTCATCAGCAATAGCGCGACTAAGTACAAGCTGTTTAGCACTGCTTGGTACTGTTTCACTCGTTTCATCACTCATTGTTGGGTATGAAACATATCTCAAAAATCTATTTGTAATTTTCATAATTCCTCCTAAAAACGTATTTTAATTATTATATCATATTTTGATTTTCTCGGCAATACCTTAACAAAAAAATATAAAAAAATTATTTACTTTACAAATGCAAATTTATGTGATATAATTACTGTGTATAATTGTGTATAAATAAGGAGTATATAAGATGAGTTATATATTGACATATACTAAAAAAGAATTTTATCCGCTTGAGCCCAAAATTGAGGATATTGATATTGAGGATATATCGCACGCGCTTTCCCTTCTTTGTCGAGCAAATGGACACTTTAAGCATTTTTATTCCGTAGCTCAACACTCTATTAACTGTGCATATGAAGCACAAGCAAGAGGATATTCTAAAAACGTAATTCTCGGGTGTCTTCTGCACGACGGAAGCGAAGCATATCTTGCCGATATAACTCGTCCTGTTAAAAAGCATCTTCACAAATATCTTGAAATTGAAGATGTTCTACAATCGAAAATTTTCGAAAAATGGATTCCAACACTTTCAGAAGAAGAAAAAAAGCAAGTGTTTGAGATTGATGATGCTATCTTGTATTATGAATTTACTACACTTTTTGGTGAAAAAATATTTGATATTGAGCCTAACTTGGCATCTACACCAAGATTTGAATATATTGAATTTTTAAGTATTGAAAATGAATTTAAGGAGTTATTTAACCAACTAAAATAACTCCAAATAAGGATGTAATTTAATGAATAGACATAAAAGCTTTAACTGGTTCAAGCTTGATAACGCGGCTAAAATATATCCCGCATCGCACAGCAGACATTGGAGTAATCTGTTTCGAATGTCGGCTACCCTTTATGAGGATATAGACGTTAAAATCCTTGAACAAGCATTAAAAAACACTATACCCCGTTTTCCAAGCATAGCAGCAAGGCTTTCTGACGGTTTCTTTTGGTATTATTTGAGACCCGTAAGCACTCCGCCTCCTATTTTGGCAGAATACAGCTATCCCCTTGCACACATGTCAAAAAAGGAAATGAAAACCTGCGCCTTCAGGGTTATAGTTTACAGAAAAAGAATAGCAGTTGAAATTTTTCACGCGCTGACCGATGGAAGCGGCGGTTTGATATTTTTGAAATCCTTGGTTGCTGAATATCTTGAGCTGAAGCATCAAATTGAAATTCCATGCGAACATGGAATTTTATCAAGAAAAGAACGCCCCAAGCATTACGAAACCGAAGATAGCTTTATAAAAAACACTGCACCAATAAAAGAAACAAGAAAAGATACATACGCTTGGATCATTGACGGCACGCCCGAGGAAGATAACTTTTTGAACGTTACCAACTTTCAAATGTCTTCTGAGGTCATCAAAGAGATGGCTAAAGAAAAAAACGTTTCTGTAAATACGTTTTTATCTGCTGTAATGATGAAAGCCATTTTGAATTTGCAGTTGGACCTTGTGCATAATCCAAAAAAATACAAGCCTGTTAAATTGTTGATACCCATAAATCTTCGCAGGCTTTTTGATAGCAAAACCTTAAGAAATTTTGCTTTGTACACCATACCCGAAATCGACCCACGACTTGGTGATTACACCCTTGATGAGATAATTGAAATCGTTCATCACAAGGTGGGTACATACGCCACTAAAAAGAATATGGCAAAAATGATTGAAACTAACGTTGCCGACGAAAGAAACCCTGTGTTGAGAATTGTTCCACTTTTTATCAAGAATTTTATTATGAAAATGGTTTTCAATTCCGTTGGTGAGAAAAAATCTTGCCTCAGCTTTTCTAATCTTGGCGAAATTAAGGTGCCCGAAAACATGGAAAATCTTGTAAACCGCATTGATTTCATATTGGGCTCTCAAGCACAGGCGCCGTATAATTGCAGTGCTTATACTTACCGTGGCATACTTAACATAACTTTTTCGCGCGATATAAAAGAATCGCGCCTTGAAACATACTTCTTTAGAGAAATGCAAAAGCTCGGTGTTGAAGTAACTGTGCAATCTAATCAAAGATAGGAGGAATTAATATGTATTGTGCTAACTGCGGTGTAAAGCTTGCAGATACAGAAAAAAGATGTCCCCTTTGCGGAACTGAGGCATATCATCCCGATATAGAACGTCCGGAGGTTGCTCCCTTATATCCCAATGACTTTGTACCAAAGCGTGAGTTGAGTAAAGCAACGATTCACATAATTATTTTAACTTTATTTTTGATTCCTATATTTGTTACATTATATAGTGACTTTTATTTTAACCGTGCTGTAACTTGGTCTCCATATGTAGCTTTTGCTCTTTTGATTACATATATAATTGCAGTATTACCATTTTGGTTTAAAAAACCGTCTCCTGCTGTATTTGTACCAATTGATTTTTTTGTAATTATTATTTTTTTACACTACATAAATTTTGCAACTCAAGGAGATTGGTTCTTAACTCTTGCATTCCCCGTCACAACATATCTTGGATTAATAGTCACAGCAACATCTATTTTGCTGTATTATCTCAAAAAAGGTCATCTATACGTTATCGGAGGTTTTTTTATAGCTCTTGGCTTATATATGGAAATTATTGAGCTCTTCTTAATGATAACCTTTAAGGTTAACTTTGATGGATGGTCCTTTTACCCCATGATTCCGCTTGTTATTATGGGACTTGGATTAATATGCATATCAATTAGCAGAAATGTGCGCGCAGCCCTAGCTCGCAAGTTTCATATTTAGGTAATAGGAGGTGAAATATTATGATTAACTTTGAAAATAAGATATTTAAACTTGATACAGAATCAACAAGCTATATATTTAGAATTGCAGACAACGGAAAGCTCGAAAATATTCATTACGGTCCAAAGCTTCGCGAGCAATCTTACGAAGCCTTGATCCTTAAAAATACTATTATGCTTGGAAGTACTGTTGAATACAATTCAAAATCCTTTGTATCTCTTGACAGTGTTCTTCTTGAGTTCAGTGAAAATGGCAAGGGAGATTTTAGACATTCACCGATTGAAATTATTATGCCTGATGGCACATATGTCAGTGATTTTGTTTATTACTCACACGAAATATCAAATTCTGCCCATACGTCAAATTCTCTACCCATGGCATACGGAAATGCACAAGCTCTAACAGTAACCCTTGTGGACAAGAAATTTGCAAGCATTCGGCTCAAGCTAATTTATACAGTATTTGAGGAATCTAACGTAATCGTAAGAAACACCGTTCTTGTAAACAACACGGCACACCCCATTACAGTTAATAAGCTGATGAGCTTTTCACTCGATCTTCCTTCAAGCTATTACGATATTGTAACGCTTAACGGCTCTTGGATAAAGGAAGCTCATATGAATTCGACCCCCGTTAGTGAAGGAATTTATGTAAATTCATCAACCGTTGGTGCATCTTCAAACAGACATAATCCCGCTTTTATGCTGGTCGCTAAAGGTGCAGATTACTCACACGGAAATGTTTACGGCTTTAATCTTATTTACTCGGGAAATCACTATTCTGCTATCGAGGGCTCGCCAACGGGAACAACGAGAGTAATGAGTGGAATTAACCCGCATTGCTTCAAATGGGTAATAAATTCGCACGAAAGCTTTGAAACTCCCCAAGCAGTAATGACATACTCGTCTCAGGGTATAAATAAAATGGCTCAAAATATGCACTCATTTGTTAACAACAATATTGTTCGCGGTGTTCACAAGGGCAAGGAGCGTCCCATTGTTATTAATAACTGGGAAGCTATGATGTTTAACTTTAACAAGCAAAAAATTGTTGCGCTTGCTGACAAAGCGAAAGCGCTCGGCGTTGAGATGCTTGTTCTTGATGATGGTTGGTTTGGTGACAGAAATAGCGACAAGGCAGGACTTGGAGACTGGGTTGTTAATACTAAAAAGCTCCCAGGTGGCTTAAAATCTCTTTCTAATGCAATTTATCGTAGGGGGATGAAGTTCGGACTGTGGTTTGAGCCGGAGTGTGTAAATCCAGATTCTGACCTCTATAGAGCACATCCCGATTGGGCTATTTCAGTTCCCTCCCGCAAGGCATCTCTCGGCAGAAATCAATTGGTCCTTGACCTGACAAGAAAAGAAGTTCGTGATTATATTGTAAAATCAGTTTGCGATATTCTTGATAGCGCAAAGATTGAATATGTAAAGTGGGACTATAACCGTCACATTAGTGACATGTATTCGGCTACTCTTACCAATCAGGGTGAATTTTATCACAAGTATATTTTGGGACTTTATGAGGTTCTTGATAGAATTTTCTATCAAAAGTACCCAAATATACTCTTTGAAAGCTGTTCATCCGGCGGAAACCGTTTCGACCTAGGAATGCTTTGCTATTCACCCCAGGTGTGGACAAGCGACGATACTGACCCCATCGAAAGACTCGATATTCAGGGCGGTATGTATAATTTCTATCCCCCCTCAACCATATCTGCTCACGTTTCAATGTCCCCACACGCACAAACCCTGCGTGCAACTCCTATTTCAACAAGATTTAACGTTGCTTGCTTCGGTGTCCTTGGTTATGAGCTTAATTTTGATGAGCTCACTCCCAATGAATTGAAGCAGGTTAAAAGACAAATTGCCTTTTATAAGGCACATAGAAAAACCTTCCAATACGGTAAATTCGAATTTGTTAACGTGGATAATCCAAATCAATTATCTTGGCAAATCTCTCGTAAGGATGAAATTATTGCAGGCTTTTTCCAAAGAAAAACAAGCGCTGCACCCTATCGCGATCGCTTAACAATTCCAAGCGCCAACCCCGACAAAAAATATAGTGTTGAGTGTGTAAAACAAAACATTCGCATAAAAACCTTTGGTCCCCTTATAAACCATATTACACCCGTTAAATTGAAGGCTGACGGTTTTATTTTAAGAGCCATTGACAAGCATTTTTCACTCACAGACGGACACGAGGCCTATGAGTGCTATGGTGATGCCTTAAACTTTGGTATTAATCTACAGATGCAGTTTGAGGGCACGGGTTATAACGAAAATATCAGATTGCTTGGCGATTACGGAAGCAACCTGTATTTAATAAAGGAGAAATAATATGAATCAAACAACAAGAAACAAAATATGCTTCGGTCTTGGTACCGTAGGCAGAGATGCGCTTTATTCTCTTGTAAGTATGTACCTTTTAGTACACTTAACCGACGTGGTAAAGTTTTCCGATAAGGGACTTGGCGTAATCGGTATTATGCTTACTCTCTTCGGAACATTTGACGCAGTAATTGACCCATTCGTTGGTGCTATCGTAGATAATACCAAAACAAAATGGGGCAAGTTCAAGCCATGGATACTCATTGGTATGATAGGAACTGCGATACTCACGGTTTTGATGTTCCACAACTTTGAAATGGATGAGACGTCACACATCATTCTTCTCGCTGTGACATATCTTCTTTTCAGCATCTTTTTCTCACTCAATGACATTTCCTACTGGTCACTTATGCCTGCAATTTCAAAGGAGCAGAGCGTTCGTGAAAGCGTTGGCGCATTTGCAAGAATTTGTGCAAACGTAGGTATGTTCTCTATGGTACTTATCTATCTTAACGTTCCCGGGTTCTTCCCCAATCTTAACAATCGTGATGCTTATTTCATTTTTGCAATTATTGTTGCAATAATTATGATGGTGTTCCAAAGTATAACGCTCTTCGGTGTTAAAGAGGACCGTTCACAGCTTGCAAGCACCGAACGTACAACCATTAAGGACCTTTTCCGCGCACTCTTTAAGAACGACCAGCTCCTTGTAACAGCAGTTTCTATGGCGCTTTTCATGATCGGATATTGCACAACGACAGGATTTGGTACATATTACTTCAAGTACGCATATAAAAATGAGGATATGTATATGGTATTTGCCGCAGTTCTTGCCGTAGCACAGCTTACAGCACTTTCCGTATTCCCTCTTTTTAGAAAGAAATTCACAAGAAAACAGCTTTACACCGGCTCAATGATTGCAGTTACTATTTCATACGTGATCTTCTTCCTTTCATTTGAGTGGTTGCCTCTTATAGTTTTGGCAGGTCTTGGCTTGTTCTTTGCACAGGCATTTATTCAGCTCCTTATGCTTCTCTTCCTTGCCGATGCAGTTGAATACGGCGAATGGAAGCTTGGAAAACGTAACGAAGCGGCAAGCTTTGCAGTACAGCCATTTATCAATCAGTTTGGCGGTGCAATCAGTAAGGGTATCGTATCCTTCACTCTTATCATTTCCGGCATAAATATGATTGCTCAATCTCTTACCGGTGACAAGATACTTGATGCAGAATACATCATGAACAACACGTCCGACACTTCAGTTTGGATTATGAAGCTCTCTATGATGATTCTTCCCCTTATTTGCATACTTATCGGATTCTTCCTCTATAACAAAAAATTTAAGATTGACGAGGAAATGTACGCACAGATATGTAAGGATCTTGAAGAAAGAAATAAAAAATAATAATAAAAGCCCTCGGAAAATCCGAGGGCTAAATTTTTATAAAAATAAAAAAGCATAACATGAAATTGATTGTGCGTGATTGATGCCATAAGATTGACATTTCGCTTTCAAACAAGTGACTGTTATGCTTCTTTAATTTTGTGGAAAACGCGTATTGGCCCATGCGTTCCACTGCGAGAGTTATTATACCACATTAAATGTAATTTGTAAATTATCAAAATTGACAAATATTTGATTAAATTTTCGTGAGAATTCATAGCAAGTAGAAAATATTACAAATTTCGACTCGTTTTTTGTGTAATTCGACGATAGTCAACATATTTCTACAATCAAAATTACATATAACATTTTATAAATCATCCACTCCCCACCCACTTTTTGTGAGTGGGGAGTAAATTTAATTAATAGTAGGTCAAAGTGCCATGTTCTTTCGTAATATCATAATTTGCTGTAACGTCATTTCCATTACTGTCAATTATAATAATATTACTGTCAAAGATTATATTTTCAGTTGAGCCTTCTTCATAAAGCACTCCGCTTGCTTCAGCTTGGAGCCTGTGTCCGTCTGCCAAAGATCCAAACGAAAGATAAACGTTTTGATTAAACAAGGGCTTATCTTTATTAAATGGCATTTCTTGAGAAGCACTTGTCAATGTGATTTTACGCTTATTAACGGTCAACGGTGTTCCTGTAAATTCGACATAAAATTGATCGCTTACGTCCTGATAGTTGTTGTTATTATCTTTAACAACCAGAGTATAAGTAATTTCTTCTAATGGCAATATGCCGACCTCGGTGCGTTGTCCACTGATCGTAAGTTCAATCGTATAGTCACCCAAAGAAGCATTGGGGTTTGTTGAAACAAGGTCAAGGATTGTAAAATATTCAAAGTTGGTGGGGTAAGAAATTGGTTTTCCGTCATAGGTTTTACTGAGCTCCCAAACATAAACAATCAACTTGTTTTGCGCTGCAAAGACCTCAAGCTCACCGTCTTGTTTTATAATATTATATTGATCAGTAACATCAACACCCCTAGGATCATAAAGAGTAAAGCTTTCAATGGTACTAATACCACTGCCAACCTCTGTTTGACTACCCGAAATCTCTACTTCATATGTATATCCTTGCACAAGCAGGTCACGCAATGCAATTTCGTTTTCATCCAATTGGTTAACTGCATAAAGCGGTGTACCATCATAAGATTTAGATTGATATTTGGGTCTTATCAAAAGGTCGGGCTTATAGTCTTCTCCACCGTCGATATCTATATCTCCTGAATCGCCTTCGCCGCCTTCGCCTTCACCTTCACCGGTTCCGTCGCCGAATCCACTTCCGGTAACTTCAACCATAATCCAGCCCACACCGTCGATATATACTTCTACCCACGCGTGTCCACTATCACTTGTAATTTCAGTCCATTCGTTAGCCTTAGTAGAACCAACATAACCTCCGGTATAACGTGCTGGAATTCCCAATGCACGATAAATCAACGTTGCAGCAGATGCATAATGACGACAAACGCCCTCTTTATAGTCTCTTAAGAATGCTACCACAGCATCCTCTGCCTCATCAAGCTCGGGATTATAGTCAAGATTGTATACAGCAGCATTTTGAACATATTCGGCAACCTTTGCAATGATATCGGGATCATCCTTGCTCCAATTATTTTCTTCAATTATTGACAACAAGTATTCTTCTGTATCCTCTCTGCCAATATTCAAATAATTTGCCATAACGAATGCAGCATATGCTTTCTCAGCCTCTGTATCCTGCTTGTTATTAAGGTCAATACCATATCCAGTATACAAATAGTAAGGAACCGTATATGTGCCATCATGTGAATTATCAAATATGACGTCATTATCGGGCATCGGATACGTATATTCACCGTCAAGCATAGCCATATAATACGGCAAGAAATATTGATCGGTAAATGATTCAATCTCAAGGGTATACGCAGTGTAACCGTTCAAAGCAAGTGTGGA
>JAZLBH010000134.1:0-30000 GCA_045613605.1 Eubacteriales bacterium
GTTAGATGCCTTTATGAGTATTGAAAAGTTAGTTAATTGTAGCTGATTTTTCAGTTTTCATAAAGCTTTATTAAATTTAGAAGGGAGTAATTTCAATGGCTGAGTGGCAATATATTTCCTCAAAAAGCAATGCCTTGATCGTCAGAATGGCAAAGCTTAAGGATAAAAAATATAGAAAAAATGAAGAGCTTTTTCGCTTTGACGGTGTCAAGCTTTTCCATGAAGCCGTGCAAAACGGCGCGCCCGTTCGTTACGTTTTTGTATCCGAGAGCGCCATTGACAGATTTAAGGCAGAGGTTGAAAAAAGCAATATAGACGCTATGCTATATACCGTTTCAGACGATGCTTTTGCAAAGCTCACCGACGAGCAGGCTCCCGAAGGAATAATTACAGTTTGCGAAAATCTTGCAAGCATTACTAAATGCAGTGATTACGGTGCTCTCGCAAGCGGTTTGAAGGGCAAAAGCATATTGATGCTTGAAAGCGTCAGAGATGCCGGCAATATGGGAACGATACTTCGTTCGGCTAAGGCGTTTGGAATTGATGCGCTCGTTGTCAGCTTTGATTGTGCCGACCTTTACAATCCCAAAACCATTCGTGCCGCTATGGGTGCACTTTTTACGCAACGAATAGTTGTCGTTGACAGTGTCGTTAATACCGTTATGGCGTTTCGTAAAGAAAACACGAGGGTATTTGCCGCGGCTCTTGAACGAGAAGCCAAAAGGCTCGGCTCCATTGAGCTACAAAGGGGTGACGTCATCTTGATCGGTAACGAGGGTCACGGACTTGCAAGGGAAACGATTGACGCGTGTGATGAGTGCCTTTATATACCGATGGAGAGTGGCAGTGAATCACTCAATGCATCAATTGCCGCATCCGTTTGCATGTGGGAACTTTATAAAACGAAATAATTTGGTAAATTTATGGAACTTAATTTGTTTAAGAAATCGGATCAGGTTTATTGGATCTGGTTGTCACTAAAATTGAATAATCAAAATTCTGTTTTTCAGTATTTGCTCGATTTGTTTGGTAATTCCCCTTATGAGATTTATAAGCTGAATGAGGACGGATTAAATCGCGCAAATAACCTGTCAGAAGCTCAAAAGAAGGCAATTCTTGATAAGAATCTTGATGAGGCGCTTTCGATTTTCAATTACTGCAAGTGGAATAGAGTGGGTATAATGACGTACGGTGACAGTATTTATCCCGAGTCACTTAAATCCATGAAAAATCCACCGATGCTGCTTTATTATATGGGTAATATTCCAAATCTAAATAATAGAGTTTGCGTATCGGTCGTTGGAACCCGTAAGATGACGGAATACGGAATGCGTTCCTGCTATAAAATAGCATATGAGCTTGCATCTGCAGGCGCGGTCGTAGTTAGTGGAATGGCTCTTGGCATTGACAGTGTTGCACACGCGGGTGCCATTGGTGCGCACGGTACAACCGTTGCAGTGCTTGGCTGCGGAATAGACGTTATTTATCCCAAGCAGCACAGAAAGCTTAGAAAATACATTTGCGAGCACGGTGCGGTGATCACGGTATATCACCCCTCAACGCCCGCATATAAGAATAATTTTCCCGAACGAAATGCGATTATCAGCGCGCTTAGTGAGGGAACGCTCGTCGTTGAAGCGCCCAGATCAAGCGGCGCGCTCATTACCGCAGACCGCGCGGCTGAGCAATCCAGAACCGTTTATGCGCTTCCCGGAAGCATTGAGGAGCCGATGAGTGAGGGTCCCAACTATCTTATCAAAAACGGCGCGGTGGCAATAACCTGCGCAAGAGATATATTGGGGTACTATTTTGAAAATCATTCTCGCTTGGTCGACCCCGTAAAGCTTCGTCAGGGTGAGCTTAGCTCTGAATTCGATAACGGTATTTTAGAGGACGTCGGAATAAACGTGACCTGCTATGGAAAGGGACCTAAGGAAACTCCTAAATCCTTGCTCAAAAAGCTCAACGATCAGCTTAACAATAATGCTGAGCAAAACAGTGACTATTATTCCGTGCCCAAAATCAAGAAAATAGACGAGAATAATGCACCTAAAAAAGAGGAAAATATATCTGTGGAGCCAACCCCTGTTGACGAGGGTTTGCTTGAGGGATTGACAGAGGAGCAAAGAAGGATCTTTAACGAGCTTCCTTGCGATAAGCCTACTTCTATCGATGCCTTGACAAAACTCGGATATAATATCGGAACGCTTATGGCAAGCCTTACAATCCTTGAAATCAAGGGACTTGTAGCCTCCTTGCCGGGCGGTATGTACATAAGAAAATAATCAAAAGCGAAAGGAATATATATGGCAAATCTTGTTATTGTGGAATCACCCACAAAGGTTGGACCTATAAAAAAATATCTTGGTTCAAATTATAAGGTAATGGCTTCAAAGGGTCACCTTCGCGACCTTCCAAAAAGCACACTTGGCGTTGATATCGAAAATGGATTTGATGCGCATTATATAAACATCAGAGGTAAGGGAGACCTTATCAAGGAAATAAAAAAAGAGGCAAAGAGCGCTAAAAAGGTATTTCTTGCAACTGACCCTGACCGTGAGGGAGAGGCAATTGCTTGGCATTTGGCAACCGTTCTTGGCATTCCCGTTGAAAAGACACTCAGAGTTGGATTTAACGAGATTACCCCCACGGTTGTAAAATCAGCCATCAAAGAGCCAAGAAATATTGATATGAATCTTGTCAACTCTCAGCAAACAAGAAGAATTCTTGACAGAATAGTTGGCTATAAGATCAGCCCTCTTCTTTGGAAAACAGTTAAGAGCGGCTTGTCCGCAGGACGCGTTCAATCCGTTGCTACAAGAATTATCGTTGAAAGAGAAAATGAGATCAACGCTTTCGTTCCCGTTGAATATTGGACGATCGAGGCTGAGCTTTGCAACAAGGACAGCAAGAGCTTCTCGGTTCGTTTTTACGGTGATGAAAACGGCAAGATTAAGCTCTCTAGCCAAGAGGATACGAATAAGGTATTAAAGACGATTGAAAACGGCGAATTTCTTGTTAAGGGAATTAAAAAGGCTGAAAAGCAAAAGCTCCCCGCACCACCGTTTACAACTTCAACGCTTCAGCAGGAGGCGGCTAATAAGCTCGGCTTCCAATCAGCTCGCACAATGAGAGTTGCACAGGAGCTTTATGAGGGTGTTAATATCGGCACTGAGCTTGGCGGAGTTCAGGGTCTTATCACGTATATGAGAACTGACTCGCTTAGAATTTCCGATGAGGCTCAAGCGGCTGCAAAGGACTTTATCGTAGAAAAGTACGGTGAGGAATATGCTCCCAAGACTCCAAGAAGGTTTAAGGCGAGCAAGAGCGCGCAGGATGCCCACGAGGCGATCAGACCCTCCAAGGTAGAGCTTGTTCCAACTCTTGTCAGAAAATTCCTCACTCCAGACCAATATAAGCTTTATAAGCTCATTTGGGAAAGATTCGTTGCTTCTCAAATGCAGTCTGCAAGACTTGACACAATTACCGCAGATTTTGAAAACAGCGGATATATTTTCCGCGCAAGTGGATATAGCGTTGCATTCCAGGGATATATGGCTGTTTATGAGGCTACCGAAGAGGTTTCTGCCTCAAACGACGAGGTAGCTGAGGTTAAGGATATCCGTATCCCAAGCCTTAAAAACGGAGAAAAGCTCGATATGGTATCAATTTCTCCCGAGCAGCACTTTACTGAAGCGCCCCCAAGATATACTGAAGCGTCCCTTATCAAATTCCTTGAAGAAAAGGGAATAGGAAGACCAAGTACCTATACACCCATTATCACAACGATCATTGCAAGAAATTACGTGCGTCGTGAGGGCAAGGTGCTTCTTCCCACAGAGCTTGGCACACTTACAACAAAGATCATGGAAGAAAACTTCCACGATATAATTGACTATAAATTTACTGCAAATATGGAAACCGACCTTGACAAAATTGAGGATGGCACGCTTGAATATCTTGACGTGCTTGCCGATTTCTGGAAGGATTTTGAGGGCGACCTTAAAAAAGCAGAAGAAAAGATCGGCTCTGCGGATATCAAGGTTCCCGTAGAGGAGACTGATATAATTTGCGATAAATGCGGCGCAAAAATGGTGGTAAGAAACGGTAAATTCGGTAAATTTGCCGCTTGTCCCAATTTCCCAAAATGTAGAAATACAAAGCCTTTAACTCCCGTTGAGGAAGAGAAGAAGGTTGAAAAGGTTGAGCCTAAGAAGGAGGAGATTGCACCCTTCAAGTGTGAAAAGTGTGGCTCCGATATGGTGCTTCGTTCAAGCAGATACGGTACCTTCTACGCTTGCTCAAAATATCCCGAATGTAAATTCATTAAAACCAAAACTAAAGAGCTTGACGTTCCTTGTCCCACCTGCGGCGGTAAGGTGATCACCAAGTACGGTAAGAAAAAGACGGTGTTCTATAGCTGTGAAAATTATCCCAAGTGCAATTTCTCAAGCTGGGATATGCCCACTAATGAGAACTGTCCCGATTGCGGCAAAATTCTTTTCCGCAAGAAGGGAAAGAATATTCTTTACTGCGCAGAAAATGGATGCGGATTCAAAAAGGATGCTCCGGCTCAAGACGAACAGGAATCATAAAATGTCAAATACTAAAATTGTAAACGTTTACGGCGCAGGACTTGCAGGCTGCGAAGCGGCATGGCAGATAGCGGAGCGCGGAGTTAGGGTGAGACTTTATGAAATGAAGCCTCACAAGTATACACCTGCACACCACTCCGAAGGATTTGCCGAGCTCGTTTGCTCAAATTCCTTGCGCTCGGACAGCGTTGTAAACGCGGTGGGTCTTCTTAAGGAGGAGATGCGCCGACTTGGATCACTTATAATGATGGCGGCTGAAAGCACAAGGGTCCCCGCAGGCTCTGCTCTTGCGGTGGACAGAGAGCTTTTCTCTGCATTTATTACTGAAAAAATCAAAAATCATCCGCTTATTGAGGTTATTGAGGCTGAGGTGAGCGAGGTTGATCCCGATGAGATAACGGTTATCGCAACGGGTCCGCTTACAAGCGATAAAATGGCGGAATACATTGAAAATGAGCTTGGATGCTCCGGTCTTCACTTCTTTGATGCCGCGGCTCCCATAGTTGATTTTTCAACTATCAATATGGACGTTGCCTTCTTTGCATCGCGTTATGATAAGGGTGACGCGGACTATATTAACTGTCCCATGACGCGCGAGCAGTACGATGCGTTTTACACTGAGCTTATTGGCGCTAAAGAGGCGGAAATCAAAGAATTTGACCGCGAGGAGCAGAAGAAAAAGCTCCAGGTGTTTGAGGGCTGTATGCCCGTTGAGGTCATGGCAAAGCGCGGGTACGATACACTTTGCTACGGCCCCCTCAAGCCCGTTGGGCTTGTTGACCCAAGAACGAATAAGGAGTCGTTTGCGGTTGTTCAGCTCCGCAAGGAAAATAAGGAGGGAACTATGTATAACATAGTTGGCTTCCAAACTCACCTTACCTTCCCCGAGCAAAGACGAGTATTCAGAATGATTCCCGGTCTTGAAAATGCCGAATTTTTGAGATACGGTATTATGCATAGAAATACTTATCTTAACTCCCCCGGACTTCTTAAAAACGATTACTCGATGATACAAAATGAGAACGTCTTCTTTGCAGGTCAAATGACGGGTGTTGAGGGATATATCGAAAGTGCGGGAAGCGGTCTTGTTGCAGGTATAAATGCTGCGGCAAGAGCATTGGGAGAAGAGGGAACGATATTCCCCGAAACCACAATGATCGGATCAATGGCAAATTACGTTCAAAACGGATCAATGGCTAAATTTGTGCCTATGAACGCGAACTTTGGTATAATCAAGCCCCTTGAATATAGAGTTAAGGGCGGAAAAATTGCTAAATATGAGATCATTTCAAATCTCGCTCTTGAAGCCATTGATGAAGTGATCGCAAATATGAAAAAATAAGGAGGAATGCAGATATGCAAAACACCAATTTGCACGAGCTTGAAGAAAAGCTTGGCTATAATTTTACAAAAATTGAATATCTTAAAACAGCGCTTACGCATTCCTCATATTCAAACGAGCTTAAGCTTAGGGGAATAGTGGCTGAAAGCAACGAGCGTCTTGAATTTCTTGGCGACAGCGTTCTTTCAATTATTGCGGCAAAATATCTCTTTAATAAATACCCCGGTTATCCGGAGGGTGAGCTTACGCGCCGCCGCGCGGTAATCGTGTGCCGTGACGCTCTTTCATCCTATGCAAAATATTTTGAGCTCGGTTCATTCCTTTTCCTCGGTAACGGTGAAGAGAAGAATAAGGCAAGAGAGAGAAAATCCTTGCTTGAAAATACATTCGAAGCGCTTGTTGGAGCGATTTATCTTGACGGCGCTGAGATTGAGTTTATTGCAGGACTTGTGTATCCCTTTTTTGAAAAGGAGCTTCTTAATTGGGAGCAGGGCAAGGCGGTTCAGGACTATAAGTCCGAGCTTCAGCAAATGATTCAGCAATCGGGAGTTGACACTCTTACATACGTTGTGGTTGCCACAAGCGGCCCCGATCACGCAAAGACCTTTGAGGTTGAAGCAAGAATGAATTCCAATATCATCGGTCGCGGAAAGGGAAGCACTAAGCGAGAGGCAGAGCAAAATGCAGCTAGAGAGGCACTTGCGCTCTTTGGCGAAATATAAGAATAATAAGAATTGGAATCGTGTTTTTACCCGATTCCCTTTCTTGCTTTTTACAGCAGGTTAAAAAATGATCGGAAAGGAGAAAAAAGTGATATGAGACACATAAATATACCCATTTTTATACCCCATATGGGATGCCCAAATATGTGTGTTTTTTGCAATCAGCGTTCAATTTCGGGCAGGATGAGCTTTGATATTTCAAAAGTAAAAAATGAGATTGATGAAGCGCTTTCCACCACAAAAAATGACGACGAAATCGAGATCGCATTTTTCGGTGGCTCGTTTACGGGCATTGAGCGCGAGCTTATGATATCGCTTCTTTCTCTTGCTCAAAATTATATAAACGAGGGAAGGGTTACGTCAATCAGACTTTCCACCCGTCCCGATTATATCGATGATGAGATACTTGATATTTTGTCATCCTATTCGGTTAAAACCATTGAGCTTGGACTTCAGAGCATGGATGACGAGGTGCTTAAGGCAAGCAAGCGCGGACACACGTCAATTTGCGCTGAAAACGCCTGTAAAATGATAAAAAGACGTGGTTTTTCACTGATTGGACAAATGATGATAGGTCTTCCCTCATCAAACGTAGAAAAAGAAATATACACCGCAAAAAGGATATGCGAAATGGGTGCTGACGGCGCGCGTATATATCCGACCGTTGTCTTTTATGAGACCGAGCTTTGCGATATGATGCAAAGCGGAGTTTACTTACCTCTTTCTAACGAGGAAGCGGTTGAACGCACCAAGGAGGCGCTAAAGGTTTTCGTTGCAAATGATGTGCCATGCATAAGAGTTGGGCTTCAGTCGGGTGAAAATTTATCCGATACGTCACTTGTGGCAGGTGGAGCAAATCATTCGGCTATTGGTGAGCTTGCAATGAGCGCCCTGTATCTAGATAAAATTTTCGAATATATTGATGCATACGCGACCGAAAAAATGCCCGAAAAAATAGTGATTTATTGTCCAAAGGGTGATATTTCAAAAATAGTGGGTCAAAAACGTAAAAATTTGCAAAAAATATATGAAAAATATGGAATAAAGAGAGTAAAAGTTCTTGAAAAAAATGAACTTTTGAGTTATAATATAATAATAGATTTTAATCTAATATAATTTATCCCTAAAAAAGGAGGATAAAGTTTTGTATTTAAAGAGTCTTGAAATGCAAGGGTTTAAATCATTCCCTGATAAAACCAAGCTTACTTTCGAGAACGGCGCTACAGTAATTGTAGGTCCTAACGGAAGCGGAAAATCGAATATTTCAGATGCTATGCGTTGGGTACTTGGTGAGATTTCGTCAAAGAGCTTGCGTTCAAGCAAGATGGAGGACGTTATCTTTGGCGGTGCCGATTCAAGAAAACCGATGGGCTTTGCCGAGGTTTCTGTTACCTTTGACAACACGGACCCCGAAAACCGTCTTGACGCACCGTATGATGAGGTTATCGTAACAAGACGCTATTACCGTTCAGGTGAGAGTGAATATTTTATTAATAAAAGAGCAGTGCGCCTTCGTGATATCTATGAGCTGTTTATGAACACAGGTATCGGACGTGAGGGCTATTCCATTATCGGTCAGGGTAAGATTGCCGAGATCATTTCCCGTAAGAGTGAGCATAGAAGAAGCATATTTGAGGACGCCTCGGGTATTGCTAAATTCCGTCACAAGAAGACCGAGAGTGAGAGAAAGCTTGCGCAGACCGAGGATAATATGACTCGTATCAACGATATTTTCGTTGAAATCAGCGCACAGGTTGGACCTCTTGAAAAGGAAGCGGAAAAGGCAAAGCGCGCGATCGAGCTTCTTGAAACGAAGAAGAAGGTTGACGTTCAGCTTTGGTTCTTTGATACTGAAAAGTATAGAAACGATATTGCAAGAGTCGAATCCCTTTACAAGCAGTCGTCATTTGAGCTTTCTACGGTTGAAGAAGCAATTGCAACCTTTGAAACACAGAGAGACCATTTGATGGAGGTTTCTCAGGCAAACAGATATGAGTCTGAGAAATTGCTCACACAGATCAGAGAGCAAACAGAAATAAATCATAAGCTTGAAAGCACGTACCGTGTAAACGAGAACGATGCTTTACATATTCAATCCTTGATTGATGCAACGGGTGACACAAAGGCGCAAATTCGCGCAAGCATCGAGGCAGAAAACAAGGAGATTGAAAATCATCTTGCTAAGATCGAACAAATCAAGCTTGAAGCTAAGATGAAGTTTGATGAGCACGATAAGGCGGAGGATGAGATCGAGCGCCTTGAAAAAGAGATTGCACGTCTTGAAAAGGAAATTGCAATTGCATTTGAGGATATGCGCGCCCTTGAAAGTGAAGAGATGCAGCTCAAGGTTCGTCTTTCCGTAATTGAAAACGCAAAGAATACCGACAGTGATAAAAACGATACTCTTCTTGCTGAAATGCAGGAGTATGCAAGAATAGATGACGAGCTTACCAAAAATCAAAAGCAGCTTCAGCGCGTGGTTGACGATTATAATAACGATATTGCTAAGAGTGATGAAAAGATAGTTGAGCTTGATGAGAGCTTGCAAAGAATCATTCAGCAAAAGGATGGCGTTGATGAGGAGCTGACAAGCAAGAAACTTGCACTTCAATCCACAAGACAAAGAATTGATACCTACAAGGCTATGGACGATCAGTTTGAGGGTTATAATAATAGCGTGCGCTTTGTTATGAAGTCTTATAGCGAGGGCAAGCTTACCAATGCTGACGGAACGAGTGTGGGTAAAATTCACGGACCTGTTTCAAAGCTTATCTCCGTTGATGAAAAATACGTTATTGCGGTTGAAACGTCCCTTGGCGCATCAATTCAAAATATCGTTGTTGAAAATGAAAGCGTTGCTAAGGCGGCTATGCTTTCTCTTAAAAAGAACGAGCAGGGCAGAGCAACCTTTATGCCCATTACTGCTATAAAGGCTCCAACCATCTCTCAAGAGATGAAGGATGCATCCGGCTTCCGCGGATTTATCGCGTTTGCTGATGACCTTGTAAGCGCAAAGAGTGAATACATGAATATCGTTTCATATATGCTCGGCAGAATTGCGGTGTTTGATAATATCGACAATGCAACCGAGATGGCAAAGGCGCTTAAATACAAGGTAAGAGCAATCACGCTTGACGGTCAGCAGATCAACGTTGGCGGTTCATTCACGGGTGGCTCAGTTAAGCACGGACAAAGCATTTTGTCGCGCGCGGGTGAGATCAAAAAGCTTGAGGATGAGGCTCTTAAGCTTGAGGGCGCCGTTTCTAAGCTTTCTAAAACTCACAGCTCGTTGACGGGTGAGATTGAGGGAATTGAGCGCGAAATGAAGGCGCTTGAGGATAGAAAAAAGATCATCTCTCTTATGGCGGGTAGTGAAAACACCAAGCTTCAGCAGATCAATGCGAAGATCGATGCAAATAAGACCCTTATGCTTAAGCTTCAAGAGGATTACGATAATATTCTCAAGATGCGTGAGCGCTATGATGAGGACTTTGCGACCTTAAACGCGCAAATTACTGCGTTTGATGAAAAGATTGCGGCAATTTCCGAAACAAGAAGCGACAAGGACGTGGAAAAGAACGAGCTCATTGATAAAAAGGACGAGCTTTCACAGTCACTTACGGCAATCTTTATTAAGATAAACGAGCTTCAAAAGGATATAGAAACCGAAAATCTTCTTATTGAAAAGAGCCGTGAGCATATTGAAGCCCTCAAGGGTGATATCGAGGGTCAGGACGAAAAGGTTAATGAATACGTGGCAAGGCTTGCTACTCTTGAGATCGAAAGAGGAGCAAACCGCGAAAAGCTTGCTGAGGGTGAAAAGATCCTTAACGAGTTGAATTCTGACCGTGCCCGTCTTGAAGAAAACAGCACGGAATATGAAAAGAAGATAAACGTAGTTAATGCGAAGATCAAGGAAAAGACCTCTCATAAGGACATTCTCGTAAGAGAAAATTCCGCAAATGAGAATAAGCTCACAAACCTTAGAAATGAATATGATAAGCTTTCAAGCAAGCTTTGGGATGATCACGAATTGACACGTAATCAGGCAATGGAGCTTGGATATGAGCAAATAACGGCTGAACAGCGCCCCGAACTTGCTAAATTGCAAACAGAGTGTAAAAACAAGCTTCGTGCGATAGGTCACGTTGACCTTGATGCTGTGAATAAATATAAAGAGGTTAAGGAACGCTACGACTATATGGATAAGCAAATCCGCGATCTTACGGCATCCAAGACCGAGCTTGAAAAGATTATTTCTCAGCTTGATGAAGAGATGAAGACCTCGTTTATCGAGTCGTTCAATAAGATTAACGAAAACTTTAACAGAGTATTTGTTGAGCTTTTTGGTGGCGGATATGCAGAGCTTCAGCTTACCGATCCTGATGACGTGCTTAATTGCGGCATTGAAATCAAAGCCGCACCTCCCGGAAAGATCATTAAGAATCTTATGCAGCTTTCGGGTGGTGAGCAGGCATTTATTGCTATTGCGCTGTTCTTTGCGGTGCTTCAGGTCAATCCCTCACCGTTCTGTATTCTTGACGAGATCGAAGCGGCACTTGACGAAGCAAACGTTTCAAGATTCTCTGAATATATCAAGAAATACACGGGCGGCACACAGTTTATTCTTATCACACATAGACGTGGTACTATGGAAAGTGCGAACCGTCTTTACGGTGTAACTATGCCTGAGCACGGTATATCAAAGATACTTTCTTTGAATGTCGCTGACATTGCAAAGAAGAAGGAAGGAGATTGGGATGGCATTTTTGGATAAATTAAAGGCAGGTCTTCAAAAGACCAAGAACGCGCTTTTTTCACCAATTGACCAAATGCTTAAGGCATTTACAAAGGTGGATGAGGACCTTCTTGAAGAGCTTGAAGAAATGCTTATTTGTGCCGACGTTGGTGCCGGTGCAACCGATGAAATTATAGAAAAGCTCAGAGATGATATCAAAGAGGAAAAAATAAAAGATGCTGATGAGGTAAGAGCATTCTTGAAGAATACTCTTAAAGAGATGATTGGAGAGGGCGGCCCATTGGTGCTTGACACAAAGCCCTCTGTCATTCTTGTTATCGGTGTAAACGGAGCAGGAAAGACGACCTCTATCGGTAAGATTTCCAATAAGCTTCGTAAGGACGGCAAAAAGGTAGTAGTTGCGGCGGCAGATACATTCCGTGCGGCAGCTATTGACCAGCTTGCGGTTTGGTGCGAAAGAAGCGGAGTTGACCTTGTTAAGCAAAGTGAGGGCAGTGACCCCGCGGCTGTAGTTTACGACGCTATCAGCTATGCGAAGAACAAGCAGGCGGACGTTCTTATCGTTGATACTGCAGGACGTCTTCACAACAAGAAGAACCTTATGAACGAGCTTGAAAAAATTAACCGCGTTATTTCAAGAGAATTGCCCGGTGCTTCTCGTGAAAACCTTTTGGTGCTTGATGCAACAACGGGACAAAATGCGATTCTTCAAGCAAAGGAATTCAAGAACGCGGCTGAAATCACAGGTCTTGTTCTTAATAAGCTCGACGGCACTGCAAAGGGCGGTATAGTTCTTTCGATCAAGAGAGAGCTTGGAATCCCCGTTAAGTTTATCGGTGTGGGTGAAAAAATTGACGATATGCAGCCCTTTGATTCAGAGGAATTTATTTCCGCATTATTTGAATAATGGAAAATATAAAGATCGTATTTGCCTCGGGCAATAAGCACAAAATTGAAGAATTCAGCTCTATATTGAGAAGGTATCTTCCAAATATAGAGATAGCTTCTATGAAGGAGGTCGGCATTTTTGACGATATCGTTGAGGATGGCGCGACCTTTGAAGAAAATGCGATGATAAAGGCCATGGCAGTTGCCAAATACGGATACGTTGGCGTTGCCGACGATTCGGGAATTACCGTTGACGCGCTTGGCGGTGCGCCGGGAATTTACTCGGCAAGATATGCCGGTGAGCACGGAAACGATAAAAAGAATAACCAAAAATTACTTGCCGATATGCAGGACGTAAATGAGCGCGGCGGCGCGTTCGTTTGCACCGTTGCATGCGCTTTTCCGGATGGTGCGAGGTATGAGAATTTCGTTGTTCGCGGAGAGTGCCGCGGAACTGTGCTTCGTGAGGAAAGGGGAGAGGGCGGATTTGGATATGATCCGTTGTTCTTCGTTGAGCAGTATGGCAAGACCTATGCCGAGCTTTCATCGGAAGAAAAAAATAAAATCAGCCACAGAGCAGTGGCAACTGAGCTTTTTGCAAAGAGATTTTGCGAAATGATAGATAATTAGGAGTACCAATGAAGAGATATTTTACGACCCCGCTCTTGGTATTCAGCGTTTTGGGTGGTATCGTTACTTATATGCTTATTTCGTCGGACACCGATTTTGCAACAGCAGTGTTTTTTTCGGCAATAAGCACCTTGGCAATATCAATAATTATTCCCGCCGCATTTGCTTGGGGAGATAGAAAATTTCTTCCTCTCAGAAAAGAGATAAAGGAGGATATAATTATTGACGAAAGAGTCAATTATCTTGTTGGAAATGAAATAAAGCAGGGCTTTATGATAACAAGCAGGGAAATGATGTATATTATTTCGAGTGACAAGGATAAACCCGTAAAATTTGAAATTAAAAAGAGCGAAATTAAAAAAATTTCAGTAAGCGAGGGAATTTATTTGAATATTTTCCTTGATTACGATAAATGCATCAGAGTTTTTGCTGCCAATTGTGATGAGCTTTCAACTAAGCTCAAGGCAGAGGGCTTTGGTAAATAAATGGAGAGAAGTATGTTAAATTCAAAGCAAAGAGCCGCTTTGCGTTCAATGGCGGCACAAATACAACCGATAATGCAGATAGGCAAGGGCGGAATTACCGAAAATCTCGTTAAAACCGTTTCTGATGCGCTTGAAGCAAGAGAACTCATAAAGCTTACGGTTCTTGAAAACTGTGATTACGGCACACGCGATATTGCCGAGGAGCTGGCAGAGGCAACAAATGCTGAGGTCGTTGCGGTAATTGGCAGAAAAGTAGTTCTTTACCGTGAGAGCGAAAATAAGAAGAGAATCGAGATCTGATTATGAGCCAAGAGATCACAAGAATAGGAATATACTGTGGCACGTTTGCTCCCATTCATAACGGGCACGTAAATGCTGCAAGGGCATTTATGGATCAAATGCAGCTTCATTACCTGTTCGTTATTCCCACCGCGCTTTCACCCTGGAAGATAAGGGACGAGGGCGACGATGCTCAGCACAGAATGAAGATGTGTGAGCTTGCGTTTGAGGGTGAGACGGGCGTTGTCATCAGTGATATGGAAATTGAGAAGGGCGGAATTAATTACACGGTTGATACGCTTAGAGCACTTGCAAGGGACGACAGACGTCTTTTTATGCTCGTTGGAACCGATATGGCGCTTAAGCTTGACCAGTGGAGAGAGCCTGAGGAGATTTTTAAGCTTTGCTATCCGACCTACGTCAGACGCGAAAGCGATAAATTGATTGAAAATCAAATCATTGAAAAAAATTACTTATATCTTGAAAAATACGGCAAGATTTGTCGTCGAATTATGACTAACGAGATCGAGTTGTCTTCAAGTGAAATTCGTCAAAGGGTCAAGGATGGAGAGGATATCTCCCATCTCGTTCCCGAAAAGGTTGCACAGTATATCAAGGATAACAATCTTTATTTGTAAATTTTATTTTTCTTGACAAAATTAGCCGACGCTGCTCGGTGCATATAGAGTGAGGCAAATATGAATAATAATTTTAGTGAAGAAATACTCGCAAGCTTGCGAGAAAGAGTAAAAAATGAAATGGGAGAAAAGCGCTATTTTCATACTCTTGAGGTTGAAAAAATGGCGGCTCGTCTTGGTGAGATTTATGTTCCACAAAACATTCCGATGCTTCGCGCGGCGGCACTTTTGCACGACGTAACCAAGGAAAGAAGCACTGAGGAGCATATTGCGATATGCGAGAATGCAGGACTTTTGGTGTTTAAGGCGGAGAGAAAGTCGCCAAAGATGTTCCATGCCAAAACCGCGGCACTTGTTATACCTAATAAATACCCTGAGTTTGCAACCCCCGAGATTATTTCGGCGGTGCGTTATCATACTACGGGCAAGGCTGACATGACGGTGGAGGAAAAGATAATCTATCTTGCGGACTATATCGATATGTCAAGAAGCTTTGAGGACTGCGTTGTGCTTCGAAATTATTTCTTTGATTTTGATTTCGAAAATACGAGTGAAGAAGAAAAAATTGCCCATTTGAACGATACTCTCATTATGTCCTATAACCTCACAATAAAAGGACTTTTAGAGGATGACAAGCACATAGATCAAACGACCTTTGAAGCAAGAAATTATTTGATCTTGAACAAATAATTTATTTGACCTCTTTTGTTTACATAAAAAATAAAAGAGGTTGAATATGAAAAAATATATAAAATTAAGCAACGCGATCAGTGTCGTTATAATAATTGCTGTTATGCTCGTTTCTATAACGGTTGCATTTTTAATGAATGATCACAGTGAAGAGGTCAACGTTTCTGATGCCGTAAAGCAGCTCAATAAGAATAAGACCTATAATTTCCTTCTGCTTGGAAGGGATGATGCGGCAAGGCTTTGCGACGTGATAATACTTGCATCGTTTAATCT
Source organism: Eubacteriales bacterium (assembly GCA_045613605.1). Classification (GTDB taxonomy): domain Bacteria; phylum Bacillota; class Clostridia; order Oscillospirales; family CAG-272; genus RGIG4608. The sequence goes on from JAZLBH010000134.1 coordinate 15,302, forward strand.
TGACAATGGGGACGTTAGCATTATGCAAATCCCGCGTGACACCTATTTTGATTGTAACGGAGCGAGCTATAAAAGAATTAACGGAGCCTATAATTCATTGGGCTCGGCAGCTGCCGTAGCCGATGCGCTGTCGCAGGCGCTCGGTATCAAAATAGATTACTATCTTTCACTTGATCTTGAAGCGGTTGAAGGCATAGTTGATAACCTTGGCGGAATTGATGTCGACGTACCCGTTGATATGGACTATGACGATCCCGATCAGGGACTTTCAATACATTTAAGCAAGGGCAAGCAGAGGCTTGACGGTAAAAGCGCCGTTGAATTTTTGAGGTATAGAGCAGGATATATTACGGGGGATCTTGGACGAATTGATGCGCAAAAGCTCTTTTTGAATGCTTTTGTCCAAAGAATATCCGAAATAAAGGATCCATTTGCATTGTATAATACATTTAAGATGATTTGCGACCTGAGTGAAAATAATTTGAGAATTAGTGAAATCGTGTCAATAGGACTTAAATGTGCCAAATTAAAAAGCGGAGACGTGTACTATCTGACTGCTCCGGGCGAGGCGGTACAAAGTGCTAAAAGTGGGGCGTGGTATTATATATTATCTGCTCCGTCTATGAATGAAATTTTGGATGCGCGATTTGACAGCAATGAAAAATTTGATAAGGAAAGTAAATTTGTTGATAGTGGTAATAAGGCTTTTTGCGACATATACGGCAAAAGCTATGAAATAAAAATTTACACTAAAGACGATATTGAAAATAATAAGATCAATATAAATTAGGAGAACAGTATGGAAGAAATGACAAACTTGAGCGAAGAGATAGTATCTCTTGAAAATGCCACACCCCTTGAGGTGGCAAAGGCGATTGAGACGTTCCTTGATAATAAAAAGGGTAGAGATATCAAGGTGCTTCACGTTGAGGACGTGTCAAATATTGCCGACTATTTCGTTGTTTGCACTGCCACGAGCAATACTCACGTTAAGGCGCTTTCGGGCGAGGTTGAGTATCAGCTTGAAAGAAGAGGAATCACACCCTATCACATTGAGGGCAGGGATAATAACTCTTGGGTGGTTCTTGACTATTGCAACGTTATGGTTCACATTTTTAACAGAGAAGCAAGAGATTTCTATAATCTTGAAAAATTGTACGAAAATACTACAGCAGTAGAGGAATAAAAGATGAAATACGAACATTTAGTTATTGAAAAAAAGTGGCAAGAATATTGGGAGAAGAATCACACCTTTAAAACTGACGTGTGGGATTTCTCAAAGCCCAAATATTACGTTCTTGATATGTTCCCGTATCCGTCGGGAGTAGGACTTCACGCAGGCCACCCCGAGGGATATACGGCAACTGACATCGTGTCCCGTATGAAGAGAATGCAGGGCTATAACGTCCTTCACCCAATGGGATATGACTCCTTCGGTCTTCCCGCAGAGCAGTATGCGGTAAGCACGGGTAACCATCCCAACGGATTTACACAGGCAAACATTAAGACGTTCTCAAATCAGCTTCGTGAGCTTGGCTTTGACTATGACTGGGATAAGATGATTGCCACAAGTGACCCGGATTTCTATAAGTGGACACAGTGGATCTTCAAGCAGCTCTATCTTGACGGCTATGCACAGTACATAGATATGCCCGTTAACTGGTGTGAGGAGCTTGGGACGGGTCTTTCCAACGACGAGGTTATCGACGGCAAGAGTGAGCGCGGTGGTTTCCCTGTAATAAGAAAGAATATGAAACAGTGGGTAATCAACCAGCCCGCATTTGCAGAGCAGCTTCTTGAGGGACTTGAAGAAATTGATTGGCCCGAATCCACAAAGCTTATGCAAAAGAACTGGATTGGCAAATCCACAGGTGTTGAGGTTAAGTTCCAGATCGTTGGCGGTGGTGAATTTTCAATCTTCACGACCTGTATTGAAACTATCTACGGTATTACCTTTATGGTTCTTGCTCCCGACGGTGACGTTGTTAAGCAGTTGATGCCCAGAATTCAGAATAAGGAAAAGGTTGAAGCGTATATTGCCGAAACTCTTAAGAAGAACGATATGGACCGCACCGAGCTTAACAAAACCAAGTCCGGATGTGAGCTTAAGGGTGTGACCTGCATCAACCCCGTTAACGGCAAGGAAGCAAGAATGTTCATCGGTGACTTCGTTCTTGCAAGCTACGGTACGGGCGCGGTTATGGCAGTTCCTTCACACGACCAGCGTGACTTTGAATACGCGCAGGCACATAATATCGATATGATTCAGGTAATTGACGGAGATGAAAAGCTCGGTCACGTTGACGTAAGCGAGCACGCGTTTGAAAAGGGAGATTATCTTGGTAAGGGCTACCGTCTCATTAACTCCGAGGAATTTACAGGACTTACTGTTGAAGAAGCAAAAGAAGCTATCACCTCCAAGCTTGAAGCAATGGGAGTTGCTAAGAGAACAGTAAACTACCACTTCAGAGAATGGATCTTTGCGCGTCAGAGATATTGGGGTGAGCCAGTTCCCGTTGTTCATGGTGAGGACGGAACGGTTCACGTTCTTCCCGATGAAGAGCTTCCGTTAGTTCTTCCCGAGCTTGAAAATTACAAGGGCGTTGGCGGTAAAGCTCCCCTTGAAAATGCTGAAGAGTGGAAGATGTATGATAAGAACGGTATCAAGGGTAAGAGAGAAACCTCTACAATGCCCGGTTCAGCCGGCTCAAGCTGGTATTTCCTCCGTTATATCGACCCCAAGAACGATAAAGCACTTGCTGATCCCGAGTTGCTTAAGCACTGGATGCCCGTAGACCTCTATATCGGTGGTCCCGAGCACGCGGTAGGTCACCTTATGTATTCAAGAATTTGTAATAGATACCTTTACGATAAGGGAATTGCTCCCACAAAGGAACCCATTAAAAAGCTCGTTCACCAGGGCATGATCCTTGGCTCCAACGGAATAAAAATGGGCAAGCGCTTCCCTGAATTCGTTGTAAATCCCTCAGACGTCGTTCGTGAATACGGTGCCGACACGCTCCGTCTTTACGAGATGTTTATGGGTCCGCTTGAGGTGTCAAAGCCTTGGAGTGATCAGGGCGTTGAGGGTGCAAGAAGATTCCTCAACCGTGTTTGGACATTCTTTACCGAGGCAGAAAACATCGTTGACGGTGAAACTCCTGCGCTTGAAAAGATCTATCATAAGAGCGTTAAGAAGATCACCGAGGACTTTGAAAAGCTTGCATTCAATACAGCTATCTCACAGATGATGGTATTCGTTAACGCGGTATATAAGGAAGGTAAGTGTAGCAGAGAATATGCCGAGGGTCTTATCAAGATGCTTTCCTGCATTTGTCCTCACATAGGTGAAGAAATGTGGAGCGTTCTCGGTCACAGTGAAACCATCGCATACGAGCCTTGGCCCACATACGATGAATCCAAGACGGTTGATGACTCCGTTGAGGTTGCGGTTCAGGTTAACGGTAAGCTTCGCGCAACGATAACGCTTCCCATGAACTGTGATAAGGACGAAGCGATCGCTATTGCAAGGGCGGACGAAAAGGTAGCGGCAGCTATTGACGGTAAAACAATTATCAAGGAAATTTCAGTTCCAAATAAAATTGTAAATATCGTTGTAAAATAATTAAAAAACCCCTTGACAAAAGGGGAATTATGGTGTAAAATATATCAGTATATTGTTCGAGTAGCTCGAACCTTGAGGGGAGGGAAACAGAAAATGGCAGAAGTAAGAGTTAAGGAAGGCGAATCTTTGGATAGTGCTCTTCGTCGCTTCAAGCGCCAGTGCGCTCGTTCCGGTATCCTCACTGAACTTCGTAAGAGAGAACACTACGAAAAACCCAGTGTTAAGCGCAAGAAGAAGTCAGAGGCTGCAAGAAAGCGCAAATTCAAATAATATTTGTAAATAACAAAAATGGAGATGTGATTTTCACGTCTCCTTTTGTTTTTATTAAGTGTTTTTTATTTGTTCTATAAATGATTCCAATACTCTAAAGAAATCCACATAATTAAAATTCTTGAATTTCGGCTCGTTGGTTGCCTTTGAACTTTTTTTAATAAAATCACTTACTATATTGTAAATTGTGTTGGTTTTATCAAAAATATCTAAAATTTCTTTTTTATAGTTTCTTGCAAGCTCAATGTTTTTATTGAATTGCTCATCAATTTTACTTATTTCATGGGAATATTCATCTCTATCTAAAAGAGCCGCCTTATAGGGAAGAAAATCGGCATATCTTTTGTTAATATCCGCAATTATTTTTTTCATATTATTAATTTGGCTAATGAATGGCAAAGCTTTTGAACTCATTTCCATCGTGTATTGATTGATATTTTTTATTGCGACATAGTAAGCGGGAATAAAAAATTTCATCTCATCTTCGGTTAGAGAAGATACAAAAAATCCTTTCTTTTTGAATTTTAATAACTGAACAGCTTCTTTTTCTATATTGGCAATTTCCAAATCAAAGAAATCACACGGAATATCATGAAGAGATGGCAACTGTGTGTCAAAATTCAAATCAATGTGTTCTTTTCGTAATAATTCTTTATATAATTTCATTTGCTCTTGATTAAAGGTTAAAATTAAAGAATCCATTTTATCACCCCTTTAACATAATTATAATAAAAAACCCGACCCAAGTCAAGGTCGGATTTTTTATTTGCAAACGATTATTTAATTTCTACGTTTACTTTCTTGCCGCAGTCAGCAGATGCTGCCTTTATCACAGATCTGATTGCTTTGGCAATTTTACCGTTTTTGCCGATAACCATTCCCATATCCTCAGCTGCAACGTTGAGGGAAAGGGTAATGCTACGATCATCTTCAGTAAGGATAACGGTAACCTCATCGGGATTGTCAACAATTGCTTTCGCAATGTCGGTCAAGGTCTGCTTCAAATCCGTCATCGTTATCTCCTGCCTTTTAATTAGTCAACGATGTTGCTTCTCTTAAGCAAGGATTTAACTGTGTCTGTGGGCTGAGCGCCGTTAGCGATCCACTTCTTTGCCTTTTCAGCGTCGATCTTGATTTCAGCGGGCTCTGTGATGGGGTTGTAGTAACCGATCTCTTCGATGAAACGACCGTCTCTGGGGTAGCGGCTGTCTGCAACAACTACACGGTAAAAGGGTGCCTTTTTCTGACCCATTCTTCTAAGTCTGATTTTTACTGCCATGATAATATTCCTCCAAGAATAAAATTAAATTATTTTTTATTTTTTGTTTTTATAAAAATCCGTTAAAACGGCATTTTCATTCCGCGTCTGCCAAATCCCATTCTCTTCATTTTCTTGGGATCTGAGAATTGCTTCATCATCTTCTTCATTTGCTCGAACTGACGAAGAAGCTTGTTTACCTCCTCAACCGAGGTTCCGCTTCCTTTTGCGATACGGATCTTTCGTGAAGAGTTAATGATCTCGGGATTGACCCTTTCTTCCATTGTCATGGAGCGAATTATCGCTTCCATATGCGCCATTGCCTTTTCGTCGACCTTAACGTCCTTAAGCGCGCCTGCGTTCATACCGGGCATCATACCAAGCATTTGCTCAATGCCGCCCATGTTGCGAAGCTGCTGGAACTGTTCAAGGAAATCGTCAAGAGTGAACTTTTGCTGGCGAATCTTTTGCTCAAGCTCCGCGCTCTTCTTTTCGTCATAGGCCTCCTGTGCCTTTTCGATAAGAGAGAGAACGTCACCCATGCCAAGAATTCTTGATGCCATTCTTTCGGGGTGGAAGGGTTCAATTGTGTCAAGCTTTTCACCCGTACCGATGAACTTGATTGGCTTGCCCGTAACGTGCTTAATTGAAAGAGCAGCACCGCCCCTTGTATCACCGTCGAGCTTTGTGAGAACAACGCCCGTGATATCAAGAAGCTCGTTAAAGGTCTCGGCAACGTTTACCGCGTCCTGACCGATCATCGCGTCAACCGTGAGAAGAATCTCAGTGGGATTAACCTCGGATTTAATGGACTTAAGCTCGTTCATAAGTTCCTCGTCGATATGCAAGCGGCCCGCGGTATCAATGAATACCATATCGTAGCCCTTTTGCTTTGCATAAGCCAAGCCCTCCTTGGCGATGGTGACGGGGGAAACCTTATCTCCCATGGTAAACACGGGGATATCGAGCTTTTCACCGACTATCTGCAGCTGCTTGATAGCGGCGGGACGGTAAATATCACAAGCGACCAAAAGGGGACGCTTGCCCTGCTTCTTATAAAGACCTGCGAGCTTACCTGCGTGAGTGGTCTTACCTGCACCCTGAAGACCGACCATCATAATAACGGTTGGGGGAGCGGAGGCAATAGTCAGCTTTGACTGAGTGCCACCCATAAGGTTTATAAGCTCTTCATTAACGATTTTAACAATTTGCTGTGCGGGGAGAAGGGATTCAAGCACCTCTTCACCAACGGCGCGCTCTGAAACGGTGTTGACGAAGCTTTTAACCACCTTGAAGTTTACGTCCGCTTCAAGAAGTGCAAGCTTGATCTCTCTCATACCAACTTTAACATCCTCGGGGGTGAGCTTTCCTTTATTTCTGAATTTTTTGAACGCGTTATTGAGCTTATCGCTCAAGCTTTCAAACATACCCATAGGGAAAACCTCCTGAATGTATTATTTAATTATTTTCGCAATCTCCTCGATCTCGTGCTTAAGATCTTGGGGAAGCTCAGTATTTTCCGCAATACTGACCATATTATCGGAGTGATGGCGAAGCGCCACCATTTTTTTAGCCAAGCCAAGCTTTTCCTCAAGGAAGAGGAGCTCCTCCTCGGCTTTTTTAATAAGGTCACGCACACCCTGACGCGAAATTCCGATCTGGTCGGCGATCTCGGCAAGTGAAAGGTCCTCGTTATAATACATATCAAGAACTTCCTTTTTGCGCTCGGTTAAAACCTCACCGTAAAAATCAAGAAGATATGCTTTTTTTAAGTCCTTTTCAAACATAACCTACTCCAAATATGTGTAAAGCAAAATACTTTACACATTATAGCATACAAGATATCGCTTGTCAATAGATTTTTATAAACTTTTTATAAAAAATATTATAAATATCCATTGAAAAAAATTGAAAAATAGTGTATTATATAATTAACTATGCATATTTGAAAGTGGAATAGATGATGAAGGATATTAAATATACGAATTTTGACAGTCGTATAGATATTTACACATATTACACCGACCGATTTAAGAGCGAAAATATATCAGTATATTTTGTTCTTCCAAGTAAGAGGGAGGAGTCGGTCAAGCGCTCCTTGCTTTTGTCGGTCTTAAAGCGCGGCACTGAAAAATATCCCACTCAAAGGGATATTAACGAGCGACTTGATGAGCTTTATGCAACGCTTGTCAATTTCAAAAATCAAAAATTTGAAAATATACAGCTTCTCGGTGCTTCGGCGGACGCAATTTACCCATCGTATACCGAAAACGGTGAGGATATAATGCCCGACGCCTTGGAGGTGATATCGCAGATGCTCTATCATCCGCGCCTTGATGAAAATACGGGAGTATTTTGTGAGGAGTTTGTTAAAGGTGAAAAGGAGAATTATAAAAGCATAATTCTTTCTCAAATTAACGAGCCGAGAACGTATGCGGCAATCAGATGCCGAGAGGAAATGTTTTCCTCGCTGGGTATTGTGGATAAGCTCGATACCATGTGTGAGAAGATCGATAACGTATCCGCCGGCGAGCTTTACGATTGCTATAAAACGATAATAAACGAGGCAAGACTGCTTGTGTTTTACGTTGGAAAGCGCTCTCAGGATGAGATCTTGTCCCTTGTTGCAGATGCTTTTGAATGCAAAAATGGGGACGCGGTAAAGAGCAGCAGCTCAATCAAGCTTCTTTCCGACCTTGAGACTCCCAACGAGATAGTTGAGAGCTCAATGATTTCTCAAAGTCGACTTATCATGGGCTTTAACTGTGGCGTTACTTGGAGGGACGAGGATTATTACGCAATGCTCCTTTGCAACGAAATATTCGGTGCTTCCCCCATTTCAAAGATGTTTATGAACGTTAGAGAAAGGCTCTCGCTTTGCTATGAATGTTCATCGATTTATAACAGTGCACGCGGTACGATTTTCGCAACGACGGGAATTGACGGTGAAAGCTGTGAAAAAACAAAAAATGCTATTCTTGCTCAGCTTGAGGACATCAAGCAGGGGAGAATAAGCGAAAAGGAATTCGAAGCGGCAAAAAAATCTATTTACAACGTCTACAGTGCGCTTTGCGATTCCCCCAATGCTATTGAGAGATTTTATCTTGGCAGAATAATTAATGAAATTGACGTTGACGTTGCCCGTTTTCTTGAAATACTTGATGAGTTGACGGTAGAGGACGTCGTAAAAGCGGCAAGCAAGCTCTCTCTTCATACAGTTTATCTTTTGAAGGGAGAAATTGATGGGGAGGAGGAATTTTATGAATAAATTCACCACCCTTACAGATGGGAAAATAAACGAAAAATATTTTTATGTGAAGCACGAAAGCGGGCTTGACATATATGTCTTTCCTAAAAAAATGACCTTGAAAACGGCTCTTTTGGGAGTGAGATTCGGCTCTGTATACGAGGAAGGAGCCACCGTTGACGGGGAGGTTAAGCAATTTCCGTCGGGAATAGCGCATTTTCTTGAGCATAAGCTGTTTTCAAGCGCAAACGGAGTTGACGCCTGCGAGGAGCTTGCCTCGGTCGGCGCCGATGCGAATGCATATACCTCAAACAATAAAACGGTTTATATGTTTTCCTGCACTGAAAACTTCAATCTAGCACTTGAAAAGCTTATCGGCTTTGTGTACGAGCCGTATTTTACGAAGGAAAACGTAAGGAGCGAAAAGGGAATAATCACGCAGGAGATCAAGATGTGCCTTGACAGTCCTTACGACGTGGTTTCACAAAATTTGTTAATGGCGCTTTACGGTGACTGCAAGCTCTCAAACGACGTGCTCGGTACCGAAAAAACCATAAAGAAAATCAGTGAAAAAACGCTATATGAGTGCTATGAGAGCTTTTACAGATATTCAAATATGGCGCTTGTGATCTGTGGCGATATTGATGAAGAAGCCGTGCTTGAGGCTGTAAACAGGACTTTACCTAAAAGAGAGAAGCGGGAAGCCCCCGTATTGCCGACGCTCAGCTACGGCAATGAGGTCAATGCCCCTTATATTGAAAGGATAATGCCCGTAAGTCAGGCAGTGCTTGAAATAGGCATTAAGGATAAAAAGCCGAGTGAAAGCGTAGCCCAACGACTTGAGCGTGACGTGGCAATGACCATTCTTGATGAGATCCTGTTCTCTCGCGCAGGTGAGCTGTATAACGAGCTTTTTGAGAGCGGACTTATAAACGAATCGTATTCCTACGGATATTCGATCACCCGTGACGCGGCATTTCATTCGATCTATGCCGAGAGTGATGATCCCGAGCTTGTTTTGGATAAAATAAAATCCTACGTTAAAAAAATAAAGCAAAACGGATTGAACGAGAGGGATTTTATTAGATGCAAGCGAGTGATGATGGCTGAATTTCTCAGGGATTTTGACTCGGTTGACGATATTGCAAATTCGCTTTTGAACTTTGTGTTTGAGGGCAGTGATATTTTCGAATATCGCAAAATAATAGAAAAGACAAGCTTTGCCGACGTGTGCGCTTGCCTTGAGGATTCATTTGATGATAGGTGCTTTGCACTTTCAGTAATAAAAAACAATTTTGCCAAAATTTAGGCATAACGGAGGATATTATGAATTTTGAACTTTCATTTCCCGGTCTTGGAATAAACGGCTGGAACATCAATTCTGTGGCATTTACCATTGGTGATAGCTTTACGGTTATGTGGTACGGAGTCGTTATTGCACTTGGTATGCTTTTTGCAATAGCTTACGCCGCTTTTCGCTGTAAGCAGCAGGGCATTAAGATCGATGACCTTATTGACATTGCTATTTACGCTATTTTCTTTGGTGTTATAGGCGCCCGTCTTTATTACGTAGCATTTAACCCCACGAACTTTAAGACCATTGGTGACGTGCTTAATCTTCGTTCCGGCGGACTTGCAATTTACGGCGGTATTATTGCAGGTGCTATTGCAATAGTAGTTGTTTGCTTGATCAAGAAGATCAGCTGGAGAAAGCTTTTTGACGCGGCGGCACCCGGTGTAATGATCGCGCAGGCAATGGGACGTTGGGGTAACTTCTTCAACGGTGAGGCATACGGCAGTGTAACTACACTTCCTTGGCGTATGTGCTCTCCTAAATTTGCAAAGGAGCTTCTCAGAAACGAAACCGCACTTATCAATCAAGAACAGTATCAGCAGATTCTTGACGGTACTCTCGGTGTTCATCCCACGTTCCTTTATGAATCTCTTTGGAACGTTATCGGCTTCATTCTTATTAATATTTTCTTCAAAAAGAAGAAATTTGACGGTCAGATCGCGCTTTATTACTTTGCTTGGTACGGATTTGGAAGAATGTTCATCGAAGGACTTAGAACTGATGCGCTTTATATCGGTCAAACAGGTATCAGAGTTTCTCAGCTTCTTGGCTTCTTGCTCTTTGCGATTGCAACAGCGCTTATCGTATATGCTCTCGTTTACATCAAAAACACCTCCGGCACAAAGCTTGCCATTGCTAACAATGCGCCCGTTGTTGATGAAGTAATTGAAGAGGAATCCGAAGAAGAATCCGAAGAAGAGTACGAAGAAGAATCTGAAGAGCTTGAATCCGAAGAGCTTGAATCCGAGGATGCAGCGGATGAAACCGAAAATGGCTAATATAATAAACGGAAAAGAAATCTCTGCTCAAATTAGAGCAGAGATTTCCCAAAAAGTAAAGGAATATAACGCAAAAACGGGGAAATTACCCGGACTTGCAGTTGTAATAGTTGGTGAAAATCCCGCATCGCAGGTTTACGTTCGCAACAAGAAAAAGGCTTGCGAGCAGGTCGGCTTTAACTCTTGGGTATATGAAATGCCCGAGAATACGACACAGGAGGAGCTTAATGCTCTCATTGATAAGCTCAACGATGATGCTGACGTTCACGGGATTTTGGTTCAGTTGCCACTTCCAAAGCATCTTAATGAAGAGGAAATTATTCTTCGAATTAAGCCCGAAAAGGACGTCGATGCTTTTCACCCCTATAACGTTGGTAGAATCACTATCGGCAATCCAAAATTTTTGCCCTGCACACCTGCAGGCATTATGGAATTACTCCATCGCTCGAACATTGAAATTTCGGGCAAGGAATGTGTAGTTATCGGACGTTCCAATATCGTGGGTAAGCCCATGGCACTCTTGCTTCTCTCTGAAAACGGTACGGTTACGGTTTGCCACAGCAAGACACGCGACCTCAAAGAGGTTTGTAAGAGAGCTGATATCCTTGTGGTAGCAATAGGTAAAGCGGATTTCGTTACTGCCGATATGGTTAAAGAGGGCGCGGTTGTTATTGATGTCGGTATGAATAGAAATGCCGAGGGTAAGCTTACCGGTGACGTTGATTTTGAGTCGGTTTCAAGGGTTGCATCCTACATAACTCCCGTACCCGGTGGAGTAGGGCCGATGACAATTACAATGCTTTTGCAAAATACACTTCGCGCGGCGGAGGAATGATATGAAAATAATCGATATTTCACAAGAGGTGCTCTCTTGTAAGGTTTATGAGGGGGATCCAAGCCCTAAAGCAAATAGAATAATCGATATGGCGGACGGAGGGGTTTATAACCTCTCCGCGCTTTCTTTATGTGCACATAACGGAACGCATGTAGATGCGCCACTCCACTTTTTCCGTGACGGAAAGAGCATTGACAAAATGTCACTTGAGCATTTTGTGGGTGAATGCTTCGTTGCCGAGCATAATGGTGACGTGAGTGCAACCGACGCGTGCGAGATCCTTAAAAAAGCGCAGGGCGTTGGTGCAGGGAAGCGCATTTTGATAAAGGGTAATGCAACTGTTACCGAAGAAGCGGCACAGGTGCTTGCCGATGCCGATATCCTTCTTATCGGAGTTGAAAGCCAAAGCGTGGGTCCAATTGATGCTCCAATGCAGGTGCATAAAATTTTACTTTCAAAAAATATCGTCTTGCTTGAGGGAATAGTCCTTGATGATGCGCGAGAGGGAAGATATATCCTCAATTGCGCCCCCCTTAACGTTGAGGGGCTAGAGGGCTCACCATGTAGAGCAATCTTAATAGAAGAATAAGAAAACGGCGGTTTAACCGCCGTTTTGTTTATATCTGCTTATGCACCGATTTGTATTCGTCGTAATACTTGTAATAGGGACATTGCTTGCCCTTGCTTTGTGAAAAACGGACGTATTCGTCCTCGTCAAGATTAATCGTGCAAACGTTGTCCTCATATTCTTCATCGTAGTCAAAATATACACAGCTTTCGCAAAGAGTCATAGCAAAATTTCCTTTCATTTCGTTTCTGATTTTATTATATCACAAAAAAATAAAATGTGCAATAATTTTGTTGCGATAAATTGGGGTTTATCGAGGATTACAAAGTTAGTTTTGTTTGGAACGGACAGTCGAGGACGCCTGTCCCTACAAGGTTTGTGTTGATTTTATTGGTGTTGCCGCGAAGCTCTAGTAAAAGCTTTTTGCTTACTTTTTCTCGAAAAAGTAAGCGATAAATCAAAATTTGAGACGGACGCACGCGGTGCGCCTCTACGAGCTTGTTTTGAAACTGAAATGCCACCCACTATTTGGGTGGCATTTTTCTATAAAACATCATATTATTAGATATCTTTTTTTAGCCTGCTCCTCGGATTCGGGAATGGCATTTTTTGCTCTTAAGCTTTTTTGCGCCTCACCGTATTGCTTGCCTATGCTCCACACGGTAGCACTTTTATCGGGATAGCACAAAAGAATTTCACCAAGTGGCTTTTTCAAATATTCTCCAAACATCATTTCACTTAAAATGTCAATGCTTGCCGTACTAATTACCGATAAACAGATATTTAACTCACTGTCTATAAATAATCTTTCACCGTCAAGTCTAGCACGAACGGACGAGGTGCTTGCTTTGGCAAACCATTTAAGCAAATTGTCATTTAGGGAGGTGTGACGGCAGTCCACCTCATAACGTATCGGTGAGGAAAGAGAAAGAGAAGCGTATTCTCCGTCAATAGAATATATCAGCTGAAAATCGTTGTTACCCTTCAATACCAGCTTGTCGTTTTCAAAGGAAAGCTCGTTGATGCTTGATTTGGCTACGGTATCAACGATTTTTGCATTAGGAGAAAGCCTTATGCTCTCAAGCATAAAAACCTCATTTTGCGTTAGATTACCGTAACAGCATCGCACGGAATTGTTCAGGAATAATTTAGAAGATGATGCTTCGCACACCTTTTCAGTGGAATATGAATCCTCAACGTATTTAACGGGCTCGTTTTTTTGCGCAAGAGCAAACAAAGAAAGTGTAATTTCAAGGGCGAGTCCGTTTTCCTTAAAATCGAATCCTTCATCATAGCAAACACCGTGCGCGGTGCATTCAAAAAGGGAGTTTACTCCCGCGCATAACACATCACAAGTGAAGGGGAGCTTTCTTGTGATGGATAGGGGAGTGATACCCTCGGCATCGTTGCAATAGAGAAGCTTCAATACAACGTCCCCTCTGATTGAAATCTTGTCATTTGTCGCTAAGCATTCGTTGACGATCGGAGTTGACGTGCAATCGATAATGCGTACGTTGTCAATGGGGGTGTCAAAGGTGATAAAGTCATTTAGAAGCACCGCTTCAGAAAAGCCTTTTTTAATATTGATACAATTTGTTGTGCAGATTTTGTTTTCAATATTGGCTTTGTTGTGTGCTCCAACAAGATTTGGCAAATATTCTGCGGGTGAGAAGGCTAAAAGATGGCACGTAAGCCTTGCGCGTACGTTGAGCTTGCGCGGACCCAATACGCGAGTGCTCATGCTTTCAGTGGTGCAATGGGGAATAAGCATCGTGCCCTCACTCATTATGCTATGCGAATTGAAATCAAGCGAGGTGCTAAAGCCATATTTATCGGATAAGGTGGTGCAATAAATGCAAGAATCAGCGCCAAGATACGTTATTTTATAGCAGATTTCACCTTGAATATCGGCATTTCCATTTCCCAAATATTCGCTTTGAGGAAGGATAATAGCTCTTGTTGAAAGAAGCTTGCGAATTTCAGGCTGATAATCAGGCAGTGTAAAATCCGAATTAAGCTCCACGGATAAATGCTTGTCGCACAGTGGCATCTGGGGAAAATATCCTATATTATTTTGTGAGTTGTCCATATATTTTACTCCTTTGTTTTTTGTAAAATATATGCCGTTTTTGTGATGAATATGAAAAAAAGTTAAACAGGAAAGGTGCTAAAAGAGAACAAAATGGGTATTGAAATGGGTAAATGCCCATTTCTAGCCCCAAAATTTGATAATAAAAAAAGCCCTAAAGCCCTTGACACATAAGGGTTTTAGGGTTTTTTAATAATTGGCGGAGAAGGAGAGATTTTCGTGGCTTTGCCACCCACTCGCGTCGCATAGTCGTCTCGGTTGCAAAGCATAGCTTCACCCCCGACACTCCTTGCTTTGGCTCCTTCGCTTCATAAAAACATCACACTGTGATGTTTTTATTTACTCACCCTTGCCGGTACAGTCGCTCTTACGAACTCAAATCTCTCCCCACCAACAAAAAAAGGACACCGTGTGGTGTCCTTTTTTCATGTATATTTTTAATTTTCAATTTGTGC
>JAZLBH010000135.1:0-21578 GCA_045613605.1 Eubacteriales bacterium
CGAATACAGGGCTACTACGGAAACCCCCAAAGCTCATTTCATTCGCTTCGGGGAACCCCTACTCGCCCCGTACCCTCGGTCGCTTTTTGAAAAAGCTCCGCAAAACTTTTTATGGATTGGTTTGTGCGAACAACTCGATAAATCCCAATTTATACTACTTTTCTATTTTTCGTGTACTGAAGCAAAAAGCGGTCAAGAATACTGATATATCTTAAGATTGGAGTGTGCCATGGAAAACAAATTCACCGGAAAAGCGCAACGCGCCTTAACCCTGGCTTTAAGCAATGCCCAAAGCATGGGCAATACGTATATAGGCAGTGAGCATCTCTTACTCGGTCTTCTTGAGGAAAGGGACAGCGTTGCCTCACGCATGCTAAACAAACGCGGAATTTCATACAACAAAATAAAAGAGGATATATCACAGACCGCCGTAAAGGGTGAAAAAACCTCGTTATCATTGAGCGATCTGACTCCACGAGTGAGAAAAATAATAGAAAACGCATATAAATTAAGCGAAAAAAACAAGCAGGCAATGGTTGGCAGTGAACACATTTTATATTCAATGCTCAACGAAAACGACTGCTTAGCCGTGCGATTACTTGAACAAAACGGACTTTATATTCAAGAGATGCAAAGTGATATTTTGACCTTCATTCAGCTTTCGCAAAAGCCCGTCAAGACCAATGACAACAAACGAAAGGAGGAAAAGCCCCCACAGCTTTTGGAGGGCTTTTCTAAAAACGTCGTCCTTCTTGCCAAGCAAGGCAAAATTGACCCCACGCTTTGCCGCGAAAAGGAAACCGAGCGAATGATAGAAATTCTTTCTCGCAGAACAAAAAACAATCCCTGCTTGATAGGTGAGCCGGGCGTGGGCAAAACCGCGGTGGTGGAGGGCTTGGCAACAAGAATTGCCGAGGGTAGCGTCCCTCCCACTCTTAAGGGCAAGATAATTTACGCTCTTGATATTCCCTCTTTAATTGCGGGTGCGAAATACAGAGGTGAATTTGAAGACAGAATGAAGGGCATTATGCAAGAATGTCAAAGCAATCCCAATATCATTTTATTCATTGACGAAATCCACACCATTGTCGGCGCAGGCAGTGCCGAGGGGGCGATCGATGCCGCAAACATCTTAAAGCCCGCCCTCTCGCGAGGCGAGATTCAGGTTATAGGCGCAACCACGCTTTACGAATACAGAAAGCACATTGAAAGAGATTCGGCGCTTGAAAGAAGATTTCAACCCATAAAGGTAAACGAACCAAGCGTAGAAGAAACCGAAAGGATTCTTTTTGGGCTTCGCGAAAGGTACGAAAATCATCACGGACTTAAAATAGGTGACGATGCAATTCGCGGCGCAGTTGAATTATCCATTCGATATATCAACGACCGTTTTCTGCCTGACAAAGCAATAGACCTTGTGGATGAAGCGGCTTCACGCGTAAAAATAAGGCAATTTAGCACTCCGACTTCTCTTGAAATCGCACAAAACGAGCTTGAGCAAACCCTTCACGACAAGGAAATCGCGCTTGAAAGCAGCGATTTGAAAAAGGTCAAGGCCCTAAAAAGAAAACAAGGCGAGCTTGAAAAAAAGATCGCAAGGCTAAATAAAAAATCCGAGCCTGCAGACGATAAAGCAAGCACCTTGACGGTGGAATATGAGGATATTGCCAACGTTGTGACCGATTGGACGGGTGTCCCTGTGAGCCGTCTTATTGAGGAAGAAAGCAACAAGCTATTATTCCTTGAGGAACAGCTGAAGAGTAGAATTATCGGTCAAGATAGGGCGATCGAATTAATTTCACAGGCAATTCGCAGGGGCAGGATGGGACTTAAAAATCCCGACGCGCCAACGGGCTCGTTCATTTTTGTGGGTCAGGCGGGTGTGGGAAAAACCGAGCTTTGCATAGCGCTTTCGGAAATACTGCTGGGCACTAAAAAGGCACTTTTGCGCTTTGATATGTCGGAATATATGGAAAAGCACAGTATATCAAAGCTTATCGGCGCACCGCCCGGATACGTCGGCTACGGTGAGGGAGGCTTGCTGACCGAAAGAGTCAGAAGAAATCCCTATTGCATAGTATTATTCGACGAAATTGAAAAGGCTCACCCCGAGATATTCAATCTAATGCTTCAAATTCTTGATGACGGCACACTAAATGATGCGCAGGGACGTAAGGTAAGCTTCAAAAACGCCCTGATCGTAATGACCTCGAATCTTGGCTCAAAAAACAATTTCAAGGAAAACAATCTTGGCTTTTTCAATTCCAATGATGAAAAATCCCGCGTCAAGGAGGATGAAAAACGCATAAAAAAGGCACTTGAAGCCACCTTTAAGCCCGAATTTCTAAATCGCGTGGACGAGATTGTGATATTCAATTCGCTAACGAGGGAAAATATTGAAGAAATATGCGCGCTGATGCTTGATTCACTATCCGATAGATTGAAAAAGCTTGATATAAGCCTTGATTTTGACGAGTCCGTAATCAAGCAAATCTCAAACAAGGCGTATGCCTATGGCTCGGGAGCAAGAAATCTCAGACGGGAAATCAGACGGCTTGTCGAAAATCCGCTATCAAGTAAAATGCTTGAAAGAAAAATCAAGCAAGGCGACTCGGTTTTGGTCAAGCAAGAAAACGAAGAGATTGCTTTTGTCAATTAATTTGGGGGGTGTCGAGTTGTTAGCACAAACCCATCTATAAAAAGTTTTGCTCCGCTTTTACAAAAGCGTACGACCGATGGTCGCCCATGTGGATCGAGTGCGAACAGGGTGCGATGAATTGGGGTATGGGTTTTATATATCTGATGGTAGGGGAGCATTCCATATGCTCCCGTTCATGATTATTGGGCGGATATAGAATCCGCCCCTACGGAGTTTGATGTATAAATATTACAAATTCGTAGCCGTTTTGATTATGGCTATCATATTGCAAAAAATAGTATAATCTTTGTAGGGGCGCACCGCGTGCGTCCGCTATTCAACAAAACTAGCTCCCCTACAACTCAAAATTTGAACCACACAAACAAAAAAATACGAGCGCTTTGACGCTCGTATTTTTATGTAAATTATTAGTCAAGGAATCCCTTAAGGTGTCTTGCACGGCTGGGGTGACGAAGCTTTCTGAGTGCCTTAGCTTCAATCTGACGAATACGCTCACGCGTAATATCAAACTCCTTACCAACCTCTTCAAGTGTGCGGCTTCTACCGTCATAAAGACCGAAACGAAGCTTAATTACGTGCTCTTCACGGGGAGTGAGTGTATGCAATTCTCTTTCAATAACCTCGCGCAAAATGGTTGCGGAGGCAATTTCCGCGGGCTGGGGAGCATCGTCATCGGGAATGAAATCACCAAGATGGCTATCCTCTTCCTCACCGATGGGAGTTTCAAGAGAAACGGGGTCCTGAGCTATCTTCATAATCTCTCTAACCTTTTCGGCAGAAAGTCCCATTTTTTCACCAATTTCTTCAGCAGTAGCTTCTCTTCCAAGCTCCTGAAGCATTTGGCGGCTGTATCTTGAAACCTTATGAATAGTTTCAACCATATGAACGGGAATACGAATCGTTCTTGCCTGATCGGCAATTGCTCTTGTAATAGCCTGACGAATCCACCAGGTAGCATAGGTTGAGAACTTAAAGCCCTTTTCGTAGTCGAACTTATCAACCGCCTTCATAAGACCGATATTACCCTCTTGGATAAGGTCAAGGAAGAACATTCCCTTACCAACGTATCTCTTCGCGATACTTACAACAAGACGGAGGTTAGCTTCAACGAGCTTGTTTTTAGCCTCCTCGTCGCCCTGCGCCATTCTTTCGGCAAGCTCCTTTTCCTCCTCGGTAGAAAGAAGCGGAACGCGACCGATCTCCTTCAAGTACATACGAACGGGGTCGTCAATCTGTACACCGCCCTGTTCAAGGAGCTTCTCCATGCTATCGCTTGTAGAAAGCTTCTCAACCTCAGATTCGATTTCAGAAATTTCAGCGCTTGACAATTCGCCGATTGGAATTTCATTTTCTTCAAGAGATTCATAAAGCTTATCGAGGGAGTCCATATCGAAATCCATCTCTTCAAGCGCTTCGTCAAAGTCAACGGCTATAATGCCATCCTTTTTGCTTTTTTCAATAAGCTCGTCAATATCGAGCTTCTTATTTGTTTCTTTTTGTGCCTTCATTGTTTTACCTTCTATCTTTACTTTCTTTGATTTTTCAATTTTTCTTGTTTTGCTCGCAGGGTAGCAAATTTATCTCCGCTTTCGGCAGAATTCATCCTTTCTTTTTCGGATTTTAATGCCGAAATTGACACGTCAAGCACGTCATAGCCGTTTTCGGTAAGCTCAAGACGGTTTTGCCTCATTTTTTCAAGGCGTCCCATCTCGTCGGCTGTGAAATACTGACCGAGCATCGCGTAAAGGAATTCCCCGTTCGTGCTTGCCACGTCAATTATTGCCGAGAAGACCTTTTTACCGAATGCCGTAACGAAATCGTCGGCGGACAATTCGATCTTACCCGAAATAACGCCCTGCCTGTATTCGTCGTATATAAGAAGCAACCCGAGAATCGTTTCCTCAAGCGAATTTGCTTGAATGTTCTTTATCGCATCGGGATTTACTCTGTCGCCAATGTGCTTGATCGACATTTGCGCCTGCTTTGACTCGTTTTGCTTGAATTCCTTAAGCTTTTTCTTGATGATCAAATCAACGTTGTTGCGAAGCACGTCGATGGGGAGGGATAGCATTTCACTTGCCTTTGACAGGAACACCTCGCGCTCAACGCTCGAGCTTGACTCGGCAATTATCTCGCATATTGCCCTTGAAGCCTTGATCTTATCGTCGGGAAGGCTCAAATCAAGTCCCACGATCGCGCGCGAAACCTTGAAATCAAATCCCGTTCGGCTCTCACCGAGCAGCGCCTTAAATCTTTCGGCACCGAATTTTCTTATGTACTCGTCGGGGTCCTTGGCGTTGTTAAGCTTCAGGATTCGAACCTCAAGGCCGACCTCGTTGAGTATTTGAATTGCTCTATCGGTAGCTCTCTGCCCCGCATCGTCGGAGTCGTATAGCAAAATGACCTTTTTAGTGTACTTGGTAAGCATTCTTGCCTGCTCGGAGGTGAGCGCCGTACCAAGCGTTGCCACCGCGTTCTCAACGCCTGCCGCGTGAAGCGCGATAACGTCCATATATCCTTCGCAAAGAATTATTTGCTCGGAGCAATGGTTTTTAGCATAGTTCAAAGCAAAAAGATTTTTGCTCTTCTTAAATCCGGGTGTGTCGGACGAGTTAAGATATTTCGGCTTGGAATCGTCCATAACGCGACCGCCAAAGGCAATAACGTTGCCCGTAACGTCGATGATCGGGAATATAACTCGATTTCTAAAGTAATCGTAAAGATTTCCCTTTTGACTCCTTCCGCAAAGGAATCCGTCAATCAGCTCCTGCTCACTAAAGCCGAGCTTTTTCATATGATTGGTCAGGGCAAAGAAATTGTTCGGCGCAAATCCGAGCCCGAATCTCTTAATTATCACAGGGCTAAGCTTTCTTTGTCCTGCAAGATAATTCATTGCCTCATATCCGCCCTCTTTGTCGAAAAGATTCTCACGGAAGAATTTCGCAGCCGCGAGGTTCATTTCGTACACTCTCTTGCGACTCATTCCCATCTGTGCTATCTCGTTTTTGTCCTGAGGAATAGAAACACCCACGCGAGAAGCCAAAAATTCAACCGCCGAGGGATAGTCAAGATTCTCCGCCCTCATAATAAAGGAGATAGCATCTCCCCCCGCGCCACAGCCGAAGCAGTAAAAGCTGTTCGACTTAGTAAACACGGTAAACGACGGAGTGCGCTCGCTGTGGAACGGACAAAGCCCGTGCATGTTGGAGCCCGCGCGCTTCAAGTTGACGTAAGAACCGATAATATCGTTAATGTCAGTTCTCGCAACGATCTCTTCAATTATTTCTCTTGGAATCATCATAACGCACGCCCTCCTTCCTCGGCTAAATATTCTAACATATATTAATATACGAAAAAAAAGCCCAAAATACTTTTTTTATTTTGAACTTTTTTGCTTTTTTTATTATTTTTTATGTTATTTTATTATATTTTATAAAAAATTTCACTAAATGGCAAAAATTGTTGGTGAGTTAAGAGATATATTCCATATCCCATTCGTGATATTTGATTCTACCTTGAAAATATTCATTTTCTTGAGGAATTTGATTTCTTATCCAAGAACAAGACAACTCCCTTGACAAAACTATCCAATACAAGTATAATGAAATCGGAAATATTGAAAGTATAACATCAGGTGGTTACAAAGGAGTTATTTTATGAAAAAGCAAGTTATTATAATATTTGTTTTGGTTGCGTTTGCCTTTTCAACTCTTACAGGCTGTTTGATGACGAATTCGGATATACAAGTTTGGAATAAACAAGTAACCCGATATACACCATAAGTAATAGATGTAATATACCGCAATTTCAATTTGCTTGGAGGCTTTATGAACAAGAGAGTACAACTAATAAAATCGTTTATTTGTATCTTCAGTTTGATTGCAATAATTGTAATATTGCTTGTGATATGCATAAACAATTACAATTATTTAGAATATGAAATCAATTCCGATGGAAAAACATATACAGTAGTTGGTTATAAAGGACAGGATAATGCCGATGTCGTTATTCCAGAAACTTATAGAGGACGTACGATTACAAAAATTGCGGACAACGCATTTAAGGATACAATGATTTCGCGTATATATATCCCCTCAAGTATTCAATCTATAGGAGAAGGAGCATTTTCTGGGTGTACATTCCTACAAGCTGTATATGGACTCGAACACTGTTCTTATTTAAAACAAATTAACAATAAAACTTTTTACCTTTGTGAATCGCTTGAATCTGTTAATTTACCCGATAATATTACTATTATTGGCGAAAAAGCATTTATGGGCTGTATCAGCCTTGAAAATATTATGCTTCCCAATAGTCTACAATTTATTGAAATGGGTGCATTCGCTATGTGTGAATCTCTTGAAAAAATTCATTTTCCGGATAGTGTGCTCAAAATTGGTTGGTCAGCTTTTGTTCGTTGCCATGGTTTAAAAGAAATTACTATTCCCCCGTTTATGAGTAATAATACAGGTGAAACTTTTATTGATTGTGCCAGTTTGCTTAACATCAACGCTCCAGAAAATAGTTTATATTATTCCTCTATAGATGGTGTGTTATATGATAAACAGCAAAAGCACTTACATTTTTATCCTTCGGGAAGGCAAACCGAAAGTTATATTATTCCTACGGGAACAACGGAGATAACAGGGGCGGCTTTTGCGTTTAATCATTATTTAAAAGAAATAACTATTCCAAATAGTGTTACGCATATATTTAGTGCTATTCTATATCAATCAGAAAATCTCACAACCATAAAATATGAAGGAACTATAAAAGAATGGCAATCCATAGAAAAGATATCGGATTGGGATAAAGATTCTGCCGATTATACCATCTATTGCACCGACGGTCAAATTGCAAAAGACGGCACCGTGACTTATAACTAAACAAAATAGGCAGGTCTGCATTCGTGGACCTGCCTAATCTATTCTTGACAAAACAATCCAATACGTGTATATTGTGAATAAGAAGCTCTAGTAAAAGCTTTTTGGGGACAGGCATCCCCGACGGTCCGCCTGTTCAATAAAACCAACTCCCCGACAAATCAAAATTTGAACAAAAAAAGGTGGGAACAATTCCCACCTTTATCATTTTTATTTCGCATCAAATCGTTCTTCGATTTTTTCGGGGATGCTTTTACCCGAGGTGATTTCGGAAATTTTTCTTGAAATCTCGTCGGCAAATTGCTTTTTCACGGCAAACTGAACCGCCACGCTATCCGAATAATCGGTCGCGTCGATTATCGCGTCGTATCTCTCAAGCTCAAGCCCGATTCTTTGATAATCGGAATAGGAGCAAGCAACCTTCAAGACGACGTAATTTTCAAATTGAGCAATCCCCGCCGCCTCAACCGCCAATTTAGCACCCTGAGAATACGCGTGGACAAGTCCGCCCGTGCCGAGCAACGTACCGCCAAAATAACGCGTTACGACCACGCAAGCATCGTCGACTCCGCTTTTTACAAGCATATCGAGGATTGGCTTGCCCGCGGTTCCCTGCGGCTCACCGTCATCGGAGTATCGGCACAAAATTCCGCCCTTCATAACGTAGCCGTAGCAATTATGAGTTGCATCCTTGTGCTTCTCCTTAATTTTCTTAACAAAGGCAAGCGCCTCTTCCTCACTCGTCACGTGCTCACAGTAACCGATAAACACCGAGCGCTTCTCCTCAAAACGAGCCTCACCATAGCCCTTGACCGTTATATATACCTTTTCTTCTGCCATAGTATAGCTCCTTTCAAGAAATTTTAAAACTCCTCAACCTCTTGAGGTTTATTGATATCGTACTTTTTGAGCATTCCGCGGACCTTGGCATCAACGGTTGCCACAACGGTAACTCCGTCATAGCCGTAGTCAACGCTCTCGACGGTTGCATTTTTATAAAGGATATTGAGTGCACCCTGCTCGGAGTTGGGAATAACGAACGTTACCCTGCTCTTGCCCTGATGGATAATTTTCTCCACCCTTTGAAGAAGTGTATCAATTCCCTGTCCGCTCTTCGCACTTATAGCGCAAACCACACGGTTGGGATCTTCATTATTCGCAATATATGAGGGCAACTCGGCTGAAACACCGAGATCACACTTATTATAAACGTAGATAGTTGGCTTCTCTGCCGCGCCAAGCTCGGCAAGAAGTGTTTCGGTAACCTCAAGCTGCGCTCTTGCCTCATCGTCGTGCGCGTCGATCACTATCATCAAAATATCGGCATAAACCGCCTCATCAAGCGTTGATTTGAACGCCTTAACGAGATGGTGGGGCAATTTTCTTATAAAACCAACCGTATCGGTAAGCAAAACAGTCTCACCGCAAGGCAATTTCAATTTTCTCGTCGTCGGATCAAGAGTAGCAAAAAGCTTGTTTTCGGCAAGAATTCCTGCATCTGTCAAGGTATTCAAAAGCGTGGATTTACCCGCATTCGTATAACCAACGATAGCAATTTGAGGAATTTGACTCTTGTCACGGCTCGCGCGCATAGTCATTCTATTCTTTTCAAGCTCGTCAAGCTCTGATTCAAGCGCAACGATACGGCGCTTCATATGACGGCGGTCGCTTTCAAGCTTACTTTCACCGGGGCCTCTCGTACCGATACCACCGCCAAGACGGGACAATTCCGTTCCCTTACCTATAAGACGGGGTGCAGTATAACGAAGCTGAGCCAATTCAACCTGCAATTTTCCCTCTCCCGTCGTCGCGTGGAGCGCAAAAATGTCCAAAATGAGCATGGAACGGTCAATAACGCTGATACCGTCACCAAGATCGTCCTCAAGATTTCTGATTTGCGAGGGAGAAAGCTCCGCGTCAAACACTACGAGCTTCACTCCGTTGTTACGGCAAAGCTCGGATAATTCCCAAACCTTACCGCTACCTATAACTGTTCTCGGGTCGGGAGTTTCCTTGTTTTGCACAAGACGTGCAACCTCCTCGCCCCCTGCCGTGTCAAGAAGTCGAGCCAACTCGTCAAGCTCCTTTTCGACCTCCTCGGCATTTGTATCTCTTGTAACTATGCCAACGAGAACCGCCTTTGAAATGTGCTCCTTGGCATCGTTAAAATTCAACTGCATATATATTCACCTCCAAATTTCACAAGCACGGAATTGCCTGCATCTTCTTTTTCGGGATGTGATGAATCAATAAAAATTACGTTACCCCTTTCGCAACCGTCATTCAAAAGTCCGCTTTCTTCAAGACGGCGGCGCGTGTTTTGAGCAGTGCCCAGGCTTCCGTCAAAAATTTTGACGTTTCCACCCAAAACGGATGAAATTTCCGCCTTAACAAAGGGATAATGCGTGCATCCAAGCACGATGGCGTCAAGCTTCTCTCTTTTAAGAGGAGACAACAGCTCATCAAGAAATGAGTGCAATCTCTCACCGCTGACCTCTCCCCGTTCAACGAATTCAACAAGACCGGGGCACGCAAAAGGAATTACGCGCGCGTCAGTGCCGAATTTATCAAGCAAAAGCGCAAACTTTTCCTCCTTCAACGTAAGCGGTGTTGCAAGAACCGCAACGGTTGGATTCTCACAGCATTTAACTGCAGGCTTTAGGGCAGGCTCAACACCGACAATAATATCACTCGGATATTCTTCTCTCAATGAAGCCACCGCGGCGCTCGTTGCCGTATTGCACGCAATAACAAACGCCTTAATACCCTTTGATCTCAGCATTTCATAGGCAGCAAACGTCAAATCCCTTACCTCTATAACGCTTTTAACCCCATAGGGCGCGTTCGCGGTATCGCCAAAATATATGAAATTTTCATTGGGAAGCACGGAAATAAGCTCCTTTAGAACACTCACTCCGCCGATTCCCGAGTCAAACACCGCAATAGGTAAGCTCTTATCAGTCATAAAACCACCTCAAAAACACAATAAGGGCAAGTATGTGCAAAAACACATAGCTTGCCCGTAGTTGCGAAATGTACTAATTTTCCAATTATTTTGCACTAGCCTGCAATCTCTTCTTGAACTTGTCAACTCTACCGCCGGCGTCAACGAATTTCTGCTTACCGGTAAAGAAAGGATGACATTTAGAGCAAATTTCAACGCTTACATCTCCGCCCTTTGTGGACTTTGTTGTAACTGTTTCACCACAAGCACACTTGATTGTTACTTCTTCATACTTAGGATGGATACCTGTCTTCATTTTATTTACACCTCACTTTTTAGCAAAATTATTCACATTGCATATGATTATAACACAATAATTCTCATTTTGCAATAGTTTTTTCAAATTTTTTCAAATTTTATTTGCAATTTCTTCTCTTAAGTCTGAAATTATCTTTTTTTCGAGCCTTGATATGTAGCTTTGCGATATTCCAAGCTCGTCTGCCACGTCCTTTTGAGTCATTTCCCGTCTGCCGAAAAGTCCGAATCTCATCTCAATTATAAGTCGCTCACGCTCATCAAGTCGCAGCACCGCTTCCCTGATAACCCGTCGCTCCTCCTCCCTTTCAAGCTCATAGGCAACGTTGTCCTCCTCGTTGCCAAGCACGTCGGATAAAAGAAGCTCGTTTCCGTCCCAATCCACGTTCAGTGGCTCGTCAATGGATACCTCGCTTCTCACACCGGAATTCTTCCTTATGTACATAAGTATCTCATTCTCAATGCAACGCGAAGCATAGGTTGCTAATTTTATATTTTTATCGGCACGAAACGTGTTTATTCCCTTAATAAGCCCAATAGTGCCAATTGAGACCAGATCCTCAATGCAAATTCCCGTGCTCTCAAATTTTTTGGCTATGTAGACCACAAGACGAAGATTGTGCTCTATAAGAAGGTCGCGCGCCTTGTCATTATATAAAAGCTCCTCTAAATATTTTGCTTCATCCTCTCGTGAGAGCGGCGGTGGAAGTGTATCGGGACCGTTGACATAATATACCCCATTTCCCGCCCCTCTTGAAAGGATTTTTGCAATCAATATTTTCGTTTTTAGCCCGAGCCTTTTGAAAAGGTCTCTCATGGCTCCAAGGATACCCTTATTAAACAGAATAAATTTATTTTTCTTTGCCATTCATCATATCTCCAATCGCATTTTTATATTAGTATTTTATATTGTTTTTATGTATTTTTATAGCTTTTATTGATTTTATATAATAGTTTCGTGCGATATTATAGCGTCGTATTCTCCAAGATATTCCTCGTTCACAAGAGCAATATACACGTCAATATTTTTCTTTTTCTTGCCTTGAGATACGAACGCTTTTTTGAATTTTATTGCGGGCAAAAATAATTTTCCCGATATTGCCTGCGTTGGCACCATTCGAATTTTCGACATTACTCCAATTGGAATGTCGTTGATATTACTATTATTTTTTAATGCATCATACATTGAATTTTCAATAATTTTCTTGCACTTTTCTACACTAACAAAAGCAACCGATTTACCGCTTATCGGTTCAATGGCAAGGTTTCCGCTGTCGATTAGTGCGCAAAGCTCCACCTTCCCAAGCTCACTCTCTAAGATAAGCGTCGCACCCCCCCTTGAAGAAGACGAACGAAATATTCTCCCGCCGTTCAACGTGATTATCGAGCCGATTATCACAAGCACGGCAAACACCCAAGCGTCAATCCCGTCTCCCATTCCCAAATCGCCCGAAAATGCCTCAACGCGGTTAAGTAACGAAAAAAGCGCGGTCATAAGCCCACCCAAAAGCGCAGAAACGAAGAAATAGAGAAATATTCGCTTAAGCATTCCTAAAAATGATACTCCCCCTCGCAAATACACGATAACACACATCAAGATAAGCACAAAAGCATCAATTAAAAGCGCTTGAAATGAGCTTGCGGAAATAAAAAGAGCCGCCACCGAATAGGATCCGCCCAAAATCGAAGCCAAAACAACTCTAAGCGTCGGCATTTTTTGATGTAAAAGCAGACAGGATATGTAAAAGCACAAAAAATCCATGCTGAAATTGATAAGAAATAGCAAGTCTCCATAAACTACCATTTTGCTTCTCCAATCGTTTGTTCAAATTTTGATTTATCTCGCACCTTGTTCGCACAAACTTGGCGCTATAAAAAAGTTTTTATCCAACTTTTTTCAAAAAGTTGGCGCGGTGTGGAGCGCGTAGCTCCACATACGGCCCTTTCTTTTGTTAGCTTTTCTTTGGGCCTCTTTTTCCAAAGAAAAGCGGCTATACGGTTTTGCTAGCAAGACTTGTTAGACGCTTTTTTCTTTGAAGGTATAGCCCCAAAGAAAAAAGCTTTGCAAAAAAGAAATGGCGTTTTTTGCACTAGCGCCGCGCGGGCGACCGCTTTTGAAAAAGCGGTGCAAAACTTTTTTTTCGCGTCCAGTTAGTGCGGACATAGTGCGCGGCAAATCCCAATTTATAATATATAAGGAAAACAACAATGAATCTAATCTTAGCATCAAAATCGCCGAGAAGAAAAGAAATACTTGAAAATCTCGGTGTTAAATTCAATATAATCACCTGCGAAACCGACGAGCACACAGACGAATGCAACGCTCAAAAATACGTCGAGGAAATCGCGTTTCGCAAGGGTAATGCGGTGCGCTTACTTCTTGAAGGAGAAAATAAATTTGATGAAAATCAAATAATTCTCTCTTGCGACACCGTTGTTGTTTCAGCTGACGGTGAAATAATGGGCAAGCCCCAAAATCGCGCCGATGCGAAGCGAATGATTCTCAACTTTTCAGGAAAGCCACACTTTGTAATAAGCGGAATTGCTCTCATTACAAAAGAAAAAACCTTTGTAACAAGTGAAAGCACTACGGTCTTTTTTGACACGGTCGACGAAAACGACGTTGAAAAATACCTTGACACCGATGAAGCTTACGACAAGGCAGGTGCATATGCGATTCAGGGCTACGCTTCCCTTTGGATAAACGGAATTGAGGGTGACTATTTTAACGTAGTGGGACTCCCAATCAAAAAGCTTTCCGATACCTTGAAAAATGAATTTGGTATTAAGTTAGCATAAAAAATCGAGGCGCTACATCAAATGTAGCGCCTCTTTTATACTCAATCGGATATCCGAATAACTCTCAGGTTGGTTTTATGATAAATATATATAAAAACAACAAGAATAGTTGTTGAGAATCAGTTGCGATTATTTTGCAAAATCAGCAACTCTGCTCTCCCTGATCAAATGTACCTTGATCTGACCGGGATATTTCATTTCTGCCTGAATCTTAGCAGCCATTTCTCTTGCGATGAGCTTCATGCCCTCATCGTTAACCTGCTCAGGCTTAACCATAACGCGAACCTCACGTCCTGCCTGGATTGCAAACGCCTTATCAACTCCGTCAAAGCCTGTAGCAATTTCTTCAAGCTTTTGAAGTCTCTTAATATAGTTTTCCATATCCTCGCGACGTGCGCCGGGTCTTGCAGCAGAAATAGCGTCCGCCGCCTGTACGAGAATCGCAACGATAGTCTTGGGCTCAACATCGTTATGATGCGCCTCTATCGCGTGAACGACCTCTTTACTTTCCTTGTACTTCTTGGCTGCGTTTACACCGATCTCAACGTGAGAGCCCTCAACGTCGTGTGGGAACGCCTTACCGATATCGTGAAGAAGACCTGCGCGTCTTGCCGCGTTAGCGTCCACGCCAAGCTCTTCAGCCATCATACCTGCCAAAAATGCAACCTCAATTGAATGTTTAAGTACGTTTTGTCCGTAGCTTGTACGGTAACGCAAACGACCGAGCAATCTAACAAGCTCAGCGTTTATTCCGTGAACGCCAACCTCAAAGGTAGCTCTTTCACCTGCCTGTTTAACAGACAAATCAACCTCTTTTTGCGCCTTTTCAACCATCTCTTCAATTCTTGCGGGATGGATACGGCCATCGGAGATGAGTTTTTCAAGCGCAACTCTTGCAACCTCACGGCGCACAGGGTCAAAGCCTGAAATAGTAATTGCCTCAGGGGTATCGTCAATAATGAGTTCAACACCCGTAAGTGTTTCGATCTTTTGGATATTTCTACCCTCACGACCGATAATTCTTCCCTTCATTTCTTCGCTGGGCAAGTTAACAACCGAAATAGTTGCCTCTGCAACGTGGTCAGCCGCACAACGTTGAATTGCAAGGGACAAAATGTTTCTTGCCTTTTCTTCGGAATTTTCCTTGAACTCCTGTTCAAGCTCGTCAAGTCTTTGAGCAAGCTCGTGCTTAACCTGGGTCTCAACCTTTTCAATAAGCTGTTCCTTGGCTTCGTTAACCGAAAGTCCTGAAATTTTTTCAAGAACCTTAAGCTGAGCGTTAAGGGCTTCATCAACCTGTGCACGAACAACGTCCGCATCCTTGAGCTTTTTATCAAGCTGCTCGTTCTTCTTTTCAAGAGCTTCACTCTTTTTGTCAAGGTTTTCTTCCTTTTGAACCAAACGGCGCTCAGTTTTTGAGATTTCAGCGCGGCGCTCCTTCATTTCGCGTTCGGATTCATTTCTTTGCTTAAGAATTTCTTCCTTTGCTTCGATAAGAGCTTCCTTCTTCTTTGTCTCAGCCTGCTTTTCACCGTCAAGTACGATTCTTTTAGCTTCTTCTTCAGCAGAACCAATCTTGCTTTCGGCTGTTTTTTTGCGAAGTATCATGCCTGCAAAAACGCCAACCACAAGCGCGGCAGCTGCTATAAGAACATACAAAATCATATTGCACCTCCTTTGTAGTATTTAGTTTTCAACAAATCGACCATGTAATCTATAATGAATAGTAAAAATCCTATTTTGCCATTTTAGTTACACTCTTATTTTACACGCTTTTTGATGATTTGTCAAGATATTTTTACACTGTTAATATTTTTATTTGCAAATTTTGGTAATTAATTTTCTATTTTTGATAAAAAATTTCATATATACTTGATTTTTTTTGGAAAATGGTATATAATAATCGTTGGTAAATTTTTAATCTTGGAGGATTTTAATAAGATGCTTGTTTCAGCAAAAGAAATGCTTACAAAAGCAAAAGAAGGCCACTATGCAGTTGGTCAGTTCAATATTAATAACCTTGAATGGACAAAAGCCATTCTTCTCACCGCACAGGAGATGAACTCCCCCGTTATCCTTGGTGTTTCTGAGGGTGCAGGTAAATACATGTGTGGCTATAAGACAATCGTTGGCATGGTTAACGGTATGATCGAGGGACTCCACATCACAGTTCCCGTTGCTCTTCACCTTGACCACGGCTCATATGAGGGTGCGCTTGCTTGTATCGAGGCAGGATTCTCATCCGTAATGTTCGACGGTTCTCACTACCCCATCGAAGAAAACATCGAAAAGACAAAAGAGCTTGTTAGAATCACAGGTGAGCTTGGTCTCTCTCTTGAAGCAGAGGTTGGCTCAATCGGTGGTGAAGAAGACGGTGTTGTAGGCGCAGGTGAATGCGCAGATCCCGAAGAATGCAAGATGATTGCTGACCTCGGTGTTACAATGCTTGCAGCAGGTATCGGTAATATCCACGGTAAGTACCCTGCAAACTGGCCCGGTCTTTCATTTGATACACTTGATGCTATTCAGCAGAAGACAGGCTCCATGCCCCTCGTTCTTCACGGCGGCACAGGTATTCCTGCTGAAATGATCAAGAAGGCAATCGACCTTGGCGTTTCCAAGATCAACGTAAATACAGAATGCCAGCTTGCTTTCGCAGCAGCAACAAGAGAATACGTTGAAGCAGGTAAGGACCTTTCAGGTAAGGGCTTTGACCCCAGAAAGCTTCTTGCTCCCGGTACTGAAGCAATCAAGGCAACAGTTCGCGAAAAGATCGAGCTCTTCGGTTCTGCTAATAAGGCATAATTTAATTATTGCAAAATTAAAGCTCCCGACTAATGTGGGTAGTTTTTTTGGTTTCAAATTTTGATTTATCGGTGAGTTAGTTTTATTTATAGGCGGGACGTCGAGGGCGCCGTCCCCTACAATGAATGTTAATTTTTATAGGAAAATAGTAGCCATATAATATGTAAACGGCTACAATTTGACAAAGAAAATATATCAAACTCCGTAGGGGACGGCGCCCTCGACGTCCCGCAATAAAAAATATCAACTAACCGATAAATCCCAATTTATATCTCAAAAGACTATTGATTTTACCTTCAAAATCGTATATAATAAACCTATAAGAAGGTGATAAATTGAAAAGATACGATATAACCGGTATGAGCTGTGCGGCGTGCTCGGCGCGTGTTGAAAAAGCCGTTTCCTCACTTGACGGTGTGGAGGCTTGCTCCGTAAATCTCCTAACCAACTCACTGGAGGTCGAGGGAAGCGCCACCGAGAGCGAAGTTATCTCCGCAGTTGTAAAAGCAGGCTACGGCGCAGAGGTCGCGGGCTCAAAAAAAGAAAAAAATGCTGAAAAATCAAATATAAAAAAAGCAAATGATGAAATCAAAGCTTTAAGAAACAGATTTTTGGTTTCTCTTGGCTTTTTGCTCATACTTATGTACGTGTCAATGGGACACAATATGTGGAACTTCCCCCTCCCCTCTTTTTTGAGTGAAAATCCTTTAGCGATTGCTATATTGCAAATGCTTCTTTGCATAATTGTAATGATAATCAACCGCAAATTCTTCATAAGCGGCTTCAAATCGGCTCTTAAGCTTGCTCCAAACATGGATACACTCGTGGCTCTCGGCTCGGGCACATCCTTTATCTATAGCGTGGCCTTGCTTTTCAAGGTAGCAAGCAACCACAATTTACTTCACGGACTCTATTTTGAATCCGCGGCAATGATTTTGGTGCTTATCACACTTGGCAAAATGCTTGAAGCGATTGCAAAGGGCAAGACCACCGATGCGCTTGACAAATTGACTTCCCTTGCCCCCGAAAGCGCGACGGTTATTCGCAACGGCAAGGAAATAGTGCTCCCAATATCCGAAATTCGCGCAGGGGATATCTTCACCGTGCGCCCCGGAGAGAGCATTGCCGTTGACGGCATTATTCTTGAGGGTGAGGGTGCAATCGACGAAAGCGCCTTAACGGGTGAGAGCATCCCCGTGGACAAGGGCATTGGCGCGCAGGTATATTCCGCGACCATCAATCGCTCGGGCTTCTTAAAATGCAAGGCTACCGAGGTTGGGGATGAAACTATGCTCTCGCGAATCATCAAAATGGTAGAGGATGCATCCTCAAGCAAAGCCCCCATCGCCAAAATTGCCGATAAGGTATCGGGCATTTTTGTGCCGACGGTAATTGGCATTTCAATAATAACGTTCATTATTTGGACGATTCTCGGCAAGGATTTTGCCTTTTCATTGACAAGAGCCATCTCGGTTCTCGTTATCAGCTGTCCCTGTGCATTGGGACTTGCAACTCCCGTTTCGATCATGGTCGGAAGCGGAGTAGGCGCGAAAAACGGAATTTTATTCAAAAATGCGACCTCCCTTGAGGAAGCAGGCAAAATAAAGGTGATAGCCCTTGATAAAACCGGAACTATCACGGTCGGCGCACCCAAGGTGACCGATATAATAGCGCAAGATGACGAAAACGAGTTTTTGATGCTTGCTTATTCTCTTGAAAAACAGAGTGAACACCCCCTCTCCCGTGCGATAATTGAGTACGGTGAGGAAAAAGGACTAAATGCGCTCGACGTTTCATCGTTCCGCGCAGTTGCAGGAAACGGACTTGAAGGAATTATAGACGGCGCAACCGTTCGTGGCGGAAACGAGGCATTTATTACCAAATTCGCCCCCATTCCCGAAGGCTTAACAAATGAAGCAAACCGCCTTGCCGAAAACGGCAAAACGCCGATGTTCTTTTCGAAAAATGATAAAATCCTCGGCATAATAGCGGTTGCCGACACGATCAAGCCCGATGCCAAGGAAGCAATTCCCGAGATTAAAAAAATGGGCATCAAAACCGTTATGCTCACGGGCGACAATGAACGCACCGCGCGTGCCATTTCAAAAGAAGCCGGCGTTGATGAAGTGATCGCAGGAGTTCTTCCCGACGGAAAGGAAAAGGTCATTCAAGAGCTCAAAAAACACGGCAAGGTCGCAATGGTTGGTGATGGCATCAACGACGCGCCCGCGCTTACCGCCGCGGACACGGGAATTGCCATTGGAAGCGGCACGGACATTGCCATTGATAGCGCAAACGTGGTGCTGATAAAGAGCAATATGGCGGACCTTCCTGCCGCGATCAAGCTCTCGCGCGCGACCTTGAATAATATCAAATTAAGTCTTTTCTGGGCGTTTTTCTATAACTGCCTTGGAATTCCCCTCGCCGCAGGTGTGCTTATTCCCCTTGGAATCACGCTCACCCCAATGATCGGAGCCGCCGCAATGAGTATCTCAAGCTTTTGCGTCGTGACCAACGCGCTCCGTCTTAACCTCGTTAAAATTTATAAGAAACATAAAACAAAGGAGTTCAAACCCATGACAAAAACAATCAAAATTGAAGGAATGATGTGCCCCCACTGTGAAGCACACGTAAAAAAAGCCCTTGAAGCCATCGCAGGCGTGGAAAACGTAGTGCCCAGCCACGTTGAAAAGAAAGCAACCCTCACCCTCACCTCCCCCGTCTCCGACGAAACCCTCAAAGCAACCGTCGAAGCGCAGGGCTATAAGGTACTTGGAATTGAATAATTGGAAATAATAACAAAACCGCCTCAAATTAATGGGGCGGTTGTTTTTTGTTCAAAATTTAATTTATCGGTTAGTTGTTTATTTATGTGCGGGTCGTCGAGGACGTCGACCCCTACGGTTTTGCACTGATATTATTGGTGTTGCCGCGAAGCCCTATAAAAAGTTTTTTGGTGTCAGGGGTTCCCCGAAACGAGCAGGCGCAGTTTTGGGGGTTCACGGGGACTTTTTTTCAAAAAAGTGACCGATAAATCCCAATCTATCTCTTTTCTGCATACAAAAAGCGGGCCGTATATACGGCTCGCTTTTACTTGTTGTTTTATATTATTCTTCAACAATTACATATTCGGGAATTTCAATAACGGTAGTACCAATGTCAAATATATTTTTCACGATTGTTTGTTCAACAATCAAATTCAAAGCTCTCTCTTGAACGCTAAGAAGCTGTCCATCTTTAAATCTAACAATAAATTCTACAGAATACGACTCCCAAACATATACATAAGCTTGAATGTCATCGTTGTACTCGAAATTCGAAAAGTCCAACTGAGAAGTGCTAGAGCAAGAATTATAAAACTCAAGGAAATCCTTCATATAAAAATCATCCTCAGCTATACGCGCTTCCCATCTTTCGTTTTCATAATTATAGCTAAGACGATAAGTTAAACCATCCTTAAATGTATAAAAATCATATAACCCCTGGATTGCATTTTCGGTTACTTTTTTGCATCCCATATATGAACCATCTAACAAAATTTCAATAGTACAATTCTGAAGATTCATATTGTTATTCCATTCTTCTTCAGTCACAGTGGTTCTATAATCTTTTCTAATATAGTCAGTAACAGTATATTCGGGGATATCAACAACGGTTGTGCCTATGTTAGTTACCTTTCCCTCGATTGTCACTGTAGCAAACACTCCCATTCTTCTATCTACTGATCTAAACTCGGAAATCACACCATTATGAAATTTAATATAACCCCTATTATTATCATTTCCACCCCAACTTGCACGCATGTATGCTTCATTATTATGATCATAAATCAAGGAATGAGTGTTCATTGGCGTACCATCGTGGGGTATTTTGACAGTTTCCTCAGGCATGGGTGAAAGGTTATTATCCGTTATGGTATAATATGAAAGCACACCAAACCACCCGTCTGAGTTCTTACCAAGCTCATAAACTGTACCGTCCTCACCAAAAGCATACTTAACACCATTAACTTCCATACCTTCAGGAGTTACCTTTTGAACGAAAGGAAAACTACATCCGTCAACGGTTTTCGTTCCTTCAATGGTATAGTTGTCCATTGCTCTGAATTGATTCCATTCATCCACAGTTATTAAAGATCTATTATTTACATCTTTTTCGTAATTCGGAACGTAATTTCCTAACGTACGTGCCGTATCTCCAAAATTATATGCGGATGCAAGGAACAAACCTTCAGTAGTGATTTTAATACGCTCAAACTTTCCTCCTCTACATTCAATTTTATATGTTACATCCAATCCCCACATAGTTGTATCACACATATAATAGGGTTCTTCATAAACAAGATCTTCGAACTTAATTGAATTAAGCCCAAATTCCTCGCCTATTGTCTTGAAAGGAGATTCCTTCTCAATATCTATCAACTCAATATGTCCGGTAGATGTAGAATCAATAACCTCGGCAAATTTATATGCAACCCCATCAATAAGGTAATATGAACAATCGCTTTTAGATCTCACAAGAGAAGACTGCCATACAGTATATATGGGTGGTTCTACACCGAATTGCAAAAATGTTTCTTGCAAAACATCAGTATAATATTCCATTTCTTGTAAGCCTTTTTCCCATTCACTTGCGGTAATGGTCGTTCTAAAAAGCCCTTTAACAATAGAACAAGAAGCAAGTGCAACGGTTGATAACAACATGATAGATATCAACACTAGTGATAAAATTTTTTTCATAACTTCCTCCTAAAAACATAAAAAGTGCGGCTACCGAAGCAGGCGCACAAAAACGCAAACTCCGATAGTCGCCAAACTAATCCTTGCAAAATGAGTATAACTTTACACACAAACCAAGCCGGAATTTGCATTTTGTCAAATTCTTGTTGATTTGTGTACGACGAAAAGGATATACCTATCCATATAAAAAAAGACAGTTATACCTAATTTGCAAGGATTACTTTGGCAAATTCATTATATCCCCTTTTTTTGCCTTTTGCAAGTGTTTTCCAAATATTTGTTGATTTGCCAAGAAATTCGGTGGCGTTGCTCAAATTTTGATTTATTGGGATATTCGCACAACATCTCGCGGCTACGTGTCATTCTGAGTAGAACGAAGTTTTGTGAGCGCAACGAAGTGAAGCAAGCAAAACCAAGCGTGTGTAACACGCGCA
>JAZLBH010000136.1:0-14124 GCA_045613605.1 Eubacteriales bacterium
ATATTAACTTCTCCTTATCTGAAGTCGGTTTCCCCGTCCTGAAAATAAATTCTTGTTCTGATAATATCATACTGCTCTTTCGTAACGTCGCCCGACAAAATTCCAAGCTTGTCCTTAAGCATAGTCACGATATTTTCGGGATTGATATGAGGATGAGTTTGGTTAATTGATGCCGATAATTTTGCATTTATCTTAATAATCTCACCGTCAAAATTTACACTCACGTCACGAACGTAGGGTGCGATATCAACCTCTTTAAAGAATATCTTTTTATACTTATCCTTTGCTTTTTTGAGGATGATCACCTGCTCACCTGTGAGCAAGCCTTCGACCTCGCGCGCAAGATCTTCATCAGCGCCCGCGGTCTTGATCTCAAAATCGTATTCCGCCCAATAGATATCCTCAAGCTTTGTTTCGGCATAGTAAGCGTCGAGGAATCGAAGCTCCTCGGTAAGCTCTGCATTTATATGCTCCATAAGCTCAAGCGGTGGAATTGCGCGTTCAACTCTTACGTCGAGATATTCGCACTCACTTTGCGCGCCAACCGATAACGGAAGCGCAAAAATAAGCTTTGCATGGGGATTAAATCCCTTTGAATACCAAAGCGGAGCCTTTGCTCGAACAAGCACCTTCGCCATCGCTTTTTGAAGGTCAAGATGAGAAATAAACTGCAAATCCCCCACCTTACGGAACTTAAATCTTATATATTTGGGTTCTTCAAGCATTGGATAATCGGTTTTGGAATATGGCTTTAATTTTGTTTCGGACACCATGTTCTCTCACCTCCAAGCTTATTTACACCGCATCCTGAACACTTTTCGCGGCAGGAGGGTGTTGTTTTCTCGGCGTAAGCATTCTTTCTCTCACGCTTCAAAAATTCCTTTGTAACACCGCAGTCGATAACGTCCCAAGGAAGAACCTCGTCCTCGCCCCATACTCTGTTTGAGTAGAAGTTATAGTCGATTCCGCAATCCTCAAAGACCTTGATCCACTCATCGTAGTGGAAAAATTCATCCCACGCATCAAAGCAGAAGCCCCTCTCACAAGCAAGTGCAAGTGCCGGTGCAAGTCTTCTGTCGCCACGCGCCAAAATTGCCTCTACGTGAGAAACACGCGCATCGTGGTGGACGTATCTTATCTTTCTATCGGTTATCTTGCTTTCAAGATATTTTTGCTTCTCAACGAAGGTCTCCATGCTATCCTGAGCCTCCCATTGGAATGGAGTAAAGGGCTTCGGAATAAAACAGGAAACGCTCACGGTAACGGAAGGTGCTCTTCCCTTTTGTCTATTGGGATTTTCGTAGTACGCCTCAATTACGGCTTTAGCAAGGTCGGCAATGCCGTCAAGATCCTCATAGGTTTCAGTGGGCAAGCCCATCATAAAGTAGAGCTTACAGCTTGTCTTGCCGGCATCAAAGCCAACGTTTACCGCGCGAAGAAGGTCACCCTCACACACGTTCTTATTAATAACGTCGCGAAGTCTTTGGCTTCCCGCCTCGGGTGCAAATGTGAGCGAGCCCGTGCGAACGGTTGAAATCTTGTCCATAAGCTCCTTTGTAAAGCTATCCACACGAAGTGAGGGCAATGACAAGCTAATCATATTATCATCCGTCCACTCAAGGAGATTATCCGTAAGCTCGGGAAGTCTTGAATAGTCACTGATCGAAAGGGATGAAAGTGAGATCTCATCGTATCCGGTTGCTTCAAACAAGCATTTTGCCTGCTCGTTAAGGACACCGGGGGTCTTCTCTCTAACAGGGCGATAAACCATTCCCGCCTGACAGAAACGGCAACCGCGGATACATCCGCGATAAACCTCAAGCATAATTCTATCATGCACCGTTTCGATATATGGCATAACCACCTTATCGGGGAAATATGCCTTATCCATATCGGTCATAATGCGCTTAAGCACGCGCTTCGGCACGTCCTCGTAGATGGGAGTATACGCCTTGATCGTTCCGTCATCGTTATAAGTAACGTCATAGAGGGAGGGCACGTAGATACCGCCAATTTCAGCAGCGGCTCTATGAAGAAAATCCTTCTTTGTATATGTACCGTTATCCTTCATCTCAATATAGAGACGGGTAAATTCAACCAAATTTTCTTCTCCCTCTCCAATTGAGAAGCAATCGAAGAAATCAGCAACGGGCTCCGCATTATAAGCGCAAGGGCCACCGCCAATCACTATTGGAAATTCCTCCCCCCTATCCTTAGCATAGAGAGGAATGCTTGCAAGCTCGAGCATTTTGAGTACTGTCGTGTAGCACATCTCGTACTGAAGTGTGATACCAACAATGTCAAAATCCACAAGGGGATCTCCGCTTTCGTGAGCGCAAAGGGGAAGGTTATGCTCGCGCATCTTTTCCTGCATATCCGTCCACGGAGCATATGCTCTTTCGCACCAAACGTCGCTCTCCTGATTAAGCGCGCCATAAAGTATTCTAACACCAAGATTCGACATTCCTATCTCATACGTATCGGGAAAGCAGAATGCCCATCTGGCCTTAATATCCTTTTTATCCTTAATTATTTGTCCGAATTCACCCGCGCTGTATCTGCCGGGCTTTTCAACGGATTTAAGGATTGAAGTATTCTTTATTTTCATTGTTTCACCATTAATTTTTGATATATAAATGAGTTAATAGCATCATAACGAACGTGCAAAGAGCAATTGCAGTCAACATAACCCAAATAGTAATTATATTGATACCTGCGCAAAGCACAAGCCCGAACGAAAGAATACCCATAATTACAAGTGCCACTGCTCTCACCTTTGAAAGAAGGGCTTCAAAATTATGCAGCTTTATGCACATCATCAAGGCTTCTGTAAGAGCGCGCACGTTCTTAACTGATACTATTCCGCTATCAATAGATTTTTCGTGCGGCTTAATTTCCTTCAAGGTTGGACGCACAATGCTAATATCAAATTGCTTTAATTCTCCGTATCTCTCAGCCCATTTGTTATTAACGTTGGGGTCGGAGGAACGAATACCGATTCTAACACCGTGCTTTGCAAGCTTGCGCGCAAGTCTTTCAAATTCACTTGAGAATTGATACGTAACGTAAAGCTTGGCTCCCAACACACCGTTAAGCGCAATAAACATAATGCTCTCCTCACCGCACTCTTCAAGCTTAAGATCGGCACTGGTGTAGCTTGGGTGAATATATCTGCTTCTCATAAACGCACCCGTTCCGATAAGAACTGACGTTCTTCCGTCAACGACGGCTGAAATACCCTCTTTACTGATTTCCTTTATTTCAACCTTATTTGAATGCGTCATTTCACTGGTAGCAAACTCGAACACGCCCTTAAGCGGACCTCCCACCTTTGAAAATACCGCCTGTGTATGATAAAGTATGCGGTATATCTCATTGTTATCATAAAGCTTAAGGCCCTTAGTTCTAACGCTTCTTTTGTTAAAAATGTTGTAATCATCAAAATAAACGATGTCGCATTTTCCGTATTCCGAAACGCTGGACTTGCCTACTATACCCGTCTTGTATTTTTTAAGTGTAGTATAGACCTCAAAAAATGCAAATTCACTTTCGAAGATTGAGGTACAAACAAGTAGGAACGAAAGTGTTATCACGAAGGCAAAGAATACCGTATTAAGCGGTTGTCTCATAAGAAGAAGCAACAGCATAACGCATATTGCTATTGAAAAGCTAAACAACAAGGGAACAAGCTTGCTCATCGAAACGGATGAGGGGGCTGATGTCCTTGCAAAATATTTTTTAACCGTAGGAACCTTGGAGATGCAATAGCTATCACTTTCAAGCACCTCACCGTCGTCATCCGTATTAATTTTACCGTATGGCTCAAGAACGAGCTTTTTATCGCTAAGAGAAACGATATTAAACATATGTGATTGCTGCATTTGATCAAATATGTCATATATAAAGCTGATAAGAAGCAATATCGCCGACACGGAATGGAACGTCATTTCCGCATATACGTATCCGCTTACGGTAATAATTATTATATCGTGGATAATGGTAAAGAAGAATGCTATCAGCGCACCAATGTATGAAAGCGAAGAAAAGCTCATCGGCTCCTTAAAAAGCTTTATCAGCTTATCAAAGGATACCGCAAAGCCCATAAGCAAAAGCATAAATCCAATCACCACACGCAATGCGTTGGTGGTGCCTGTTGCATCATGGTCGATATTAGTCCATGAAAAAATTTCATAGATCACAAAGCCCAAAGCAAGCAAAGCAATAAATATCGCTTTACCCCAAACCCATAATTTATCGGTTTTGTATTTTTGCTTGATCTTGATGTTTTGAATCAGTGAGTTATATTCCTCTCCAACAAATCCAAAAATCTTCTTGTTTTCAAGGCTCTCCTCTTCCTCCTCTTCAAGATCGTGAACCGCTTGGCGTATTTTTTCAAAGCCAACGGTCTCGTTCATCTCGCTCTCTCCGCCAAGGGCAACCATAAGAGCAATATCAACCGCGTCAAGATCATTGTCGGAAACGATGGGATTGAAATAATCCGTGCGCATCTTCTTTTCTTCCGCACCTGCATCTTGATCAAAATCTTCATTATCAGAAATAACTATTTCCTCTTCTGAGGTAGCAAAATCCTTTTTCTGAATTATCTGCTCCCAGTCCTCAAATATGGTGTATTGCTTGTCGGGAGCTTTGCTCTCGGTTATCTCCGCTTCAAAGACCACGTCGTCAAGCTCGCCCGTAAAATCCTCAACAAATTGATTGAATACGGTTCCCTGTTGACCCTCAAGAACCTCATCGTAATTAATGGATTCCTCTGAAACGGGCTCCTCCTCATACGGCTCTGATTCGTCCTCGGTCTGCTCGTCCTCAACCGTATATTGTGGTTGAATTTCTTCCTTAACCTCGATTTCACTTATGTAATCGTTTACAGCCTCTTCAAGCGTAATAGGAGTCTCTTCAGCCTCACTGAACGTCTCTTCAACGGTTTCTTCCGATTTCAGAATCTCCCTGATGTCAATATATCCATCATCTTGACTGTCAAGAATGATTTCAGAGGTTTTATCAGGGGTTTTAGGTACAGTAAAAGATAATTGAGGCTCATCCGTTAAAATTTCTTTTTCTTCAGGCTCGGATTCTTCATTTATCTCAAGCACCTCTTCAGGTTCAATTTTCTCATCAATAGGAGCTTCCTCTTCGAATGCCGCCGTCTCCTCCGCTACCTCTTCGGATATAAATTCATCAACCTCATCAAAGGAATAATCCTCAATCACAACAGAGCTATCTCCCTGCTTTGGAGAAAACTGTTCCTTGAGCATATTCTGAATATCCTCATCAGTATGAACGCTATCGGTAGTTTGAGCATCTATATTAACCTCGGATTCACTGCTGCTTTCCGCCTGCTCTTTAAGCATTTCGAGCATTTTTTTAACGTCATCATTATTATAGCCTTCCACTCAAATTACCTCCTTTACATATTTTTTCATAATCTATTATTTCTTTTGTCTATGCTGCTTTGATGCTTCAGCCAAAATCACTGCTGCAGCGGTTGATACGTTAAATGAATTAACGTGACCGTACATGGGGATCGAAACGATGAAGTCACTTCTCTGCTTTACAAGCTGAGAAACGCCCTCTCCCTCACTTCCAAAAACGATCGCGCATCCGCCCGTGAAGTCGGTATCGTAATACGCTTGTCCGCCTGCTTCGGCACTGTAGATCCAAATATTCTGCTCCTTTAATTCCTCAATGGTTTGAGCAATGTTTGAAACCTTTGCAACCGCAAGATGCTCAATAGCTCCTGCGCTTGATTTGGATACTAAGGGAGTAAGTCCCGATGCTCTTCGCTTGGGAATAATAAGTCCGTGCGCACCAACACCCTCAGCGCATCTGATAAGCGCACCGAGGTTGTATGGGTCGGTGATGCCGTCAGAGATTACGATAAGGGGCGCTTCGCCTCTCTCTCGTGCGATAGCGATAATATCCTCAACCTCAACGTATTCCTTTTCAGCCGCCATTGCAATAACGCCTTGATGCTGACTCATACCTGCCATTGAATCGAGCTTCTGACGTTCAACCTCAACCACGGGAATCCCGCGCTCGATGGCCTGAGCAACGAGAACTACGATAGAGCCCTCTCTGTCACCGCGGCTAACGAGAAGCTTGTCCACAGCGCGTCCGCTCTTCAAAAGCTCACGAACCGCATTTCTTCCTATAACAAGACCTCCAAGCTCCTCTTCGCTCATTTGAACAGGCTCCTTGTAGTATTGCTTTTTGCCGTTGCTGTGGCTTTCATTACGCGCAGGACGGTTACCTTCCTTTTTGCCGTAATTTTTTCCTTTATTGTTGTTCTTATAGTTATTTTCTTTCATTTTTTTGCATCCCTTCTTAAAAAAGAGTAAACTTGTCAATTATATTTTATTATAACATATATTCGCAATTTTGTGTAGTCCCTTTTTTATTTTATTTTAACTTTTTTATCGACTTTTTTCTAAATAACACGATAAAAAATATCCTCCTTGGCGAAAAATCATCAAAATCCAAATTTTTTATTTTGTTTTTACAACTAAAATTATGAACAATCTTCATTTTTTTACCTGTCTAAAGCTTCAATTATTGTTGACAAATCAATTATAATAGTGTATAATATTATTTGCGATGTTTCGCTCAAATATTTTTTTTGGAGGATATTATGTCTAAAAAAACAGTTCAATTAGACGAAAAAGGCTACCGTAAGTTTGGTATTATGGACAAGCTTGCTTATGCCGCAGGTGATGCTGGTTGTAACTTGAGCTTCGGTCTTAAGGGTACAGTTCAGACATTCTGGCTTGTTTACATGGCAATGGAAACAGGCGTTCTTTCACTTCTCCTTCTCCTTGTTCAGGCATGGGACGCTATTAACGACCCCATCATCGGTGCGATGATCGACGCCGACACAAGAAGATATAAGAGAGGTAAATTCAAAACCTACATTCTCATTGGTGCTATCGGCCTTATCGTTGGCGGTGCGGCAGTATTTATGCCCTTCCCTGGCGCTAACAAGGTTGTTAAGGCAGTTCTCTTCATCGTTGGTTACATAATTTGGGACGCAGCTTATACAATGGCAAACGTTCCTTACGGCTCAATGCTTTCTCTCGTAACAGAGGACGCAGGTGAAAGAGCTCAGCTCTCCTCTTGGAGATCCATCGGTGGCGCAGTTGGTAACGTTCTCCCCGGTATCATTCTTCCTATGATCATTTGGAAAGACGTTTACGATGAAAACGGCGAGCTTCTCGGTCAGGACCTTCTTGGTGACAGAGTATTCTTCGCAGCTCTCCTTATGGGCGTTATCGCTTTCGCATTCTTCTGGTTTATGATCAAGAAGATCACTCTTCGTGTTGACGAATATTCCGTTAAAACAGGTGAAGAGGCTCCCAAGTTCAACGTTATCAAGGCATTTGGTAACTTCATGAAGAACCGTGCGGCAGTTGGTGCAACCGTTGCTGCTATGGGTATGTTCCTTGGTATGCAGTCCGCAACTACAGCTAACAACATTATGTTCGCTACATACTTCAAAAATGCTCAGATGTCCGGCCTCGTTATGATGGTTGGCTTTGCTCCTATGTTCCTTTTCATTCCCTTCATTAAGAAGCTTGTTAACAAGTTTGGTAAGAAGGAAGCCGCTACAGCAGGTACACTCGTTTCCTTGGTTGGTGGTCTTGTAATGTGCATATTCCCTCTTGTTGATATTTCCATCGCTCTTTACGTTTATATGATAGGTCTTGTTCTCTTCGGTCTTGGTATGGGTGTTTACACATGTATCTCTTGGGCTATGATGGCAGACGCTATTGACTACAACGAATGGAAATTCGGTACTCGTGAGGAAGGTACAGTTTACTCACTTCACTCATTCTTCAGAAAGCTCGCTCAGGGTATCGGTCCCTCTATCGTAATCGCACTCCTTGGTGTGCTTGGTTACATTGAATCCGCCGGTACAACAGGTCAGACTCCTGAAATGGCATATAAGGCATGCTGGCTCGTTGCAGGTCTCTACCTCTTCTCAGCAGTTTGTCAGTTCGTAGGTATCGGTCTTATCTATAACCTCGACAAGAAGACAATGGCTAATATGACAGCAGAGCTTAACGAACGCCGTGAAGCAAACAAATAATTTTTAGAATAATCTTAAAATTAAATAAATTAAGCAACACCGATTTTTCGGTGTTGCTTTTTTATTCATTCAAGAGAAAAGTCGCATTTTATTTATACCGTAAATAAATCTACCTCTTGCCCATATAGTTAACAGTATTATGATTAAAATAATTATAAGCGTAATAATTACTCTTCTTAAAAAATGAAGTCTTTTGTTTGGCTTGCGCGGAATATTTTGACTCTTATCAAAAACGTTATATCCCATATTAAGCCTTTCATCGACAAAATCATATTTTTCAGCTTCTTTTTTGCGCAATCTGTTAATCAATGCCTCGGGATCCTTATTATATCTCATTTTTTTGTTGTGATATCTCTTTATCTTTTTTTCAAATTCAGTCATAAAAATCCTCCATTTTGAGTTCTTTTTTTAATTTTCGAATTCCCT
The DNA here is from genome assembly GCA_045613605.1 of Eubacteriales bacterium. Classification (GTDB taxonomy): domain Bacteria; phylum Bacillota; class Clostridia; order Oscillospirales; family CAG-272; genus RGIG4608. Next base: position 8,528 of record JAZLBH010000136.1, read on the forward strand.
TGTAATATTTTCTCGTTACACTTGCCAAGCCGATTCCAAGCATCTTAGCCACCTCGATAAATTTGAGATCAAAGTACACTCTTGACGTAACTATTTTGTATTCCTCCTCACTAAGTAATCCTCTGATTTTTTCATCAAGATTACCTCCAATAAGCTCTGCATCCTCTTGATCGCGCGGCAAGATCCCCTCCACATAATCAATATTAGGTGATCTTTTTCTTAAGTGATCAATTGCGGTATGCTTGGCTATATTAATTAACCAAGTCGCAAAGCTGCGCTTTTCATCGTATTGCCCGATCTTATCAAATACCTTCACGAAAACGTCTTGTGTAAGCTCCTCTGCATCCTCGTTATTTCGAACGATTTCATAAACGTGGTATTTCACAAGCTTGTAATATGAAGAATACAAATATTCAATTGTCTTAACGTCTCCCCTTTTTATCAGTTCAACCGTCGTTTTGTCCATCCTCATAAGCTCCTCCAAAGAGCAATTATTTTGCTCTTCATATATATACGAAAATTTTTGCGATTTTTTTCGGTTTTTTGAAAAAATGTATTTTTTTATTATTTTATCACATTTTTCTGTCTTTGTAAATAAAAATCACTCGCTTGAAAGCGAGTGATTTATAAATTATTTATTTTGATCAAGATATTTCCAATAGGTTTTGATGTAAACCACGCCCGACCAAACCGTCATAACAAGCGCGACCGCACTTGCCGCAATTGTAACGGGATAGAATGACATGAATGAAAGAAATTTAATTTTTGCAAGCACGGGTTCAAGGAGTGCCGCCATTACGCAAACTATTTGCGAAACGGTCTTTACCTTGCCAAGTATATTTGCCGCAACAACGATATTAGCGTTTTTCGCTGTGATCAAGCGAATTGAAGCAACTGCAAGCTCACGGAAAACCGTTATCATAATAAGTGGCATAAAAATCGCAAAAATAATTTTAATATCCTTTTCTTGATTATAAAGATACACACGGTACATAATACACATCATAGCAGATAATGCCATAAACTTATCTGCAAGCGGATCAAGGAACTTACCAAAATCCGTAATAAGACCGTGCTTTCTTGCAATTCTTCCGTCAAGTAAGTCAGTTATTGCAGTAGCAAGGAATATGAATGCGCCTATAATATTCGTTGCCATATTAACGGGCAACAAGAGCACCACGATGATCACAGGTACCAAGCACATTCTCAAAACCGTTAATTTATTTGGTAAATTCATAGTAATCTTCCTTTCAAAATCAATAAACCTTGACCGCCTCGCCGCAAAGGTCGTATTCGATAACCTCATTGATCCTAACGTCAACGAATGCACCGGGCAAAATACCCTTTGGTCCAACGAAGTATATTTTTCCGTCAATGTCGGGAGCGTCGGCTTCACTTCTGCCGTAATATGCCTCGCTCACGGGATCAAAGCCCTCGCAAAGCACTCTGATAACGGTACCAAGCTTCTTTTCGTTATTTTCTTCGTTAATAACAAGCTGATCCCTCATAAGAATATCGTATCTGTCGAGCTTTATCTGCTCGTCAATTTGCTCCATCTTATAAGCGGGTGTTCCCTCTTCTCTTGAATATGTAAACACGCCAACGTGCTCAAATCTTTGCTCATTCACAAACTCGCAAAGCTCGGTGAAATCCTCATCGGTTTCACCGGGGAAGCCAACGATAAACGTGGTTCTTATAACAACGTCGGGAATCTCCTTGCGCAATTTCGCAACGACCTCACGAATAAGCGCGCTGCCACCGTGGCGATTCATCTTTTTAAGCACACCATCGGCAATATGCTGCATAGGAAGGTCGATATACTTACAAACTCGATCGTTATCTCTCATTTCAGCAATAAGCTCGTCAGTAATCTTATCGGGATAGCAATAAAGAATTCTAAACCAAGGAATATTCGTTTCCTCTGTAAGCTTATGCAAAAGCTCGGCTAATTTATAACCGCCATAGATATCCTGTCCGTATTTAGTAGTATCCTGTGCAACGAGTGTAAGCTCTTTAACACCAAGCGCTTCAAGATCCTTTGCCTCGGCAATAATATCTTCCATAGGACGCGAACGGAATTTACCTCTGATCGAAGGAATAGCACAATAAGTGCAACGGTTGTCGCATCCTTCTGCAATCTTAAGATACGCCGCGTATTCGGGAGTGGTAAGAACTCTGTCACCGCCAAGGCGAACACAGTTCTTATCCTCGAAGGAGGTGTATTTTTCTCCCCCAAGAACCTTGCCGACCGCTTCAACTATATTGTGAATGCTTCCAACACCTAAAACAGCGTCAACCTCAGGGAATTCCTCGAGAATGGTATTTCTATATCTCTCCGCAAGGCAGCCTGTAACGATAAGGCCCTTAAGGTCGCGATTTTCCTTGAGCCAAGCAATGTCGAGAATATTGTCAATAGCTTCTTTCTTAGCGGACTCGATAAATCCGCAGGTATTTATAATAACAACGTCTGCCTCAGTTTCATCCGCAGTAAGCTCATATCCTGCCATAACAAGCTCGTGAAGCATAACCTCAGCATCAAGCTGATTTTTCGGACAACCGAGTGAAACAAATCCAATCTTCATAATTCATCCTTTCAAATGAACAAATTTAGTCATTTTATTTTACCACATTCATAGGTACTCTGTCAAGTGGGTATAAAATCAATATTTATTAAATAAATTTTAATTTTTTTATTGCAAGAGCATCAAAAATGTGTTATACTGTCTTTGTATTTTTTATAAATATTATTTTGGAGGAAGCTATGCTTACACAACGCGCAAAAATACTCATTTCTGAAAATGAGCTTAAAACAAAAATTAAAGAAGTTGCTCAAAAAATATCTAAGGACTACGAAGGTGAAGAGGTTTTGTTCGTAGGTATTCTTAAGGGATGCATTCATTTTTACTCCGATCTCACAAGAGAAATTACTATCCCTATGACCATGGACTTTATGGCAATTTCAAGCTATGGCGCAGGTACAACGTCATCGGGTGAGGTTAAGATGCTCAAGGACCTTGACAAGAGTATTTGCGGTAAAAACGTAATCATCGTTGAAGATATTATTGACAGCGGTAATACACTCTCCTATCTTAAGAGATTGCTTTCATCACGCCAGCCCAAATCCATCAAGATTTGCACACTTCTCGATAAGCCTTCAAAAAGAAAGGTTGACCTTCAGCCCGACTACTGCTGCTTTACTATCCCTGATGAATTCGTTTTCGGCTACGGTCTTGACGTTGATCAAAAGTATAGAAACGAAAAGGATATCTATATCCTTGATCCCAAGGATTATCCCCAAGAATGATAGAAATTTTACATAAAAGCAAGGATTTTATTGTGTGCGTAAAGCCACAGGGCATTCCGTCACAATCCGACTTAACGGACGGTGAGGATATGACCTCTCTTTTGAGCGCGCAATTAAAAGAAAGCAATGAAAACGCAGATATTTTCGTTGTGCACCGCCTTGACAGAGCTACGGGTGGTGTTATCCTCTATGCTCGCAACAAAAATGCCGCGGCTGAGCTTTCGCGCATAGTAGCGGATAAGGATGGCTTTGAAAAGCATTATATTGCAGTTGTGTCAGGCGCTCCCGAAACCGAAAGCGGAAGTATGACCGATTATCTTTTCAAGGACAGTGCACAAAAGAAGGCATTCGTTGTAAAAAGTGAGCGAAAGGGTTCAAAAATTGCTTCTCTTGACTACAAGCTTGAAAAAACCGTTTCAACTGACGGCAAAGAATTTTCTTTGCTCAATATCAAGCTAAACACGGGTAGATTTCATCAAATTCGTGCACAATTATCCTCAAGGGGAATGCCAATATATGCCGACGGAAAATACGGCTCGCGGGAAAAATCCCCACATTTTGCGCTTTGGGCAACCAAGCTTTGCTTTGTATATAAGGGCAAAAGGTATGAATTTGAAAAGCAACCTGATATGAATATCACACCTTGGAATTTTTTTGTATAAAATAAGTGGAAGAAATACTTCCACTTTTTTTATTTTTCTTATTTTCTAACTACCAATCAATTCCTCGCGTAAAAGGTTAAGAATTTTCTTCTCCTCTCTTGAAACCTTGACCTGAGACAGTCCAAGCGCGTCCGCAACCTGCTGTTGAGTCATATTTCTATAATATCTCAACGTAATTATCTTTTGCCAATCGCGAGGCAAGCGCGCTATCACTTGTCCCAATGCAATTTTATCATTCAACCTTTCGATCTCACGGTCATCAGAGGCAAGCTGACTCTCAAGAGTAAGCTTTTCATCCTCTCCATACGTTTCGGAAAGCGAAAATATGGGATTGATGGTTTCAAGAGCAATAGCGGCATCCTCAACTGAAATACCGCAAATTTCCGCAAGCTCGACAATGCTTGGCTCCCTGCCCTCATCCGTAACTATCTTATTTCGCACTCTGCCTATATCCATGGATAATTTTTTATAGATCCTGCTAATCTTTATCGGTCCCTCATCACGCAAATGACGTTTTATTTCTCCCATGATAAGCGGTACCGCATAGGTCGAAAATACGACCTCCCTATCGACTGAAAACGAATGTACGGCCTTTATCATTCCAATAGTTCCTATTTGAACAAGGTCGTCATAATCAGCTCCTCTATCTCTAAAACGCAATGCAATTGAACGCACCAAACCCATATTTTCTTCAACAATCATCTCAAGCGCACGCATTGAATCTTCCTTATCATCTCCCTGCGCCCGATATATAAGATCTAAATTTCGGCTTCCCCAATCCGTTTTTATTGCATTCATTACCCCACTGGCTTATCTGCCTTTAATCCTTTTATAAAGTGTAACGGTAGTTCCCCTTCCCATCTTACTGTGCACGCTGATTGAATCAGTAAAGCTTTCCATTACGGTAAAGCCCATTCCACTTCTCTCTCCGGCACGATCGGTAGTGTAAAGAGGCATGCGCGCGCATTTTACGTCCTCGATTCCGCAGCCCTTATCCTTGATTTTTATTTTTACAACCGAATTTTCCAGTAAATCAACCGTTATGTAAATGTTTCCAATACTATCGCGATAAGCGTGCACTATTGAATTGGTTACTGCCTCTGAAAGAGCGCATTTAATATCTCCAAGCTCACTTGCCGTAGGATTAAGCTGAGCACAAAAGGCAGCCACTGCCCCACGCGCAATGCCTTCGTTTACGGAATATGACGGTAAAACGAGGTACATAGAATTTAATATTCTTCCCTTTTTCTCACTTCTCTTCATTTTTCACGACCTCCTTAATGCTTTTTTCAATTTTTATTATTCGCTCCATTCCTGCAAGCGTCAGTATTTTCATAACCGCAACGGTGGGCGCGCGAAGAGTAAGCACACCGCCCAAATCCTTGATAAGTGAGTATCTTCCCATTATCAGCCCCAATCCCGAAGAATCCATAAAGCTTATTTCAGAGAGATCAAGGACCACTTTTTTGGGAAGCAAATCCATAATCAACGAATCTATATCCGAACGCACGTTAACGGCACTATGATGATCTATTTCACCCGTTAACTTTATTTCAAGAACTCCATTTGACATAACGTATATGAATAATTTTTCTTTCTTTATCATATAATTTCCTCCGTTTTTTATTATT
>JAZLBH010000137.1:0-4680 GCA_045613605.1 Eubacteriales bacterium
TAGTAAGTTTTTTAACCTTGCACATTATAACACTTCTCTCCCCCTTTGTCAATAGGTTTTTTGAAACTTTTTTTGTTAAATTGATTTATCATTATGCTATCTCGTTTTTTCTCGTTTTTTCATATAAAAAGCTCGTTTTTCCTCGTTCACGATTTTAAAAAAATTTTGAATATTTTTTCTCAATTTCTAATATTTTAGTATAAATGAGCAAAAAAGAGAGGAAAAACCAATGATAAACAATAATTTTATGCCCGAGGGCAGTCTTATTCACACGCAAGAAAATTACGCATACGTCTCTAGTCTTTCAGGACTTGAGCGCGCGATGAGGGAGAACAAAACGCTTGAAGGTCGCGTTACGATGTGCGATAACGACTTGAATTTACATATTGATTTGCACGGAATTGAGGGCATCATTCCAAAGGAAGAGTGCGTTTTTACACACAACGGCGAAGAAATAAAGGATATTGCCATTATCACTCGCGTCGGCAAGCCCGTGTGCTTTAAGGTAATATCAATAGAGCCTAAAGGTGATACCTTCGTCGCAATTTTGTCGCGAAGAGCAGCGCAAGGTGAGTGTCAAGCCTACTATCTCGCCTCCCTGCTTTCCGGGGATATAATTGATGCGACCGTAACTCATCTTGATACCTTTGGCGCATTTCTTGATATTGGCTGCGGTAATATTTCACTTTTATCCATTGATTGCATCTCAGTTTCGCGAATTTCCCACCCATCAGACCGCCTCTTTGTCGGTCAAAAATTAAAGGTAGTAGTTAAATCCAACGATATAGAAAGCGGAAGAATTTTTGTAACCCTCAAGGAGCTTCTTGGAACGTGGCAAGAAAATGCAGATTTGTTTTCGGTGGGTCAAACCGTTGCAGGAGTGGTAAGAAGTATTGAAAGCTACGGTATCTTTGTGGAGCTTTCTCCAAATCTTGCAGGTCTTGCCGAGCTTAGAAACGACAATCGGATATTTCAAGGCTTGTGCGTTGGAGATGAGGTGTCGGTTTATATAAAAAGCATTATTCCCGAAAAAATGAAAATAAAGCTTGTGCTTATCGACATCTCCGCAGACCGACCCGTTCCCTCCCCCATACAATATTTTATTGATACAAGCATAACAAGCCGTCTTGATTTTTGGCAATATTCGCCCGATTTTTGTGTAAAAACAGTGGAAACAGTTTTTTAGTAACGCTTGACATTTCCCCTTGAATTGTCTATAATATATAGGATAATAGACAATAGAGGAAAATATGGAACATAAAGAACTATTTTTGAAAACGAGCGTCTGGCGACTCTTCTTTATAGCCGCAATACCCGGTGCTATAAGTATGCTCGCATCGGCTCTATACGGACTATTTGACGGCATTTTTGTAGGGCAGATACTTGGAAATACCGCCTTTGCTGCGATAAATCTCGCCTTTCCCTTCGTAATTATTAATTTTGCGCTTTCTGATTTGATCGCCGTCGGCTCTGCAGTGCCAATATCAATAGCACTTGGAAGACAGGAAGAAAAGGAAGCAAACAATATCTTCACTTGCGCACTGCTTATGATAGTAGGAGCAGGCTTGGTAATGGGAACATTGCTTTATTTTGTCTCGCCATATCTTCTTGCATTCCTTGATGCAAGTGATGAAGCGCAAAGGCTTGCAGTGCAATATATACGCGTGTATGCTATCTTCTCACCACTTATTACAGGTGGCTTTGCACTTGACAATTATTTGAGAATATCGGGCAAAACCAAGTTTGGTATGTGGCTTAGCATCATAGTAAGCATCGTGACCGCGCTGCTTGAATTCGTATTCTTGTTTGTTTTGAAATTGGATATTTGGGGTGCGGCGCTTGCAAGCTGCCTTTCAATGTTTGCATTCGTTTTTGTAGCATTTTTGCCTTTTGCACTTGGAAAATTCACATTACATCTTACAAAACCTAAATTTTCTATCAAAACAACAAAACAAATCATTAAATGTGGATTGCCCATTTTTTTGAGCAACATTTCCGGCAGAGTAACATCCGTTGTTATGAATAAAGCTCTAATTTCAATGGGCGGGGACGATGCGGTCAGTATTTACGGAATACAAATGTATCTTGGTGAGGTCTTAAATCCCGTAATATACGGTATATGCGACTCAACCCAACCCGCAATCGGCTATAACTGGGGTGCAAAACGCTTGGATAGAGTTAAAAAGCTTGCAAAATGCATCTTTTCAGCAAGCGCAATAGTGAGTATAATCTCATTTATCGCAATGTGGTTTATGCCGGATATTCTTATTTCCCTTTTCACAACAAGCACTGAAACGACCTTCTTAAACGAAGCAACGAAAGCACTTAAAATATTTGCCGTGTCAAAGCTTTTCTTCTGGTTTGCTTTTGCGACACAAAGCTATATGACGGCAGTGGAAAAATCATTTTGTGCAACACTCATTTCTGTTGGAAGTGCATTTATCTTCCCAATGATATTTATTCTCAGTTTACAATCACTCGGACTCACGGGCCTTTGGCTCAACGCACCGCTTACAATGGCACTGTGTTGTATTATATCGGGAGTAATCCTTATTCTGTTTTCACGGGAAATGAAGAAAAAAGAAAACTCACTTAAATAATCAAAACATAAGCCCCGCATTATGCGGGGCTGTTTTTATTCACTCAATAATTGTTCAAGCTCTTTTCTTTGATCGTTTGTGTAATCATAAATTGTTGACTCAAACCATCTATCCTCAACGAAATCATCCTTGAAAGCATCCATTATCTTTTCGGCAATCCTAAATTGAGAATTGGCTTTTTCAACCTCACCGTTTTCTTTTAAGCGCTTGCCTGTGATAATCAACATATTTATTAAATCCTCGGCAGATATATTCTTTTGCTTTTGCGCTGCTTCATAGCTATCTTCTCCGTTCAAAAGAGATGCCATCAACTCCAATTTTGTAAAATAAATTTCGGGTATGATTTCAAGTGTGGGCTTTATCAAATCATTTTGTCCGTTTTTCCTATAGCACATCGCAAGAATTCTGCAAGCATCATATTTAACGGAATCATCTTTGACGGATTCTATGAGTGTTTTGCAAAGTGTTATAGTATCCTCAATCTTTTCTTGAAAATACAAAGAATACAACAAATTATTTAATATGATTTCATTACCGGGAAATCTCTGCAATCCTTCTCTCAAAATTGCTTCTGATTTGGGAGTATCGGTAAAGCGATATTTATACGCTTCATCACAAATCTCGTCTATTTGTTTTTCCATTTCAAAGACGTTAAAATCAAAAAGCTCGTCGGTTGAAACACCAAAGAAAGAGGCGATAGCGGGAATCATCGTTACATCTGGCATTGTATTTCCGTTTTCCCATTTAGAAACCGCCTGAAACGATACTCCAAGATAATTTGCAAAAACCTCTTGTGATATATTCTTTTGCTTTCTCAAAGATTTTATTTTTTCACCAAGTTTTATCATTTTAGTTCCTCCTGTTTTTTGGATCAGCGCTCATCCTGATACCATTATAGCACATTTAAGAATTAATACAATAACTCATTCGGGGAGAATTTTTCTACTGTGAGTTGAAAATGGCAAAACAAAAGCACCTCACAAGGCGTACCTGCGATAGAGCAGGTACGCCTTCGGTGTTTGTATTGGTTTGGATGCGAGGATGAATTGTAGTATAATCAAAATCTAATTTTGGAGGATACTACAATGAAAAAGAACTTTGAATCTCTTTACGAAAAGCTCGGAGGAGCTTACCGCGAGGAAAACGGACACCTCATTCCCGATATTACATTTCCCGAACAGACCGGCTATCAAATCGGCAAGTACGGACGGATGCACCTTGACTACATCAAGAGTCACCGTCGCGGAAGGTACACCACCCTACTGACCGAAGGCAAACTGAACGCTCGATTGCACGAGATCGATCTTGAAGCAAACAAAATGCTTGAAACCATCATTCCCCGACTCGCCGCCGAAAGAGGTATTGACGAGAACTTGAAAGCTCGCGATATGCTCCGTTGGGTTGCCGAGATGAACAACATGAAGGCAAGCGCGGAAGAAATCGTTTTGCGGGAGGTGGTGTTGGTATGAAGTCGATTATCAATGAACTTTGGCACGGAAACATCATACCGCAAGAGGATAGCAGAACCAACTCCAAGGAGATGAAAGAACTCCTCGGCTATATGTCGCGTCACCACGAGGATTTGGAGAAGAGCTTCACCGACGAGCAGAAGGAGATCTTCGAAAAGTTCCACGATTGTTGGAGCGAGTATATGAGTTTGGCGGAAGCAGCAATCTTTGAGTACGCTTTCAAACTCGGGATGCACATTGCTATTGAAACTTTAACTGAATAACACTTAACGGCAAGGATGAAAAACTCCTTGCCGTTTTTCTATATGTGCAAAGCCTATCTTTTTTGATGCAAATTGCGACTTTAACAAAACACAAACAAAATTCAAATCATTCAAAAACAACCCTTTGCTATAATAGCGGTGTAAAATCGGAAAATTTTATTTTGGAGGTTGGAATATGAAAAAAACGTACATGGTCAATACAGGCAGAGAAACGATAGAGCGAGAATATAACTATATTCCCGTTCGCTATATCATTGCGGTACTGATTACGCTTTTTGAGATACTTGCTATCATCGGCATTGTGGTTGCGTGCTGCTATTATATTCCGTATTTTTATATAGCGGCGTG
>JAZLBH010000138.1:0-3641 GCA_045613605.1 Eubacteriales bacterium
TTTGCAGGCGCTCATTTACGCTCCCTTTGCAGGCGGATATGAGTCAACTATTCTCAAAATGGGCTTTGTTGACGTTGAGGGTGTAATGCCCAGCGCAGAGGTTATCAGCTTTATGAACAGCGCCTTCTATCTCTTTGACGCAGCGCTTGCACTTGTCGTTGTTATCTTGCTTCCGTTCGTGGACGTAGAGAAAAAGTTGCCCGAAATAAACGCAGAGCTTGAAAAGCGCAAGGAAGTAGCTCTTTCAAAGAATTCTGAAGAATAAAATCACTTAAAAGAGGTTCTTTTATGGAAATCACAATTGATCGAAATACACCAACGATACCAACTGATTTTTCATGGCAGTTTGGACTTGGAAACGATCACGCATACCAGCTTCACAGAACCGACGTGTGCGAGCATATTAAGCTCTCTCACGATGAGCTTGGCATCAAATACATACGCTGCCACGGTATTTTTGACGACGATATGCTCACCTATCAGCGGATGGGAGATTGCAGAATGTTCAGATCGGTTCCCTTCAACAATAAAATTAAAGAAATCAATTTCCGTCAGGTAGGACACGTTTACGATAATCTTCTATCCTGCGGTGTAAAGCCCTTCGTAGAGCTTTCATTTATGCCCTCTGCTCTTGCAAGCGGAAAAAAGCTGGGCCTCAGATACGACCCCAATATTACTATGCCGAAATCTCTTAAGGCGTGGAGCGAGTATATTAAGAAGTTTATTCGTTTTCTTATTGATAGATACGGCGAGGAAGAGGTTGAGACTTGGTATTTTGAAGTTTGGAACGAGCCGGATTTAAGCTGCTTTTTTGCCGGTACGAAAAAGGAGTATTTTAAGCTTTATGAAGCAACGGTAAGGGCTATAAAGGAAGTTTCACCCAAGTTGCGAGTAGGCGGCCCTTCAACCAGTGCTTGTCTTTGGCTTAAGGATTTTCTCGATTTTTGTGAACAAAACAATGTTCCTTGCGATTTTGTTTCTACCCACCATTATCCCGGAGATGCATTTGGAAACTTTATTAATTACAAGAATGTTAAGCAGATGTTTACCTCCGCTATGGACGCGGTCAAGAACCGCAAGCCTCTTAGCGACGCGATGACTAATATGTTCTTTCTTCCCGAGGATTTTCTCCGTTGGGATAAGGGAACGCTTGCCCGTATGGACGACGAGGCAAAGGCAAAGGTCGGAGACCTCCCCTTGTTCATTACCGAGTGGAACTCTATGGCGGTGTTCGGCTCTCCCGTACACGATGAGAAATATTCGGCGGCATTCGCGGTAAAGAGCTGTATGGATCTCAATAATACCTTGGGCGGATATATGTTTTGGTGTTGTTCTGATCTGTTTGAGGAGCAATTTATGCTGCCAAAGCCATTTGTCGGTAGCTTTGGTATAGTATCTAACGACGGTATTCCTAAGCCTAATTTCTGGGGCTTCAAAATCTTATCACAGCTCTATGGGAAGCGTCTTAAATTACCTATGCGTACAAACGAAGCAGTGGAATATGCGGCGTTCGTTGACGGAGATAAAACGCAAATTTTGCTCTTTGCACAGGATCAGGATTATTTCAAAAATGACTCTCACGAGATCAGGTTAGAAATTAACTGCAAAGCAAAAACAGCTACCGTTCAACGCATTGACGATACGCATTGTAATCCTAAGGCGGAATGGATCAAGATGGGTAGCCCCGATAATTTAACCCTTAAGCAAGTGGCAAAAATCAAGGAAAAAACAAGGCTTGTAGCTGAGGATTATCCCTTTGAAACCGAGCAAGAAAAAACAAAATTAACTATCACACTCAGCACAAATGATGTTGTTTTAATAACTCTAACGTAAAACGGAGATTTTTTATGGCAAAATTTCAGATTTTCGGAACATCGTCGCCCGAAATATCAAAAAGAGAAATTGAGCATGCAAGACTTGCTCGAGAGGCGGCGGCAGATGGCATAGTATTGCTTGAAAACAATGGCATTTTGCCATTAAAGCCTCAAAAGATTGCGCTTTTTGGCGGCGGTAGCCGTATGACTGTAAAAGGTGGTGCAGGCTCGGGCGATGTTCACGAAAGATATAGCGTAAGTATTGAAGAGGGGCTTAAAAATGCCGGATTTACCTTTGAGAATACTCTCTGGATGGACAGGTTCGCTGGGAAATATCAGCGTGAGCTTAAAGCGTGGTGCGAAGGGATTGAAAAGGACATAAAGAAGTTTAACCCTATTCAAACTATGCAGATGTTTATTTACATAGGTGAGCATCCAAAACCTTATCCATCAGTCACCCCCATACTTCCCGACGAGCTTTGCAATGCAGATACAGCTATTTATGTACTTTCAAGACAAGCAGGAGAAGGCTTTGACCGCAGAGTGGAAAAGGGAGATTATCTTCTCTCGGATGTTGAGGAAGAAAGCTTGAAGCTACTCTCAAAGCACTATAAAAAGCTTATTTTAGTGCTGAACTGTGGCGGAGTAATTGATCTTTCGATCCTTGACGAGATCAGAATTGATGCGGTAATCTTCTGCGGTCAAGGAGGAATGGAGGGTGGAAACGCTCTTGCCGATATATTGACAGGAAAAGTTAATCCCTCCGGACGCCTTACAGATACTTGGGCGAAAAGATATGAGGATTATCCTTCTGCCAACACCTTCGGGCACAGAAACGGCGACCTTGAAAACGAGGAATATAGTGAAGATATCTACGTCGGCTACCGTTGGTTTGACAAAAACGATATCAAACCGCGATTTGAGTTTGGCTTTGGACTAAGCTATACCGAGTTTGATATTAAGGTAATTGATTTTGCAAACGGAAAAATAACCGTTGACGTTACCAACATCGGCAAAGTAGCAGGTAAAGAGGTGCTGATGGTCTATTCATCAAAGCCATCCTCTGATTGTGAGAAAAAAGTCCTTGTTGCTTTTGCAAAAACAGGATTGATCGGGGCGGGAGCAACCGAGAGAGTAGAAATAACATTTGATTTATCAAGGGCTGCAACCTTTGTGGAAGAAATATCCGCTTTCATTATTGAAAAGGGTGAGCACACCATTCTTCTCAATGGTAATGTGTGTGGCAAAATCAATATTGAAAATGAAATTACCTTAGAAAAGGTTTCGCCCATAACACAGGGTGAACACAAACAATATAACGAAGCTTTCTCTCCTAAAGTCAACAAGATTTTATCAAAGCTTAGTGATAAAGAGAAGGTTATGCTCGTTACGGGCGGTGGATACGATATAAGATGCTATAATAATGTAATGGGCGCGGCAGGACGCACCTGCACAAAGCTTTTGCGTAAAGGTGTTCCAAATATCGTTATGGCAGATGGTCCTGCCGGTCTTAACGTAAATCAAATCAGTGCTATTGGTTATGAGGGATTTCCTCGTTATCCCGATGGTTTACCCGAGGATTGGCAATGGGGATATCTTAAAAAGCTTGAGCCCATATTAAAAACCAAATTAGGCACTAAAAAGACGGTCTATCGCTATATGACCGCTTGGCCTAGCGAGACGGTTCAGGCGCAGACCTTTGATACCAAGCTTATTGAAAAAGTGGGCAATGCCATAGGTGCTGAAATGCTTGAAATCGGTGTTTCAGTGTGGCTTGCGCCCGGACTTAATATTCATAGAAATCCTCTTTGCGGAAGAAACTTTGAA
>JAZLBH010000139.1:0-21678 GCA_045613605.1 Eubacteriales bacterium
GCTTATCAGAAGAAAGCTCGGCAAGGACGCACACGCGATGACAATTACACTTCTTCTTAACTCTGAGGGTAAGAAGATGGGTAAAACTGCTTCAGGTGCAGTGTGGCTTGATCCTAACAAGACAACGCCCTTCGATTTCTATCAGTATTGGAGAAACGTTGGTGACGACGACGTGCTTAAGTGCATCAGAATGCTCACGTTCCTTCCTCTTGAAGAAATCAATGCTATGGACTCTTGGGAAGGCGCACAGCTTAACACAGCTAAGGAAATTCTCGCATATGAGCTTACAAAGCTCGTTCACGGTGACGAGGAAGCAAACAAGGCACAGGCAATGGCGCGCTCACTCTTCGCAGGTGGCGCTGACAATGCTCCCACAGTTGAGCTTTCAGCCGACGATCTTCTTGACGGTGCAATCGACATCCTCTCCGTACTCGTTAAGGCAGAGCTTGTTCCCTCTCGTTCAGAGGCAAGACGTGCAGTTGAACAGGGCGGCGTAACAGTAAACGACGAAAAGATTACAAATCTTCGCCATTCCTTCACATCCGCTGACCTTGCGGACGGTATCCTCGTAAGAAGAGGCAAAAAGAACTTTAAAAAGGTTGTAATTAAATAAAAAATTTAGGGAACTCGTGAGAGTTCCCTCTTTTTTAATGATTAATGATGACATCTTTGACAAGGAGTAAAGCCTTGATTTTCAGCCTCTTCTTTGGTAACGTATTCAGGATCCTCCATATTGCTACATTCGGCATTAGAATGATATTTTGTTCCTCCTTTTGTAGGAATCCATACCATTTCAACCTCATCATCATCTGGATTGTTGTTTCCCAAATTATCGTTAATAGTAGAAGTCGTCGTAGGCGTAGTTGTTGTGGTTGTAGTCGTTGTGGTCGGCTTTACTGTTGTGGTAGTATTCGGCTTTGCCGTGGTAGTAGTTGTAATTAGTCTTGTAGTAGTTGTAGTAGTCGTACTATCATTTGAATTACTTTCATTAAATGAAAATACGGGTATCACTAAAAGCACAATAATCACCCAAAACCACCAGCGCTTATAAATTGGTTTTTTCATACGTTTTCTCCTTCTAAATATAAAAAGTGCGCCGACGTGAGCCAGCGCACAAAAACGCAAATCCCAAGTCGTCGCCAAACAAACTATATACAGATGGGTATAACATACTTTTACTGTATGGAACTTGCATTTTAACAAATTCGTAACAATAAAAGTATGGTTAAAAACGGGTATAAGTATCCCTTTATAAAAAAAGAAAATACACCCATTGACTGTATATATTTAGTTTGTTTGGCAATTTTATTATAGCACTTTCGGAAAAATTATCAAGAGGGTTTTCAAAATTGTGTTTGAGTTGTAGATAAATTGTGATTTATCGGGGAGTTTATAAAAGTTAGTTTGCTTTGGAAACGGACGGCCGATGACCGCCCCTACAACGATAGATCTAATTTTATAGCAAGATAATAGCCCTTTTGAAAGCAAAACGGCTATTATTTAGCAAAATATATCTTGAAAACTCGTAGGGGCGCGCATTGCGCGTCCGCTGTTCAATAAAACTAACTCCCTGACAAATCAAAATTTGAAGGTTTCATATTTTTGCTCCGAATTGCATATTTATTAATAAAATTATCAATCCTTGGAGGAAAATATGAAAAACAAAAGATTACACGTGCAATCAAATAAAAAAAGCTCCGCGGCAATGGAAGGTAAAATTGACACCGCGCTTAAAAGCTCGTTTTTGGGAATACTTTTCACTGCAGGTGTAAGCCTAGCTATGCTTTTTGCAAGCACGGCAGCCGCATTAATGACGGATGATCCCCTATCACTAGTTGAGCCAATCGGTTACGTTTCGGCATTCACCTCGGCATTTTTCGGCGGATTTATTTGCTCAAAGATAGATAAACGCTCACCCTATATCGTATCGACAATATGCGGAGCAGGATTCGTGCTACTCTCAATGCTCTTTGCCCTTGCCCTGCCCCACACTCTTGCCTCGGGAATGAAAATATGGCTCCGACTTTTGCTTCACGCCCTATCGTTTGTATTATTCCCTATCGGCACCATGGCAGGTATCAAGGTCTCCAAATCCAAGCGAAAAATCAAACCGAGAAAAAGACGATAAAAAAGCACCCATCGGGTGCTTTTTATTATAACTCATATATTGTTTTCGCATTATTATAAGTAATTTCTGCGATTTCTTCGGGAGCTTTTCCAAATACGGAGGCAATCATACCGACGGTATATTCGAGGTTACCCGAATGATTCATTTTGCCGCGATTTGGGTGGGGTGCAAGATACGGAGCATCCGTTTCAATAAGCAATTTATCAAGTGGAATTGTTGAAAGCACCTCCCTCACACGGCTCGCATTTTTGAATGTAACAACACCCGAAAACGAGATGTACCATCCGCGTTTAACAAGCTCGCGTGCCATCTCACTTGAACCGCTGTAGCTGTGAAAAATACCCTTTACGTTTGGATATTTAAGCGCCATCTCAAAGCAATCTCCGTGCGCTTCTCTATCGTGGATTATCACGGGCAAGTCATATTTTTCAGCCATTTTCATCTGATATTCAAACACATATCTTTGCTTTGCCTTTACCTCATCGGTAAGATTTTCAAGGTGATAATCAAAGCCAATTTCACCGATAGCCACTATTTTATTGGCTTTACGAGATTCTTCATCGCACACGCTCGACTCAATTTCAGCAAGAGCTGAGTTGATATCGTCGATATATAGGCAATCCTCGGGATGAATACCCGATGAAACGTACATATTTTCATATTTTTGAGCCTGTGCGATACTTTCCTTCAAATTTTCGGGGTTGGTAGCAATATTCACTATCGCACCAACATTTTCTGCAAATATTTGCTTCAAAAGAGCATCAGCACCGCCCTCATATTCGTTAAACCACGCATCAAAATAATGTGCATGAGAGTCAAAATATTTCATAATTTCACCTATTCAAACAAAGGGGAGAAAAATTCTCCCCTTTTATTATTATCTAATTCTTTCACCAAGGGGTGTTTCGTTATCGAGGAAGATTACTCTAACCTGTTCTTCACCGCTTGCCAAAATCATACCGTTGGATTCAATTCCGCAAAGTGTTGCGGGCTTGAGGTTAGCAACGAGCACGATTTTCTTGCCAATAAGCTGGTCGGGTGTATAGAATTTTGCAATACCGGAAACGACCTGTCTCTGCTCATAACCCAAGTCAACCTTGAGCTTGAGAAGCTTCTTTGCCTTCGGCACGGGCTCGCATTCAAGAATCTTTGCAACACGAAGCTCAACCTTCATAAAGTCCTCAATACCGATAAGCGCAAGTCCCTCGGGCTTTTCGATCTTAGGCTCTTCTGCTACAGGAGCAAATTTTGCCTTTCTCTTTTCTTCAAGCTCCGCAAGCTTCTTTTCCTCGTCAACGCGAGCGAAGAGAACCTTAGAGTCACCTACGCACTTGCCTGCTTCAATTCCGCCAAACTGTGCAAGTGTGCCGATGGTGTCAAGTCCGGTTGCGCTTGTTCCAAGCTCTGCAAAAATTTCAGCACTTGTCTCGGGAATGAACGGGGCAAGCATTGCAGCGCCCCAACGGATTGTTTCAAGAAGATTATAAAGAACTGTACCAAGTCTTTCTCTCTTGCTCTCATCCTTTGCAAGAACCCAAGGAGTTGTTTCGTCAATATACTTATTTGCTCTTGAGAACATATCAAATACGGATGAAAGCGCATCAGCAAGATGGAAATCGTCCATAAGAGCAATATAGCTGTCATAAGCCTTTACGCAAGCCGCCTTAAGCTCATCGTCAAGCGCATCGGGACAGGTGGGAGCAAGAATATCCTTAGCAAAATACTTCTTTTCCATATCAAGCGTACGCTTAACAAGGTTACCGAGATTGTTTACAAGGTCGGTGTTATATCTCTTGATTACCGCCTCGTAAGTAATTGAGCCGTCGTTCGCATAGGGCATTTCGGAAAGCGCATAGTAACGAACCGCATCAACGGAGAATTCGTCAGCAAGCTCGTCCGCGTAAATTACGTTGCCCTTTGACTTTGACATCTTGTCCATACCGAAGTTGAACCAAGGATGTCCAAATACCTTTTTGGGAAGCGGAACACCCATTGCCATAAGGAAGATGGGCCAATAAATCGTATGGAAACGAAGAATATCCTTACCGATAACGTGAACGTCGCAGGGCCAGTATTTCTTAAACTGTTCGCTCTGCTCGTCAAGTGATTTATCGGGATCAAAGCCAATGGCTGTGATATAGTTTGAAAGTGCATCAAGCCAAACGTATGTTACATGCTTTGTGTCGAAATCAACGGGAATACCCCAGCTAAATGACGTACGTGAAACACAAAGGTCCTGAAGACCGCCCTCAACCTTCAAGAAGTTATTGATCATTTCCTTCTTTCTTGATTCGGGCTGAATGAATTCGGGATTTTCTTCGATGTGCTTAAGAAGTGCATCTGCATATTTGCTCATCTTAAAGAAATATGCTTCCTCCTCTGCTCTCTTTACCTCTCTGCCGCAGTCGGGACAAATGCCACCCTCCGCCTGAGTTTCAGTAAAGAAGGACTCACAGGGTGTGCAGTACCAGCCCTCGTATTTGCCCTTATATATATCGCCCTGATCGTAGAATTTCTTGAACATCTTTTGAACAGCGCGCTCGTGATAATCGTCAGTTGTACGAATGAAATAGTCATAAGATGTATTCATCTTATCCCAAACACCCTTGATTTCACCTGCAACACCGTCAACGTATGCCTTGGGTGTAATGCCTGCTTCCTTTGCAAGGTCCTCGATCTTCTGTCCGTGCTCATCAGTACCTGTGCAGAAGAACACGTCAAATCCGCGCGCTCTCTTATAGCGCGCAACTGCGTCAGTCATAATTACTTCATATGTGTTGCCAAAATGGGGCTTTCTTGAAGCATATGCTATTGCTGTTGTAATGTAGTATGGTTGTTTTGCCATTTTTAACTCCTTCTCCTTTGCGAATGGGCAAAGGGACCGTATTTTTATGTTTTATATTAGTTTTTGTTCCAAAGCTTCATAATTTCATCAACCACAAGGCGCGTTGCAAATTCAATTGAATCTGCTTCGATCGTACAAGCCGCCGCCTTAGTGTGTCCACCGCCGCCAAAATGCTTTGCGATAACTGAAACGTCAAATGAGCAGGATGAACGAAGTGAAACTCTAAATGAGCGATATGCAGTTGACTGACGGGCGCTGATAGCAATCTTTACTCCGTCAACGGCACGCGCAATATCAACGAGTGTTTCGAGATGCTCGTCATCAAGATCAAGCTCCTTTTTCAAATCGTATGGGAACATAATAGCCGCAATTTTGCGATTGTTATAGAACTTGATGTTTTGAAATCCCACCGCCTCAGCCGCAAGCATTTTTTCACTCTTGCAGTCAAACAATCGGTGATTTATTTCAGCGGTATCAACGCCAACCCTTATAAGCTCCGCCGCGCAAAGATGCGTGTGAGCCGACACGTTGGAATACTTAAAGCAACCTGTATCGGAGCTAAGCGCTGCATAAATAAGATCATATGCGTCACGGGGAATTTCATCAAGCTTACCCATTTCGACAAGACGCGAAGCAATTTCGAAAACGATCTCACCGCTTGCCGCATAATCGGGACGAATATAACTGTCGGCATAACGAATTCCGTTTTCGTGATGGTCAATCATTATGTCGATTTTATCCTCAAAAAGCTTTTGAAGATTGCCAAGCTGACTTGGACTTGCCGTATCAACCGTAATAACGCGTTCAAATTCAAACGAGCTATCCATATTTTCAAATCTTGCGCTTCTTTGATGCTTGTCCGTAAGGAATGCAAGACGCGAGGGTATCTCACTCTCACAAGTGCAAAGTACCTTTGAGCCCATTGCCTCAATCACAAGCTTTAGCGCAAACGATGCGCCGATTGCATCGGCATCGGGGCGCACGTGGAAGATAATGAGAGTGTTCTTCTTCTCGGCAAGGAGATAGCACACCTCGTCAAGCGTATATTCTTTAAATGTTTTTATCATTCTTCGTCACCGGCGCTTTCTTCAAAATCCTCCGAGAAGGTAATGCTGTTGAGCAATTTTGAAATATGCGCGCCGTGAGCAACGCTGTCATCAAGTATAAAAGTGAGCTCGGGAGTAATTCTCAAATTCAATCTTTGCGCAATTTGAGAACGGATAAATCCCGTTGAAGATTTAAGTCCCTTTGCGACTTCCTTTTTGTCACCCATAAGGGAGCTGTAATATATTTTTGCAAATTTGAGGTCGGGAGTTACGTCAACCGCAGTTACGGACACAAATGCGTCCTTAACTCTTGGGTCCTTAACATCACGAAGGATGCTAGCAAGCTCCTTCTGTACCTCGTCATTAATTCTGCCTCTACGATAATTAGCCATTTTTTCACCGTCCTTTTCGGTTTTTTACATAATAATTCATATTAGTATAACATAAATATAATAAATTATCAAGTGATATAATAAAAAAGTTTCAAAAAATAGAGGACGTTCAAGCAAACGTCCTCTTGATCTTTTATTAATTTTACTGTGCCGCGTCAACGATTGCATTGAACTTTTCAGCAACGAGCGATGCGCCGCCGATAAGACCGCCGTCAACGTTTGTCTTAGAAAGAAGCTCAGCCGCATTCTTATCGTTCATTGAACCACCGTACTGAATAATAAGCTCTTCAGCAGCTTCTCTGCCATAAAGGTCAGCAACAACGTCACGGATTACTCCGCAGGTTTCGTCTGCCTGCTCAGGAGTAGCTGTAAGACCTGTACCGATTGCCCAAACGGGCTCGTATGCGATAATTACGTTCTTAAGCTCTTCAGCGGAAATGCCTGCAAGGTCAAGCTTTGTCTGCATACCAACAACCTCGTTAGTAATACCTGCAAGTCTTTCTTCCTTAACCTCACCAAGACAAAGAAGAACCTTAAGACCTGCCGCAAGAGCCGCCTTTGTACGAAGATTTACTGTGTGATCTGTTTCACCGAAGTACTGACGTCTTTCGGAGTGACCGATAATAACGTATTCAACACCGATTTCCTTAAGCATCTTTGCGGAAATTTCACCTGTGAATGCGCCCTTTTCTTCAAAGTGAACATTCTGTGCACCAATTTTGATGTTTGAGCCCTTTGCTGCTTCCATAGCTGCACCGATTGTTACAAAGGGAGCGCAAAAGATGATATCGCAATTATTTTTACCCTCAACCAAGGGTTTGATTTCATTAATAAAAGCAGTTGCCTCGGAAGGAGTGAAGTTCATCTTCCAGTTACCTGCAATAACATATCTTCTCATTTTTATTTTCTCCTTTATCATAACTTTGCAGTGCCACTGTAGTGACACTGCAAATAAAATTCAATTATTTATCTTCAAGGCAAGCGATACCGGGAAGCTCAAGACCTTCAAGGAATTCAAGAGATGCACCGCCACCGGTGGAGATGTGTGTAATCTTAGAAGCAAATCCAAGTGTTTCGCAAGCTGCTGCTGAGTCACCGCCACCTACGATTGTAGTTGCGCTTGACTGTGCAAGTGCATCAGCCATAGCAATTGTACCCTTTGCAAGTGTGGGGTTTTCAAACACGCCCATAGGACCGTTCCAAACAACTGTCTTTGCATCAAGAACTGCCTGAGAGTAGAGCGCCTGTGTCTTAGCACCGATGTCGCAGCCCTCTCTGTCAGCAGGGATAGAATCGGCATCAACCTCAAGTGTTTCAACAGGAGCGTCGATAGGATTGGGGAATTCTGCGATTGTTACAACGTCAACGGGAAGAAGGAGCTTAACGCCATTTGCTTCTGCCTTTGCCATCATATCACGGCAGTAGTCAATCTTTGTTTCGTCAAGAAGTGACTTACCTACACCGTAGCCCTGAGCTGCGAGGAATGTATAAGCCATACCGCCACCGATGATAAGTGTGTCAACCTTTGTAAGAAGGTTGTTGATAACGTTGAGCTTATCTGCAACCTTAGCACCGCCAAGGATAGCAACGAAGGGTCTTTCAGGAGTTGTGAGTGCCTTGCCCATAACACCGATTTCCTTCTGAATGAGGTAACCGCAAACTGCGGGAACATTACCGTACATAGCAACACCTGCTGTTGTAGCATGTGCTCTGTGAGCTGTACCGAAAGCATCGTTTACGTAGATGTCACAGTATTTAGCAAGCTCTTTTGCGAAATCCTCGCCATTCTTTTCTTCTCTTGCATCGAAACGAACGTTTTCAAGAAGAACAGCTTCACCGTTCTTAAGAGCAGCAACCTTTGCCTGAGCATCAGCACCGATGATATCTTCAGCAAATGTTACCTTGCCGTCAAGGTACTCATTAAGACGAGCTGCAACGGGAGCGAGTGTGAGCTTCTTCTTGTCATCCTTAAGTGCCTTTGCAAGAAGCTCAGCCTTAGCTGCTTCTCTTTCTTCTTCAGGAAGTGCCTCAACCTTTTTCTTTTCCTTCTTAGTAAGACCGAAGCCTTCTGTAAGGATATTGTGGGGCTTGCCCATGTGAGAGCAAAGAACAACTCTTGCGCCCTTGTTAAGCAAGTATTTGATTGTGGGGAGTGCCTCAACGATTCTCTTATCACTTGTGATAACGCCATCCTTGAGGGGTACGTTGAAATCGCATCTTACAAGCACTCTCGCGCCTTCAACGATTTCAATATCTTCAATAGATTTCTTGTTGTAAGTCATAGTAATTTTGTCCTTTCATTACGTATTTGGGCAAGTATTTTTTATAGCCTAATCTTTACCACTTAATAATATAACACATTTTTGTCAAATTATCAAGATGTTTTATAAATTTTGTTAAAATTTTGGCAAGAAGTAACTTAGCAACAAAAAAAGAGCGCTAGCGGCGCTCTTTAGTATTAATTGTAAATAAAGTAATCAATATATACAGAAATAATATCATTATCCGTAAATATCATCAATTCCGACATGCTATTAACACCTTCACTCAATTTGTGAGTTTTCTCTAACATTTCCTCATAATCATATTCGCTCGTATCCGAAACAAAATCATAAATCGTAATAATATCCTCAAGCATAAGTATGTCTTCATAATTTACTTGAGAAGCTATCGCCATGTTGATGGTAATTGTTTCGCTCACAAACTTGACAAAATCTGAGCCCAAAATTTTATCATTTGGAATTGTCTTTGCGCGATCCCTAAAGTACATAATATACACCTGTTGAATAACCTCATCGTTAACTTCAATTTCATATTCCTCATTCGTCAAAGTCAAAATTACCTTTTTAAGATTAGGAATAAAGTCAGTATATGCGCAAGGTTCAGCAATTACATCGTAAACGTATAGATAGTTTTTAATTTTTAATTTGAATTCAGGCGGAATCATACCCGAAACATTGTCCACGGCATTAAGAAGTTCAATTGTAGTTGCAGTATTGGAACCACCACTTGCCATATCAAAAATCATATTGCAAGCCAAAGAAAGCCCAGTCTGATCACCAAATTCGTTTTTAGCAAATTCAATAAATTCTTCGCTTGTAAGCTCTTTGTTCATTATCTCCTTAAACTCATCAATACCCTCCGCAAGGCTTCCCAACTGAGAGGAAATTTCTTCATCAATAAATTGCTTAATCTCGGGATATTCTGAAATTTCCACCATATAATCAATCATGGTTTCAAAAGTAACGTTATCATTATCAAAGCAATCCCAAAGATATAGACCGTACATTTGCTTTATTTGATAGGGATCAATTCCAAAGTCCGGGATGAACTCTGAAGATAAAAATTGATCTAGCTCATCGGCATTATATTTTTCGTTGCCAAAGGTGTAAATTGCATTCAAAATTTCAATTGCATTAGCCTTGTCCTCGGTAAACACCAAGCCTGCACCATTTTCACTATCAATAAGCTGTAAACAGTATTGTATCAGTTCAAGAGGAGAAATTCTTTTGTTTTCCAATATTTCCTTCCAAGTGACTGATTCTTCTCTCACTTTTTTTCCGCAAACAGTACATTTTGTGTGCCTTTTGCCCTCGTTTTCAGTGTTGGGAATATAATCTAAAATCCAATCACCTTCAATGCAAGTTGTCTTATCAACAGGTAACGGCTCAACAATAACAGTATCACAATCACAACACTTTTCGCCCTCAGTATATCCTAATTTATCACATGTTGGAGCAATTGCCTCAATTTTCTCAAGATTATTATGTAAACATTCCACAGCTCTCTCGTAGTTACATACGTTACAAAAACCATCATAGTCACTATCAAATATATGGTCTATCATAGAAATAGTTATTTGTGCAAGCATTATCTCACCACAATCCTCACAGTGCTTGCCCTCAGTTTTGCCAGGTGTGATGCATGTAGAATCAACTGCAACGTCAACAACAATGCTGTGACCTTTCGCTGGTATAACTTGTGGTGCAACAATCACCTCGCCACAATACTCACAGTGCTTGCCCTCAGTTTTGCCAGGTGTGATGCATGTAGAATCAACTGCAACATCGAAAACAACGTTGTGATCTTTGACAGGTATAAGTTTGGGTGCAACAATCACCTCACCACAATCCTTACAGTACTTTCCCTCAGTTTTGCCAAGTGTGACACATGTAGAATCAACTGCAACGTCAACAACAATGTTGTGACCTTTCGCCGGTATAACTTGTGGTGCAACAATCACCTCACCACAATCCTCACAGTGCTTACCCTCAGTTAAACCCATACCATCACAAGTAGGCTCTATAGCTTCATCAATAGCAACCGTATGCTCATGTCTAAACAAAACCGCACCACCTGTCACCAATACTATGACAATAAGTACAACAACGATTCCAATCGTAACATTCTTACTCATAACCACTCTTTTCCCCGTTTAACCTCGGCAGGATATAAATTAATTATAGCACTCCAAAATACTATGTCAAGCCTCGTACTCCGCCCTCGGACCACCGATATATTTGGGGCGCGTACGGGCAATGGTAAGATTCGCGTTACCGAGAGTTTTCATTGAAAGGCGCACGGGCACGGCTACTGCGCGAAGGTGCATTCCGATAAGTGTTGAACCGATATCAATTCCCGCATGCGCTTTTATTGCTTCAACAACCACGGGCGCGTTGAAATTTTCGTAAGCTGTAGTCGCAAACGATCCGCCTGCCTTAGCCTTAGGCACTACGCAAACAATCTCAAGTCCGTACTTTTCAGCACATTCCCTCTCAACCACAAGCGCGCGATTGAGGTGCTCACAGCACTGTGCCGCAAGAAATATTCCCTTTTCGTTCAAAATGGGCGCAATTCCCTCAAAAACTGCCTTCGCGGCATTAAAATCAGAGCCCTTGCCAATTGTTTCACCAACGATTTCACTTGACGAGCAACCTACAACCAAAATTTCACCCTTGTTCATTGGTGCAACGGACAAAAATTCCTCTATCATATTTTTAGATTGTTCAACTATATTTTGGTACATATTTTTACCTCTTTAATAAATTGGGATTTATCGAGATGTTAGCACTCGCTCTGTGCGTTTGTTTCGTCCACCTTTTCAAAGGTGGCTCTACACGAGTAGTGGCGCGGTCAAGGGCGCAGAGGGGTTCCCCGAAGCGAATGAAATGAGCTTTGGGGGTTTCCGGGGTTGCCCTTGCTACAGCGTTTCTTTTGTTAGCTTTTCGGATGGGGTTCCCCGAAACGAGCGAAGTCGAGTTTTGGGGGTTCTCGTGGCGCTTATGCCGTCAAAGAAAAGCGGCTAAAGACCTTTGCTATCAAACGTCTATAACGCTTTTTCTTTTGAGAAAATAGCCCCAAAAGAAAAAGCTTTGCAAAAAGAAAACGGGCGTAATGCGCTCACGACGGAAACCCCCAAAGCTCATTTCATTCGCTTCGGGGAACCCCTCTGCCGCGCAGGCGACCGCTTTTGAAAAAGCGGTGCAAAACTTTTTATAGCGCCAAGTTCGTGCGAACAATGTGCGAGATAAATCAAAATTTTAATTTGTGGTAAATTGATATTGATTTTGAGATTTGTTCGTGTTATAATTGTAATATAAATTTATTTTGTGAGGTTTTTATGGGAGTTCTTGAAAACAAAGAGAGATTTATAAGTATTTACAAGCAATATATTAAGAGGGACGGTGCGGATCGTTTGCTCGATTATTTGTGCGCGTCCGATTTCTTTTCTGCGCCTGCTTCAACGCGCTTCCACGGTTCGTATCCGGGTGGTCTTTGTGAGCACAGCTTGAACGTTTATGACTGTCTTGTAGATATTATGAACCGTCCACGTATGAAAGAGGTTTACGGGGTAGATTATTATTCGGACGAGAGCATTGCTATCGTTAGCTTGCTTCACGACCTTTGCAAGGTGGATTTCTACGTTGAGAGCACCAGAAACGTTAAGGAAAACGGAGTTTGGAAGAGCGTTCCT
The DNA here is from genome assembly GCA_045613605.1 of Eubacteriales bacterium. GTDB lineage: Bacteria > Bacillota > Clostridia > Oscillospirales > CAG-272 > RGIG4608. Next base: position 12,386 of record JAZLBH010000139.1, read on the forward strand.
TTTTATACCATTGACGACAAGCTCCCCTACGGACACGGAGAAAAGAGTGTTTACATCGTTTCCGGATTTATGCGTCTTACTCGCGACGAGGCGTGTGCTATTCGTTATCATATGGGATTTTCGGACGTTACACCTCAAGAGATGAACAACGTGAGCAAGGCATTTGAGATGTTCCCCCTTGCGTTTGCGGTGAGTGTTGCCGATATGGAGGCTTCATATTTTATTGAGGGAAGCAAGGAATAATTTATAAATCCAAAATTTGAATAAATAAACAAAGCACCAACCTAGACGGTTGGTGCTTTTTCATTATCCATTTTATCTTATCATGGATATTCCTTTTTCAAGAGTTTCCATGCTGATCATTCCTTGCGCGTGTGCCACAAGGTTGCCGTTTGCATCAATGAAATATGATTGGGGATATCCGGTTACTTTGAATGCGGTTGTTGCGCTTGATTCGGTATCAAAGAAAATGGGGAACGTGAATCCCTTCTCCGCTACAAATTGCTTTGCGGAATCGATAGTTTCATAATATCCGTCAGTTACATTAACCATAACGAATTGCACGTCGGGATATTTTTCGTATGCTGTTTGAAAGTCGGGCATTTCTCTTACGCAGTATGTACACCAGGTCGCCCAAAAGTTTAATACGATAGGTTTGCCCAAAAAGTCTGAAAGCTTTACTTCGTTGCCGTTTTCGTCTAAAACTGTGAAATCGTACGTATTCCACGTTGGAGCGGTGGGGTCCTCTGTGGGGTTGTTATCTTGCGTTCCTTCGATTGATGAGGAGGTCAAGTTAGTTATTGTTGTGGTGGTTGTTGTTTGAAAGGTTTCAAGGTTTTGGGGCGGAGTATAGCTTGCGGTTAGGTCGTTATAGAGCGACTTGCAGGATACTGCGCAAAGAAGAACGGACAATATGATTGAAGCTATAACTAAAAATTTCTTGTTTTTCATGTTTTTTCCTCCTTATGAAAAGTAGCGGGATATTGCATCGAAAAGTCCTGTTGCCATAAGAATGCCGAGAATGATCAAAAGTATTCCGCTTATTTTGTTGATAACGTTATAGTTTTTCTTGATGAAATTGAATGCGCCCTTTAGTCTATCGATAATTATTGCGCTTATAAAGAGCGGAATGCCAAGACCGATAGAGTAGCAAAGAAGCATTAAAATGCCCTCAAGAATACTGCCTTGGTTTGCGGCAAGCATTAAGGCTGAGCCTAAAAATGCGCCAACACAGGGTGTCCAACCGATTGAAAATACAATTCCAAAGAGTATGGATGAGAAAAATCCAAGCTCGTTTTTATGCTCGAAGCTGCTTCCTTTGAACATTTTGAGATTGAAAAGTCCAAGAAAGCTGAGTCCGAAAAAGATTACTACAAGTCCTGTAAGAACGTTGATAAGGGTATTATAACGGTTCAAAAATCCGCCAACAACGCCTGCGAGGGCGCCCATTGCTACGAATATCGTTGTGAATCCGAGAATGAAGCCTAAGGCATTCTTGATTACGCGCTTGCCGTTGCGCTCACCGTTTCCTGCAAAATATGAAAAGTATATTGGAAGCATTGGCAAAAGGCAGGGGGACGTGAAGGTTATAAAGCCCTCTAAAAATGATATGAAGTATTGCATATTTTCCTCCTTTATATTTGTATTATTTCAATTTGAGTTTGTCCTGATTTGCAAATTGTGATTATATAGTCGTTTATTTGAACGGTGGCGAAGCTCGCACCGTATTTTTCGGGTGTTGTGGAGTCGAGGTGGATGAAGGGGGTAGAATCATTTTTCAAAAATTTGAAAAGAGCTTCTTTCCTTGTCCAAATTTCGAGAAATTTGAGTGTGTCGGTTGCGTATTGCTTTTCGTTTTCGGTGAAAAAGCGGGTTGAGATGCTTGCTTTTATTACATTTTCTATATCAATTCCGACCTTTTCTTCGTTTGAGTCACTGATGGCAACGGCTGCGAAATATTTGGAGTGCGAAATTGATATATCTTGGTCGAGAGTTGAAAAATAGGGATTACCGTTTTCGGTATAGCTCAAATCGGCACGTTGTTCATCATTTAAGGTGGCCAGTGCGCTAATGGAAGCGAGGTACAAATACTCGTTTCTTTTTTTATTTAGGCGCTCTTTAGCGGACGAGGAGAGTGAATTTATGATATTTTGTTTTTCGTTTTCGGGAATGCTTTCAATTCGTTTGATGTAAACGGTTATCATTTTTGGCTCTCCTTTCGTTGTGATTTCAAATTTTGATTTGTTGGTTAGTTGCTTATTTATGTGCGGGTCGTCGAGGACGTCGACCCCTACCGATTTTGCACTGATATTATTGGGATTGCCGCGAAGCCCTATAAAAAGTTTTTTGGTTACTTTTTTTCAAAAAAGTGACCGATAAATCCCAATTTATTTATAGGTAACGGTGCCGTCCTTTGCGATTTGACCGTCGGTGCAATAGATGGTGTAATCAGCGGAATTGTCATTCCAATTGGCGTCCTTTGTAATTGATTGCCATTCTTTTACAGTTCCTTCATAGTTTATTTTTGTTAGGTTTTCAGAGCTTTCAAAAATGCCGTCGTATATCATACTGACACTTTGCGGTATGGTTATTTCCCTTAAATGTGAATTGTACGCAAATGCTTTAATTTCAATAGTATATACATTGCTTGGAATTGTATAGAATTCCGATGTTTTTCCGGATGGGTAGCAATAGATTCGAGTGCTATTTTTATCAAACAAAATACCATCAATAGACGTGAAATTTTGAGAATTATCTGCAACATAAATATCAGTTAATGAAGAGCAATAAAGAAAAACACCGAAAAATCTTGCAGAGAGATTAGGGGGTAGCATTACTTCTTTGAGAGAGTGGCATTGCGCAAACGCTCCAATTCCTATATTAATTACACTATCAGGAAGATATATTTGACTGAGTGAATCACAAGCGATAAAAGCATACCGACCGATGGTTTGCAGTGAGTTTGGAAGCTCTATATTTTCTATGCTTCTACAAGTCCAGAATGCCTCGGGTTCGATTTCAATCAAATTTGGTGGCAATTTAATATTTTTGAGTGATATACATCCACGAAATGTCCCATACTTAATTTCTTTGAGCGACAAACAGTTTTCAAGTCCATAAACCGACGTTAGAAGCTTACACCCATAAAAAGCATTTGAACCGATAGAAGTTATGGTGGAAGGGAGAGTTACACTTGAAATATACGTATCCTTGAATGCTTGATCAGCAATCGCCGCAACCGTGTATCCTTGATATTCTTCTGGAATGATAACCTTGTCTCCGGGCGCGCTCATACAACCCACTACAGTAAATGTTTTGGTATCTGTATCAAATTGATATTTTATATATGCGTCGTTATCTGTACAAGCAAGAGTTATAAATGACCCAATAAAAATCAAGCAAATAAGTAAAGCTATTCGTATTATCTTTTTAGTTTTGGAATTGTTCATATTGATCATATCTCCTAAAAAGTGTGTCTTTATATTAATTATAGAACATTTTGTATTAAAAGGCAAGAATTTTTGAAAAATTTATTGAAAAAGTGGCACCCTGTGGCACCTTTTGGCACCTTTTGGCACCTTTTTTTCGTGTATAATGCGGTCGTACAAATGAAACGTGAGTTGAAAATTGTATGTCGGACGAAATTTTATTTGAGGGGGGATTGATAAGATGAAAAGATAAGAATAGCAAAAATCCTGTGGTCGAGCTTAAAAGAATTTGCTATCGTGGGGAGCTTATTCCTCTTGCGGAGAAATATATAAGAGATTGCAAATCGTTCACGGGAGAATGTGGAAAGGGAAAATCGAGTGAGAGATTCCCAAATATTGCCGGCTTTGCGAGAACGCTTGGAGTTGGAGTTTCAACTCTCAAAAAAATTGAGGGCAGGTGGCCTGAGCTTTACGGCGCCTTGCTTGCACTTTTTGAGGATGAGGCGCTAAATTCAGACAAAAGTGCGACTGTGCTTAACACCTACATAAAGGAGCGCTTAAATTTTGGAGAGAAAAAGGAGGGCGGCGCGACCTTGCCCGTGGGTAACGTTCAGGTCGTTTTTGAGCACGATATTGGAGAGGACGGCAAGTGATGGGCAGGCGCAAAATAATTAAAATTGAAGGGAAGCCGAGTGGAAGGCAAAAGGAATTTTTTGATTCCAAGGCAAAATACACCGCTTACGGCGGTGCGCGTGGCGGTGGAAAGAGCTGGGCGTTAAGGCGGAAGCTTATTGGACTTTGCTTGAATTACGCAGGGATAAGGTGCTTATTAGTAAGGCGAAGCCTTGGCGAGATAAAGGCAAATCATCTGACACCGATGATTAAGGAATACGGTGAAATATTGAGCTACCACGAGGGAGAGAGGGCAATATCCTTTCAAAACGGCAGCAAGATATTTTTTGGATATTGCTCTTGCGATCGCGACGTTTTGCGCTATCAGGGACAGGAATACGACATTATTGCAATTGACGAGGCAACGCAGCTGAGCGAATATCAGTTTTCAATATTTAGCGCCTCATTGCGCGGTGTTAACGACTTTCCAAAGCGCATGTATCTTACTTGTAATCCCGGTGGGATCGGGCATTCCTGGGTCAAGAGGCTATTTATTGACCGAGATTTCAGGGAAAGTGAGGATCCGATGGAATATCGCTTTATTCCTGCCTTGGTTTACGACAACGAGGTGTTACTTAAAAGTGATCCCTCGTATATTGAGCAGCTAAAGGCACTTCCGCAGAGGCTACGCGAGGCTTGGCTTCTTGGAAGGTGGGACGTATTTGAGGGGCAATTTTTCTCTGAATTCAACGAGGATATTCACGTAATTGATGCCAATGTTATTCCAAAAAACGTAGGGCGCTTTTTAGCATTCGATTACGGCTTTGACATGCTTGCGGTATTATTGTTAGCAAAGGACGTTGAAGGGAATATCTACGTTGAGAGAGAGCTTTGTCAACCAAATCTCACACTTGGTGAGGCGGCTGAAAAAATAGTGGAATTTATTTTAGGTCTTCGCGTTGAATATGCGGTTGCCTCCCCTGATCTATGGAACAGGAGACAGGACAGCGGTAAAAGCGGCTTTGAAATTATGCAATCGGTTCTCGGTATGCCACAGATGGTATGTGCAGATGACCGCAGGGTACCCGGTTGGAGAGCGCTTAAGGAGTATCTTTCTCAAAGAGAGGGGAAGCCGAGGCTATTTATTTGCAGGAACTGTGTTGAACTAATACACTCGATGCAATCCTTACTTTGTGACAAGAACCGCTTAGAGGATGCTTCAAGTGAGCCACACTCGATCACCCACACTCCCGAGGCACTGCGTTATGCTGTTATGAGTCGCATTGAGTATATTCCGCCCAAAAGCGAGGCGCTTCCATTCAGCTTTATGAAAAAACAATCGTCTATATCAAAATTTTTATCTTATTGATTTTATTTGTACAAATTTATAGAAAGGAAAATGCTAAAAATGAATGGTTCATTAAGCAATACCTGGCTTCAATATGAAGCGGGGAAGGCATATAAGAGACGGATAGGTCTTTATCGCACGGTAAGAGAAAACGAGCGCTTTTACCGAGGGGATCAATGGTATATGTCAGAGTCGGGAAATTTGCCAAGGCCCGTATTTAACGTTGTGAAGCGAGTTGCGGATTATTTGATCTGCTCGGTCACACCCGAAAGCGTTGAAATTACTTACACGGACGAAAATTTGCCCCACGTTGACGGCTATGAGAATTTTAAGCAGGCCTGCTCCGTGCTTACCAAGAATGCGAGATACCGTTGGGAAAAATCCAAAATGAGCTCAAAGCTTTATCGCGCAGTTACTGATGCCGCCATCAGCGGTGACGGTGTGCTTTATTGTTATTGGAAAAGTGATGCGCACGGTGATGGGAATTATGTTGGCGATATTTGCACGGACGTGATTGACAACGTGAACGTTTTCGTCTCTGACGTCAACAAAAGTGATATTCAATCGCAGGATTACGTGATACTTTCCGGCAGGGCAAGCGTTATCTCCTTGCGCAGAGAGGCAAGGGCAAACGGCGTTAGCGAAGCTGAAATTGCCAAGATCGTTGCCGACAAGGCGGAGGATTACGACCGCGCGGGAGATTATTCCACGGCTGAGCTTGAGGGAGAGGAGGAGCAGAAGGCAACCTATCTTATTAAGTTTTGGCGAGAGGACGGCAGGGTGTGCTTTGAAAAAAGCACCAGAGACTGTATTATTAATCGCGTAAAAACGCCTTGTACTCTTTATCCCGTGGCTTATTTCAATTGGCAGAGCACGAAGAGCTGCTTTCACGGAACGAGTGCGATTGCGGGAATGGTTGCAAATCAAAAATACATAAATCGCGCTTATGCGATGGTTATGAAGCATATGAGCGATACTGCGTTTTCAAAGGTTATTTATGACAAGTCTAAAATTCCCGAGTGGTCCAACGAGGTTGGCGAGGCGATTGCCGCAGTTGGAACGGCTAACGTTTCTGATGCGGTAAGTGTTTTGGGAGTCGGAAGGCTTCAAGAGGACTATCTTGAATTTCTTCAAAGTGTGGTGAAGGGCACAAAGGAGATGAACGGTGCAACGGAAACGGCGCTTGGTAACGTAAATCCCCAAAACACGAGTGCTATTTTGGCTATTCAAGCTGCTTCTGAGATTCCGCTGAAGCTTATCAGGGCCGCTTTATATCAGTGCGTTGAGGACGTTGCTGAAATTTGGGCGGACATGGCTTTATCATATTTTGCATCGGACAGAAGGGTTCCCGTGCTTGATTCACAGGGAAATTACACAACGGAGTGCTTTGCTTGTGAAAATCTTGGGCTTGTAAGAGCGCGTGCAACGGTATATGCGCAGGATTCGAGCTCATATAATTCGTCTATTGCCGTGTCAATTCTTGACAGACTTTTGGACAAGGGACACATTACCGCAGAGCAATATCTTGACAGAATATCACGCTTGAAGCTTGTTGGTATTGAATCAATGGGAGGTGAATTTAATGGATGAGCTTGAGATGGGCTTGGTTGATGAGTCGTTGGATCAGGTAAAGGAAGAGACTTTTGAGTCCGTTGGCGAAGAGGAGGGGCTTTCTGACTCTGCCGTTGAAGATAAGGAGAGTGACGATGAGCTTTTGACCTTGAAGGCGGAAATTGACGCTCTTAAGCAGGAGCTTCAATTAAGGGACGAGAGGGAAAAGGCAAGCGCGAGAATGCTTTCTGAGCTTTCGGAGTTTGGGGATTATTTTCCCGAGGTGGATATTCACTCAATTCCCGAGGAAATTTGGAATCAGGTGAAAAACGGCACCTCTCTTTCAGCCTCATACGCCCTGAATTTAAGAAAAATTGAAATTGAAAGAAAAAGAGTGAACGATTTGAACGAGAAGAATCGTCGCATGAGCACGGGTGCGATTGCTTTTGGAGAGGGAGAAAAATATTATTCCCCCAACGAGGTCAAGAAAATGACACCGGCTCAGGTAAAATCACATTATGACGAAATTGTGGAATCAATGCGTCATTGGAACTAAAATTTATTTATTAAAAGAAAGGAAAAAATATTATGGCAATTGTTAATTTTATTTCAACAGTATGGAGTGAAAATCTTATAAAGCAGCTTGACAGAAAGTATATCGGTGTTCTCAATTGTAACAGAGAATACGAGGGTGATATTAAGAATCAGGGCTCGATCGTTAAAATTTGCGGTCTTGGAGACATTAAGGTTTCCGATTATACCAAGAACAGCGATATGAGTGACCCTGAAACACTTTCTGACAATGCAAAAATGCTTAACATCAACAAGGCGAAGTGCTTTAACTTCCAAATTGATGACGTGGACAGAGCACAGTCCAATCCCAAGCTTATGGATGAGGCAATGAGAACTGCTGCCGCGGCTCTTGCAAATGAAGCTGATGCTTATATTTATTCATTGTATCCCGAGGCTCAGCAGATTTTTGAAGAGATCAATCCCTCTGCGGAGGCTGTTATTAACCGCATTATTGACGGTAAAACTGCTCTTATGAAGGAAAACGTTATGGATCCTGACGATATTGTTGTGGAGGTGTCACCCGACGTTGCGGCGTTGATCCTCAAGGGAAAGATCGATCTTGGTACAAACAATCACGACTCCTTGGAGACCGGACTTCTTGGCAAGGTGGCAGGCTGTAAGATCTACGTTTCTAACAACATCTGCGTTGATGAAAACAACTATCACAAGTGCTTTATGAGAACGAAGAGAGCTATTGCTTTTGCGGAACAGATCTCTGAGGTTGAGGCATACCGCCCTGAAAAGAGATTTGCCGATGCCGTTAAGGGTCTTCATCTCTACGGTGCGAAGGTTGTGTTCCCCAATGAAATTATGCTTCTTAACATCAAGCTTTAATTATGAATTGGATCGAGTGCAACGATATTTTTAACGCAGTCTATTCCTTCGTTCGCGCAAGCTATATCACAAATTGGTTCTCAACGAAAACGAAAACTCGTTCGGTGAGTGAAAATATAAGTGAGGACGAGAGCTTAAGCATGACCAAAACCGAGGAGCCTCAAGGTCAAACCAACGAGAATACAAAGGAAATAACGGGGACAAACAGTGAAACCGTTAGTGAATCAGTCGAAAGAGCTGACGAGAGTGACGTTATGGATAAAATAAGGCTTGATATTGAGGAAAAGTTTCCTTATCTTATGGCTTCTGTGTGCTCAAATCTTGCTCAGCTTGACAGGGATTACAGAAAATTGAAGGGGTATAGATCACAGCCGACCTTTTCGGAGTTTATGATTGAAAGCACGGATGAATTCCCGCTTTCGGAAAGATTTGTATTTTCTGCGATAATGTATATTTCTTCGATGGTTTTGATGGACGTTGATGAAAAAAAGAGCGATGAATACTATGACAAGTATGCTTGCAGTGTTTCAAAAATCATTTCGGAGATGCCGTTTGAGCAAGGAAAAACTGTTGAAAAATATCCCTATTGATAAAAAAGCCCGATGCTTTGGCATCGGTCTTTTAGGGGTTGAATTATTTTTTTAGAAAAAATGCAAAAAAGTGCTTGACAACGTATTTTTCTTGTGATATAATAACCACGTTGTTGAAATATATGGTTTATGGAAGCATAGCTCAGTTGGGAGAGCATCTGCCTTACAAGCAGAGGGTCATAGGTTCGAGCCCTATTGTTTCCACCATTTTTTATAACTGTGGGCGAAAGCAACGCAGTGAAGGAAGAAGGATGCAGGTAACTGCATTTATTCCAAATGAGGCCCGGTAGTTCAGTTGGTTAGAACGCTAGCCTGTCACGCTAGAGGTCAGGGGTTCGAGTCCCCTTCGGGTCGCCA
>JAZLBH010000140.1:0-17735 GCA_045613605.1 Eubacteriales bacterium
CATACCGGGCATGGATGCACGAGCACCGGAACGAACGGAAACGAGAAGTGGATTTTCAAGATCACCAAACTTCTTGCCTGTAACGCCTTCCATCTTTACGATGTACTCAGCAATTTCAGCCTGAATTTCGGGGTTGATCTGGCGGCCGTCCTCATAGTACTGAGTACATGCCTCTGTGGAAATTGTGAAGCCCTGGGGAACGGGAAGACCGATGTGGGTCATTTCAGCGAGGTTTGCACCCTTACCGCCGAGGATCTCACGCATGCTTGCATTACCTTCTGTAAAGAGGTAACAATACTTTTTTGCCATTTTTGATTCCTCCAAAAATTAAAATATAAAAATGTTTTTTATAAGCGTTATAAGGATTGTCCGCTAAAAAGCGGAACGATAAGGCATACGGGGGTGTATGCCAAGCGAAAGGTACGCTTATTCCACCCGACATTATACCATAAAATTACTGTTTTGAATATAGGTTTTTGAAATTTTTTTAGAGATAAATGTAAACAATTTGTTAACAAAATAAGCATTTGCAAATAAAATGAAAAAATTATGAATATTATTCATCATTTTTATAAATGTTGAAAAATAGTCCTTTACAAATTAAAATATTTATGATATAATATAATGTCAAAATTTACGAAGGAGGAGCTTATGGTAAAAATCATATCGGTAGATGCTAATTCAAGAGCCAAAAAAGTCGGAATTTGTGAAAACGATATACTTGTTTCAATCAACGGCAGAGAAATCAATGACGTGCTTGACTATAGATTTCATCTTGCAAACAGAAACATTGACGTTTGTATCTTAAGAGATGGCGAAGAATTGCATTTCAATATAATAAAAGCTGAATATGACGATATCGGTCTTGATTTTGAAACCCCTCTTATGGATAAAAAGCACTCCTGTGAAAATAAATGTATTTTTTGCTTTATAGATCAGTTGCCCAAGGGACTTAGAAAAACTCTCTATTTTAAGGATGATGACTCACGTCTTTCATTCCTTCACGGCAACTATATAACTTTGACAAATCTTGATGACAAGGATATTGACAGAATAATTGAGATGCACATTTCTCCCGTAAACGTATCGGTGCATACGACAAACCCCGAGCTTCGTGTTAAAATGATGAAAAACAAGAGATCGGGTGAGGTCCTTTCATATCTTAAGAGATTTGCCGATGCGGGTATTCATATTTGCGGTCAAATCGTTCTTTGTAAGAATGTAAATGACGGTGAAGAGTTGACTCGTTCAATGAGAGATTTGGTTGAGTATTTTCCTGCGCTTCAAAGTGTGTCAATCGTACCTGCGGGTAAAACTAAGTTTAGAGAAAACCTTTATCATCTCGAAAGCTTCACAAAAGAGGATTGCAGAGAGGTGATTTCACAGGTTGAGCGCTTTGCAGATGAATGCTTTGAAAAATACGGTTCACGACTTTTCTTCTGCGCTGATGAGTTCTATATTAAAGGTGAGCTTTCTTTACATGATGATGAATACTATGAGGGATATGCTCAAATTGAAAACGGTGTTGGAATGTTAACCTCGTTGTTAACTGAATTTGGTATAGAAACTGATTATATTGAAGAATATCTTGAAAAATATCAATCTCCAAGAAATATATCCGTTGTAACCGGAATGGCTGCTAAGGATCAAATAATGGATATGTGTGATAGACTTTGTAAGATTATTGACGGTCTTGATATTAAGGTATATCCCATTGTTAATGATTTTTTTGGTCACGAAATAACTGTTTCGGGACTTTTGACCGGTAAGGATATATACGAACAGTTAAAGAATAAGGAACTTTTTGATGAACTTATATTGCCACCCAATGTTCTTCGTTCAGAGGGTGATTTGTTCCTTTGTGGAATGAGTATTGATGAATTAAGCGAAAAATTGAATGTTAAAATAAGACTTTCGGGCAATGACGGGGCAGGGTTTGTTTCGGCAATGCTTGGAATAGAGTAAAGGAGGTATAAATATGGCAAAACCAATTGTTGCGATTGTTGGAAGACCCAACGTTGGCAAAAGCACTCTCTTTAACAAATTGATTGGCGAGCGCCGCTCGATTGTTGAAGATACCCCCGGTGTAACTAGAGATAGAATTTATGGTGAAACCGAATGGTGCGCAAGAAAGCTCGTAATTATTGATACGGGTGGTATTGAGCCCAAAACTAATGATATAATCTTAAAGCAAATGCGTTTTCAAGCGCAGATTGCAATTGATACTGCGGACGTAATTATCTTTATGTGCGACGTAAGAACAGGACTTACGGCAGACGATAGAGATATTGCCACAATGCTTAAGAAAAGTGGCAAGCCCATCGTTCCTTGTATCAATAAATGCGATAGTGTTGGACATGTTCCTTACGAATATTACGAATTCTATGAATTGGGATTTGAATGTGACCCTATTGCAGTTTCATCAGTTCACGGAACGGGCTCAGGCGACCTTCTTGATGCAGTTCTTGAAGCATTGCCTGACGAATCTGAGTTTGATGAAGAAGAGGACGATAGCATCAAGGTAGCCGTAATCGGTAAGCCCAATGCAGGTAAATCTTCAATTATCAATAGATTTATCGGTGAAGAACGTCTTATCGTTTCAAATATTGCGGGCACAACTCGTGATGCTGTAGATACAAAGGTAGAAAATGAATACGGCAAGTTTACGTTTATTGATACTGCGGGAATTCGCCGTTCATCAAAAATCAACGATAAGATTGAAAAATACAGTGTTCTTCGTGCTCATATGGCAGTTGAACGTGCTGACGTTTGTCTTATTCTTGTTGATGCAAATGAGGGTATTACAGAGCAGGACGAAAAGATTGCAGGTATTGCTCACGAAGCAGGCAAGGCGTCAATTGTTATCGTAAATAAATGGGACTCCATTGAAAAGGATAATAGCACGGTTAACGAATTTACAAGAGATATTCAAACTTCACTTGCATATATGTCTTATGCTCCCATTCTTTTTGTTTCGGCAAAAACCGGACAAAGAGTAAGAGAGATTTATAAGCATATTCAATATGTGTTTAATCAAACAAATACAAGAGTACCTACAGGTATGCTTAATGACGTTCTTGGTGAAGCAACTATGAGAGTTCAGCCCCCCTCCGATAAGGGAAGACGTCTTAAGATTTACTATATGACACAGGTAAGTGTTGCACCGCCTACGTTTGTTATCTTTTGTAATGACGTTGAGCTTTTCCACTTCTCATATAGACGATATATTGAAAACTGTATAAGAGAAACCTTTGGCTTCAAGGGTACTCCAATTCATATTATAATTCGTCAAAAGGGGGATGAAGTCTAATGTTTATTGATAATATACAAATTTACATTAAGGCGGGCGACGGCGGTAATGGTGCTATCTCCTTCAGACGTGAAAAATACGTTGCACAGGGCGGTCCCGACGGTGGTGACGGTGGACATGGCGGAAATATTGTTTTCCGTATTGATGAGGGCTCAAATACATTGCTTGCATTCCGATATAAGAGAAAGTTTATAGCAGGGAATGGCGGCAACGGTAAGGGTGCAAAGTTCCATGGTGCAACTGCTGATGACCTTGTAATTTTAGTTCCTCGCGGAACACTTATTAAGGACGCAAATACAGGAAGAATTATTAAAGATATGTCCGATGACGAGGATTTCATCTGTTGTAAGGGTGGACGTGGCGGATGGGGAAATAAGCATTTTGCTACTCCCACACGTCAAGTTCCAAACTTTGCAAAGAATGGTACAAAGGGTGAAGAAAAGGAAGTAATTCTTGAGCTTAAAATGCTTGCGGACGTTGGTATTATTGGATATCCCAGTGTTGGTAAGTCATCAATTTTAGCTCGCATAAGCGCAGCAAAGCCAAAAATTGCGGATTATCACTTTACAACACTCTCTCCCAATCTTGGCGTTGTTTCAACAGGTGGTGAAAGCGGATTTATTGCAGCTGATATTCCCGGTCTTATTGAGGGCGCGGCTGACGGTGCAGGTCTTGGACATGCATTTCTTCGTCATATCGACAGATGCCGACTTTTGTGGCACGTTGTTGATATTTCTTGCTTTGAGGGACGCGATCCGGTTGAAGATATTATTAAAATCAACACCGAGCTTGAAAGATACAGTCCTGCGCTTGCACTTCGTGAGCAGATTATCGTTGCGAACAAGGTGGATGCCTTGGACGAAGAGCTTGTTGACGTTAAGGCATTTGAAGAATACGTTAAAGAGAACGGTTGGACTCTTATGTACGTTTCTGCGGCAACAGGAGAGGGACTCCCCGAGCTTATTAGGTACTCAGCCGAGGTGCTTCGTGAATTGCCTCCCATGACAATATATGAGGCGGAATATGAGCCCGAGGATGCATACGTTGGCGGTGGCAAGGAAACAACCATCAGAAGAGAAGACGGAATCTTTATTGTTGAGGGTGAATGGCTCTTCAATCTTATGGGACAAATCAACTTCTCTGATTATGAATCTCTTAACTACTTCCAAAGAATACTTTATAGAAGCGGAGTATTTGAAGAGCTTGAAAAACACGGATGTGTTGACGGCGATACAGTATCCATTTACGATTTTGAATTTGACTTTGTAAAATAAATAGGAGGATAGTATTTATGAATATTTGGCATGACATTGACCCAAGAGAAATTACTCCCGAGGAATTTACTGTCGTAATTGAGATTCCACGCGATTCCCAGTGCAAATACGAGCTTGATAAAGAAACAGGTCTTATAAAGCTTGACCGTGTTCTTTACACATCAACTCACTATCCTGCAAACTATGGATTTATTCCAAGAACATATGCAGATGATAAGGACCCCCTTGACGTTCTTGTTCTTTTCTCACCCCCACTTTACCCCTTGACACTTTGCAAGGTAAGACCAATTGGTGTTGTTCGAATGGTTGACGGTGGAGATATCGACGATAAGATTATCGCAGTTCTTGTGAACGACCCTACTGCAAAGGATTATCATTCGGTTAATGACCTTCCTTCACATATTTTCGATGAAATTATGCACTTTTTCAAGGTGTATAAGCAGCTTGAAAATAAGAAAACTGCTGTTAAATCTCTTTATGATAGAGATAAAGCGATTGAAATTATCCAGCAGGCAATTACCGATTACGAAGAAAAGTTTACTAACTAAAAATTCTAACCCCCGACGGAAACCCGTCGGGGTTTTTGTATACCTTCCCCTCAATGGGAAGGCTAAAGTTAGTTTGATTGGTAACGGACAGGCGGTCTCGCTGCGGCTCGGTCACGCTCAGGGAAAAACAACACACCGTGTTGTTTTTTAAGACCTTCGCGCCACTTCGTTACCTCGACTGTCTGTTTGAAATTCTAAAGCAATAGTTGACAACATTTTCATATTGTGTTATAATGTAAGCGTAAAATGCCGACGGGCTGACGTGAAAGAGAAAAGGTTATGAAGAAAGTGTTATCATTATTGCTAGTCGTTGTTGTTTTGATGGCGGTGCTTGTTTCGTGTATTGACGGTGGTCAAACTCAACCTACCACTACAACACCAACTCGGGAGATAAAAACAACTACAATTCCACCAACACAAACAACGGAGACAACTACTACCACAACTACCACAAGTCAAGATTCACCTGTTGATCCTCCCGAAGATGAAAAATGCTCCGAGGGACTTGAATTTACACTAGACGAAGATGGCGAAAGTTATTCTGTAACCGGCATAGGCACTTGCAAAGATACAGATATTATCATTCCAAGCACATATAACGGCTTGCCCGTAACAAGTATTGGCAATTATGCATTCGAATATTGCACATCCCTTACAAGCATAGATATACCCGATTCAGTAACAAGTATTGGTGAAGGTGCATTCCTTGATTGCGAATCACTTACAAGCATAGAGATTCCCAATTCGCTAACAAGTATCGGAGCGATTGTATTCCATGGTTGCGCATTTACAAGTGTAGTGATAGGCGATTCAATAACGAGTATTGGTGAAATGGCATTCTCTAATTGCTACTCCCTTACAAGCATAGTGATATCCGGTTCAGTAACAAGCATTGGTAATACTGCATTCTTTTATTGTACATCTCTTACAAGCATCAGTTTTGAAGACACGGTGGAGCAGTGGAATGCAATTGAAAAAGGTCATGGTTGGAACATCGGTGTTCCTGCTACGGAAGTTGTTTGCTCCGACGGAGTTGTAACAATAGAATAATTGAACATAAAAAGGCAGGGCTAATCGGTCCTGCCTTCTGTTTTATCAAACACTAATATTCTATAAACCAAATCAAGAAGCTTCATATCCTTGCATTCATCTATTGCTTTTTTACGATTTTTCTCATAAACATTTTTTGCGCTTGCACTGTCGTCATTGTTCTCCATAATCAAAATTTCCTTTCTTGACAAAGTATAAAATCTATGTTAAAATATATATAACAAAATGCCTACGGGCTAAAATAGAGAGAAGGAAAAATATGAAAAGATTTTTAACCTTATTACTTGTGGTGCTTGCACTTATATTGATGATTTCTTTAACCTCATGCAATAATGATGCGCAGGTAACAACTACCACAAATTCAGAAAATTCTGACCACACTCATACTGAAGTAATTGATCCGGCAATACCGGCTACTTGTACTTCAATGGGACGCACCGAGGGTAAGCATTGTTCAACGTGTAATGAAATTCTTGTTGAACAAATAGAGATACCAGAAAGCGGTCATACTGAAGTGATTGATCAGGCAATTGCACCTACTTGTACCGAAACAGGACTTAGTGAGGGTAAGCATTGTTCTGTATGTAATGAAATTCTTGTTGAGCAGTCCGAGATTTCCGCAAACGGTCACACCGAAGTGATTGATCAGGCGGTAGCACCCACATGTACTGAAGCAGGACTTAGTGAGGGAAAGCACTGCTCAGTGTGTAATGAAATTACTGTCGAACAAACCGAAGTGTCTGCAAAAGGTCACAATATAGTTATCGATAAAGCCGTAGAACCCACATGTACTGAAGCAGGACTTACACAGGGTAAGCACTGTTCTACCTGTGGCGCTGTTACAGTTGCACAGGAAACAGTTCCTGCAAAGCATACTGAGGATGTTTCTCCTGCTGTTTCCGCTACTTGTACATCAACAGGACTTACAGAAGGTAAGTACTGTTCCGTATGCAATGAAATACTTGTGGCACAAGAAACAATATCCAAAATTGCTTGTGTAGAAAGTGATTGGATAATCAATGAAGTTCCTACCTTAGATAAAGCAGGTGAAAGGTTTACTGAATGTACTATGTGCGGTAAAATCATTGCAACTGAAAATGTGCCTGCTTTAACACCTTCAGAGGGTCTTGAGTTCGAACTTAACAGTGACGGCAACGGCTATACTGTTATAGGAATCGGTACTTGTGTTGATACTGTCATAGTTATTCCCAATCAATATAACGGATTGCCTGTATTGAGTATTGGAGAAGATGCATTTATAGGATGCACCTCAATTACTAGCATAACTATTCCCGATTCGGTAACAACCATTGAAAAATATGCATTTAATAATTGCTCTTCGTTATCAAGTATAACAATCGGCAAATCAGTTACAAGCATTGGTTTTTATGCATTTTATGAATGTAACAAGCTTTCTCAAATCATCTTCGAAGGAAATATTCCTTCATATGGCTATGCTGGTCTATACAAATTTACTACAGTGATTTTTGGAGATGGAGTAACAAATATTCCCGAAGAAGTGTTTAGAGGTTGTGTATTCCTTACAAGAGTAAAAATAGGAAACAATGTAACCGATATTGGATACGGAGCATTTGCTAACTGTAGTTCTCTTAAAGCTATCAACATCCCCGATTCTGTGACAACTATTGGTGCTGATGCATTTTATGAATGTACATCACTCCAAAACGTAACTTTGGGTAAATCGATAACTAATATAGGTATGTATGCGTTTGCTGCATGTCCATTGATTACAAGCATAGAAATACCTAACTCTGTACAAATTATTGACGAGGGAGCGTTTGCAGGTTGTACATCACTTACAAAAGTTGTTTTTGAAAACCCAGTAGGATGGAAGACATATAAAGCGTTTGAAACAATTGGTACTAATATTGAGTCCAGCAATCTTGTGGATTATGAAGTGGCGGCAACATATTTAACATCAACTTATGCGCATTGCGTTTGGAATCGTGAAGAATAAAACCAAATTACGCTTAAAGAATATATGAAATATAAAAAGGAACACTCGTTTGGAGTGTTCCTTATCTTTTTAATTAATACATTCCGCCCATGCCTTGGGGAGCAGGTGCGGGATTTTCTTCCTTCTTATCGCAAACAACTGATTCGGTTGTGAGGATTGTAGAAGCAATTGAAGCTGCGTTCTGAAGGGCAGAGCGAGTAACCTTTGTGGGGTCAACGATACCACAAGATACCATATCGCAATATTCTTCTTTATATGCATCAAAGCCCCAACCGATTTTGCCGGATGCTTTGATTGTGTGAACGATAACACCACCGTCAAGACCTGCATTGTCAGCAATTTGTCTAACGGGTGCTTCAAGTGCCTTAAGAACTATCATAACGCCCGTCTTTTCGTCACCTTCAACGGTCTGCGCCACCTTGGCAACTTCATCTATAACGTTGAGATAAGCAGTACCGCCACCTGCAACAATGCCTTCTTCAACCGCCGCGCGAGTAGCATTAAGAGCGTCCTCAATGCGGAGCTTCTTTTCCTTCATTTCAACCTCGGTAGCCGCACCAACCTTGATTACTGCAACACCGCCAGAAAGCTTAGCAAGACGTTCTTGAAGCTTTTCTTTATCAAACTCACTTGTTGTGATTTCAAGAGCATTTCTAATCTGGTGAACTCTTGCTGAAATATCATCGGGATGACCTGCACCGTCAACGATAATTGTTGTATCCTTGTTAATCTTAACCTGTCTTGCGTGGCCGAGATATTCGATGGATGCATCCTTAAGCTCAAGTCCAATCTCACTTGAAATTACCTCACCGCCTGTGAGAATTGCAATGTCCTTAAGCATTTCTTTTCTTCTGTCACCAAAGCCGGGGGCTTTTACCGCAACACAAGTGAATGTTCCGCGAAGCTTGTTGAGAACAAGAGTTGTGAGAGCCTCACCCTCAACGTCTTCAGCAATTATAAGGAGCTTTCTTCCTGCCTGAATAACCTGCTCAAGAACGGGGAGGATCTCTTGAAGATTAGAAATCTTTTTATCTGTAATAAGAATTAGAGCATCATCAAGAACTGCTTCCATTTTATCCATATCGGTTGCCATATATGGTGAGAGATAACCGCGGTCGAATTGCATACCCTCAACCACTTCACTATATGTGTCGGCTGAGCGTGATTCTTCAACTGTTATTACACCGTCAGAAGTAACCTTTTCCATAGCATCCGCAATAAGTGCGCCAATAAGCTCATCTCCTGCGGAGATTGTTCCAACTCTTGCAATATCAGCTGAGCCGTTTACCTTTTTGGAGTTTGCAACAAGGCATTCAACCGCACGGTCAACCGCCTTTTTGATGCCTTTGCGAAGAACCATTGGGTTTGCTCCTGCAGTTACGTTCTTCATACCCTCTCGAATAAGCGCCTGAGCCAGAACTGTTGCGGTTGTTGTACCGTCACCAGCCGCATCATTTGTCTTTGTAGCAACTTCTTTAACGAGCTGCGCGCCCATATTTTCTGCTGCATCGTCAAGCTCGATTTCCTTTGCGATAGTAACACCGTCATTTGTGATAAGAGGTGCACCGAATTTCTTGTCAAGTACAACGTTTCTACCCTTAGGACCAAGAGTGATTTTAACTGTGTCGGCAAGTTTATCAACACCGCGAGTAAGGGCATTTCTTGCTTCTATTCCGTAAATTATATCTTTTGCCATAATTACCTCCAAATATTATTCAACTATTGCGAGAATGTCGCTCTGCTTTACAATAATATATTCAACACCGTCTGCTTTTACTTCAGTTCCGGAATATTTGCTTGTAATAACCTTGTCCCCAACCTTAACTGTCATTTCAACGTTGTGTCCGTCAACAAGCCCACCGGGACCAACTGCAACTACCTCTGCAATCTGTGGTTTTTCTTGAGCAGATGCTGTAAGAATAAGACCTGATTTTGTTTTTTCTTCAGCAGCAACGAGCTTGATAACAACTCTGTCTGCAAGTGGTTTTATTGTCATTATTTAATCCTCCTATATGAGTAAATTCATAATATTTTATGCTAACTTTATTATTATATCATAATTTTTTCAAAAATTCAATAAAATATAGAAAAAATATGATAAAGAGGTAAAAAATGGAGATCATTAATAAATATTTATGCGGAACGGTCGTGCCGATAGTACTTTTTCTATACTCAATATTCTTTTTTATCAAGCTAAGAGGGAAGCCGATGCTCAATCCTATGGTTATTGTTAAAGCAATTTTCAAAAAGAAAAAGGGAAGCGGAGCATCATCCGTTCGCGCGGTCATTTTTGCGCTTGCCGGTACACTTGGAGTGGGGAATATCGTAGGTGTTGCATCCGCAATTGCGCTTGGCGGAGCAGGCGCAGTGTTTTGGATGTGGGTAAGTGCATTTTTTGCAATGATTTTGAAATATAGTGAGGTTGTCTTGGCAGTATTGCACCGCCGCTCTCGTAACGGGGAAAATTACGGCGGAGCGATGTATTATATGCTTGACTATTTTTCTTTACACAAAAGGACTTTTATCGGTGTGATATATTCGTTTGCTTTCACAGCCTTGTGCCTTGTAAACGGATTTACCATGGGTTCGATTATTCAGTCGAATGCTATTGCGGAATCATTTAGTGCCAGCCTGAATATCAATCCCATTTTGATTGGAGCAATACTTGCTGTTTTGTTGGCGGTAGTATTTTTGTTTAACGGCAAAAAGGTGTTTTTGCTTTGTGAAAGGCTGGTTCCCTTTGTTAGCATGCTTTACTTATTTATGTCCCTTGTCGTGATAATAAAATCTCATGAGAAATTGCCGAGTGTGATTGGTGAAATATTATCAGGTGCATTTTCAGCAAATTCGATTTGTGCGGGAGGTATAGGCTTTTTGATTTCAAATGCTTTGCGTTACGGTACTATAAGGGGGCTTTTTTCTAATGAGGCAGGTTGTGGAACGTCGCCCATTGCACATGCAACCTCAAATACCGACTCACCCTGTGAACAAGGCTTTTTGGGTATAATCGAGGTGTTTATTGATACTGTTATCGTTTGTACGTTGACCGCTTTTGTTATTTTAGTTAATAAGGAGACTGCGTTTAACTTTTTTGATAATCCAATGCTAATGGTATATTCCGCATTTAACACCTCGTTGGGTAATATATCGGGGGTGCTTTTAAGTATATCAGTGTTTTTGTTTGCTTTTGCTACTATCGTTTGCTGGGGATATTACGGAAAGGAATGCATATATTTTGTTTGTAAAAATAATTCAAAAGAGAAATGCTACTATCTTGTTTACATATTCACCGTTTTTGTGGGGTCATATATATCCCTTGATATGATATGGCAAATAGCTGATTTTGCCGTTGGATCAATGAGTCTTTTGAATTTATTTATACTTGGTAAAATGAGTGGGGAAATAAAAAAAGAAACTCTATTGTATATTAACAAAAGAGCTTCCCTGGGGAAGCTCTGAAAAATCAAATTATAGGATATGTTTTGTAAGATGTGTTGAAGGAATTTGCGATAGCAACGCACGCGCTATTGCTGATTTCATCAGTTATAATTGCGGTTTTGTTTATAGAATCGAAATAAACTCCTTCGGGTGCTTGTCCGTCAAGAATGATGCATCTTTTTGTAAGATATGAATCACCGTGTGATATATCCTCATCATTTGCATCGACCCAAGACACTACGGGAGCTTGTTCGTTCGACATTTTTTCAACAATATCCATAATGTCGGCAACTACAGCACTTGCGGTAGGGAGTTTACCTGCGCCCTTACCGTAGAAAAGAACCTTATCAAGCATATTTGCACCAACTAAAATTCCGTTATACACGTCCGAAATATGTGCCAAAGGATTTGAAAGAGGTACAAAGCGAGGAGAAACTGAGGCATATATTTTGCCGTCAATTTGCTCTGCGTGTCCTATAAGCTTGATCGTATATCCAAGTGATTTAGCAATTGTAAAATCATCTGCTGAAATATCCGTAATTCCTTTGCAAGAAATCTTTTCGGGAGAAATGCATTTTCCAAAGGCTAGGGAAGAGAGAATAACAATTTTTCTTGCCGCATCAAGACCTTCAATATCGGCAGTAGGATCGGTTTCAGCATATCCCTTGAGCTGTGCATCCTTCAAAGCGTCGGCAAATGACGTTCCGTTTTCATTCATTTGAGTAAGAATGTAGTTTGTTGTTCCGTTAAGGATGCCGTCTATTGAGGTGATTTTATTAGAAACAAGATCGTTGTTCATTGGACGTATGATTGGAATTCCGCCGCCAACACTAGCTTCAAATAAATATCTTACGTTGTTTTCTTTAGCTATAGACAAAAGCTCCGTGCCGAATTTTGCAACCACCTCTTTGTTGGACGTAACCACGTTTTTGCCTGCAAGTAAGGATGCTTTTGAAAAATCATATGCAGGGTGAGAGCCACCCATCATTTCTGCAACGATTGAAATTTCAGGATCGTTCACTATAATATTGAAATCGTGTATCACCTTGTCGGAAAACGGTGAATCGGGAAAATCTCTCAAGTCGAGAATGTATTTTATTTCGATTGACTCACCAAGACGTTTTTCAATTAGCGTTTTATTTTCGGTCAATACTTCAGCAACTCCGCTACCGACTACACCGAATCCTAAAATAGCGATTTTTTTCATAAAATTCTCCATTTCTTATCAAAAATCTACAATTAATTCATAATTAATAATATCATACCACAAAAATCTCAAAAAAGCAAATAAAAGTATTGAAAAAATAAAAAAATATGGTAAAATATATTTGTATGATATATTTTTACTAAACGGAGGAAAGAAAATGGCTTCAAGTGTTATTGGTAGCAAAAGAAACGTAAAAATATTTGTTCTATATCTTATGGAAAATATAAATTATCCTTTGGATTATACAACGTTGAACGATATAATTATGCAGACAGATTACGTAATGTATCTTGATTTTGCTGAAAGCTTTCACGAGATGATTGATGCAGGGCTTATTGTTGAGGTTTCGGGTGAAGAAGAAAATATACCCATGTATATTGTATCCGAAAAGGGCAAAATAGTTGCAAGAGAATTGAACTCTGATATTCTCGCTTCAATTCTTGATAAGAGCTTGTCGGCGGCACTTCGCTATCTAGATTTCAGAAAGCGCGGTGTTGAGGCAAAGGCTATTATCGAAAAGCGTGATGATGGAAGATACGAGATAGAATGCAAGATGATAGAGAAGGGCGAGCTCATATATTCAACAAGAGTTATCGTTGATACTCTTGCGCGTGCTGAACGAATGAAGGAGAACTTTTATTCAAGACCAGAGGGAATATATAAGGCAACTCTAGCCCTTTTGGCAGGCAACGTTAACTTTTTGCTTGATTAGTTTATGAACTTTCACAATTTTTGTGAAAAAAATATAAAAAATTCATAAAATTCGACAAATTTTTGTTGACATTTCGAAAAAATATAGTATAATTAACTTGTAATGTTAGTATTTTTACTGAGAGGAGTATAGATGAGCGAAAAATCAATCTCAAACAATACAGAAATTAATAAATTGATTGATCTTGTTGTTTCAGGCAACTCAGATGCATATTCTGAATTGGTCGATATATATAACCCGTTACTCAAAAAGATACTAAATGCATATACTACTGAAGAAATGTCAAAAGAGGATGTTGAGGACCTTAGCCAAGAGGAGCTTATAGCATTTTACCGTGCTATAATCAATTTTGATAAGGAGCAACACGGAGTTGAATTTGGTCTTTACGCAAAGATTTGTATTACCAACAGTATGATTTCTTATAAGCGCGCCGCTTCTAAAAAATCAAATGAAACACTGCTTGGTGATGACGAAATGAACACTATCACCGATCCTGACGGTGAGGTTTCAAAATTTTTCGAAATGCGTGAGAGTGAGATTGAACTCGGTCAACAAATTGAGAAAACACTCTCAACATACGAAAACGAGGTTTGGGCTTATTACGTAAACGGTTATTCTTCAAAAGAAATTGCCAAAAAGCTGAATTCGAGTGAAAAGTCAATCGACAATGCTATCTTCAGAATTAGAAAAAAGTTAAAAACTCTGCTGATAGCAGATTGATATACCCGTTTAGCTTAAAAAAAGCGCTCGAAAGAGAGATGTCGGTTAAAATCCGTCAGGGGCAAAAAAATACCAATCAAAGTGAGGATACACCCATGTACGAAAACGAAGAAAAAGTTGTAGAAGCAGTTGAGTTCCAGGACGAAACACTTGTTTGCAAGGATTGTGGAAATGAATTTGTATTCACAGCCGGCGAGCAGGCATTCTACAAAGAAAAGGGATTTGTAAACAAACCCAAGGCTTGCAAGGCTTGCCGCTATGCTAAGAAGAACGCGCAAAAGGAGCCCAGAGAATACTTTACAGTAACTTGCTCTGAATGTGGCGGCGAAGCAAAAGTAACCTTCCAGCCCTCTGAAGACAGACCTGTTTATTGCAGTGAATGCTTCGCGAAGAGAAGACAGCCTAGAGATTGATATAGATTTTAATTAAGATTTTAATTACATATATATAAATTGCTAAAGTTTTCTATGAAAGCAAGGGGATCACACCCCTTGCTTTTTGTATATAAAAAATAAATAAAAAAACACAAAATTGTGAAAAAATACAGTTGAACTTTTTGACATAATGTGATATAATTTATCGACTTTTATTAAGAGGTGAGAAAATGTCTGTTTTTTCAAAAAAAGATATACGTATTATTGACGGCCCCATATTCCCGAATATGATAAAATACGCGCTTCCGATAATGCTGACTAATATTTTGCAGTTGTTTTATAATTCTGCCGATATGTTTGTTATCGGTAACTTTTGCGATGACCCTAATGCATTGGGGGCGGTTGGATGCACTGGTGCACTTATAAATATGATACTTGGCGTATTTATCGGTCTTGGTGCGGGAGTTGCGGTAACACTTGCGCAAAGTCTTGGTGCAGGGAACAAGGAAAAGGCTAGTCGCATCGTGCACACGTCATTTTGCGTTGCAATAGTACTCGGCGTTTTCGTAACTCTACTTGGTAATATTATTGCGGTACCGATTTTGCACGCGATGAATACTCCCGTAGAGTTTCTTAACGGTGCAAGTTTATACGTTAGAATATATTTCTTGGGTTCAATAGCAAATATAGTTTACAATTTCTTTGCAGGCATTCTTCGTTCGCGCGGTGATACTGTTCGTCCGCTTCTTTTCTCAATGGCAGGCGGTGTGATCAATATCATTTTGAATCTTATCTTCGTGCTTCTTTTCCATATGGGCGTTGAGGGTGTTGCTATTGCGACTATTGCGGCACAGTTTATCTCGGCTACTCTTGTTATCATTCACGTTTCAAGGCTGGATGACGAATGCCGACTTGATTTTAAGAAGCTTGCAATAGACATCTCTGTTTTGAAGCAGTTTATTAAGGTTGGCTTGCCTGCAGGTATTCAAGGCTCACTTTTCTCACTTTCAAACATGCTTTTGCAAACGGGATATAACTCACTTGGCCCCGTTATCGTAAATGCAAACGTAGCCGCAATGAACGTTGACGGTTATATATACAACATACTTAACTCGTTCTATCACACGTGCCTTACATTTTGCTCACAAAACTTTGGAGCAAAGAAATTTGACAGAGTTAAAAAGGTATTTTTTACAGGAACTTCTTTAGTTACGGTTCTTGGTCTCTCACTTGGCATTTTTGTGTATGTTTTTGCGGCACCTCTTGTTGGAATATTCAATTCCGACCCTGAGATTCTTGTGTACGCAAAGCAAAGACTTGCACTTGTTGCATTGCCGTATTTCCTTTGTGGACTTATGGACGTTGGCAGTGGATATTTGCGTTCAATCGGATATTCATTCTATGCACTGATAATAACGTTTCTTGGATCGTGCGCCTTGAGAATTGCTTGGATTTATACGGTTTTTCCTATTTTCAACGACGTAAGAGCTTTATACGTCGTTTTCCCGATCTCTTGGTTCGTTACCGCGACAACCTTGTTTGTGACGTTCTTTATTTGCTACAAAAGAGAAAAGAAGATGCTGATAAATCAGTTGAAATAACAAAATCAGGGGTTTTTCCCTGATTTTTTTGTTTCCTATATGCAAAAAGACGAATAATATTTATATAATATTAACAAAAACCAAAGAAAAGTGTTTTTTATTAAAAAAACTATTGACAAATATTTTTATAAGTGGTAAAATTTATACGAGGATTTTTTATAGGAGGGTAATTATGAAAAAAATCTTTGCGATATTATTTATTTTATTGGTTTTATCTCTTGCTTTGGTTTCTTGTAATCAAGAATCACACGAACATCAATTAGTAGATGGCAAAAAATTAGATTCTACATGCACAACCGAAGGATATCTTGTAAAAGAGTGTGAGTGTGGATACTCGGAAGTTGAGATTATTAAACTCAAAGATCATGAATTCGGCGAATGGGAAGTAACAACTGTTGAAACATGTACAGTAAACGGTGTTAATTCCAGAAAGTGTAAAAATTGCGACCATACTGAAACTGAAAAAATTGACGCGCACCACGTTTGGGGTGAAGGCGTTGTAACTGAACCCACTTGTGAGACTGAAGGTTACACAACATACACATGTACTGTTGAGGGCTGTGATGGTTCAAAACAAGAAGAAGTTAAGGCAGCTCTTGGACATAAAGCGGGCGAAGCTCAAAATGAAAATATTAATTTTGAGGTAACTTGTACAACTGATGCTACTTATGAAAGCGTAGTTTATTGTACAGTTTGCAGTAAAGAGCTTAGCAGAGACTTAATAGTTATCATTGAAAAGCATCACCAGGTAGGTGATGAAAGCGTTGAGGTTTATGACGTTGTTGATCCCACATGTACAGTAGATGGTTACATAAATGTAACTTGTACAGCATGTGATTATACAGCTGTGCGTCCTGGAGCACCTGCAACAGGACACGATACAACTACTAACGCGGAAACACTTCTTGCTCCTACATGTATAGCAAAAGGCGTTGTAGCGTTTTGGTGTCCTTGTGGACATGTTGGCCATGCGTATGTAGATATGTTGCCTCACAATTATAGCACTGAAACTGTAGTTCATCCTACAGAAACAGAGGCTGGTTATACTAAACACACATGTGACACACTTGGATGCGAAGATTTCTATATTGATAATCTTGTTTCTTCAATAGGACTTGACTTTGAAGAGGGTGTTGTTTCATACGGTGATTGTGTAGAAACTGTAGTTATAGTTCCTTTTAATAAGGATGGCGTAGATTTAGTTGCTATTGCTAATAAGGGATTCATTAATGCAGGCGTTACTGAAATCTACCTTACATCCAATATTACAGTGATTGGCGATGCTGCATTTGCTTACAGCAATCTTAAAACAATCTATTATATAGGTACTGAAGAACAGTGGAATGCTATTGAAAAGGGCACTAACTGGGATCTCGGTATTGAATATGAAGTGGTATTTGTAAAAACAACACCGGTTGTTCCTGATGTTGAATAATAATAGAGCGATTTTTTAGGGAGCGCATTGCGCTCCCTTTTGTTATTTTTATATATATATTCATAAATACTATATTGACAAAGTACAA
>JAZLBH010000141.1:0-8190 GCA_045613605.1 Eubacteriales bacterium
AAGAATTGAAGGAAAAATAAAAAGAAAACCGCGGGGAAAATCCTCGCGGTTTTTGTTGTAATGTTAAATTATTTAACTGTTACGCTTGTGATGTGTGTATTGATTCCGTTGTACCAATAAGCAAAGCCTACTACGTCAACAACATCGCCTGCTTTAAGTGTACCAACTGTCTGATATACTCCAGTATCGGAGCCTGTAAGGTAGCTTTCAACACAGAAATCGTATTCTGCACCGTTAAGGCTAACCTTTACGTAAATATCGTTGCCGGGAGTGCCGTTTTTATACTCGATGCTTACGATTGTAAGGTTTTCAAATTTAACGAGCATATTTTGATAATTTGCAAGCTCGTCAGTTCCAAGAAGGTCTGTTACATAAGCGGGCTCTGCAACGTAGTAACCGTCGATAATTTCGATTGTAGCGTCTACAATCTCAACTTCACCTGACCATTCAGTCTTATATCCTGTTACGCGAACCTTTGTGCCAACTGTAAGAGCATTGTATTCCTCTTCTGTGCAAGCAAGCTCATAAAGGAAGTAACCGCCGATGCCATCCTGAAGATAGAATGTGCCAAGACCGGTGTTCTTATCACTATTGAACCACCAAGCCTGTTTTGCCTGAACGTAAGCTTCAATTACAACTTCGCTTTCAAGCTCTGCTGCAATATATTCAGCCCAAGACATAACACCTTCACTCTTTGTAACTGTATCTTCAACATCGGGACCGGGTTTAACCGTTGTGGATGTAGTGGGCTCAGTTGTTGTAGGCGCTGTTGTGGGCTCAGTAGTCTCGGGTGTATTACCACAAGCAACAACTGAGAGAACCATAATCAAAACGAGTGTCAAACAAATAATTTTTTTCATTTTATTATTCTCCTTTTAGAAAATAGAATTTTTTCACATATAATTATACACAAAAAAATATAAAAGTCAAGAATTTCTTATTTTTTTCTCTTTTTTATATTATCTTTTGCGTAATTTATTATAAAATACGAGCCGATACCAAGCCAAATTGCCCCAAGACCTATGAGCAAGGCAACCGATTCGGTGGGGAGCTTATCAAACTCCTTCTTATCGGCTTGACCTTCGATTTGGTCCAGCTTATACAGTGAGTTTACCTGCGAGAATGTTTCTTCTATGAAAGCATCGTCAATTACCTTGTTTCGGCGTGTCCATTTAACGATTTCTTCGACAAGCTCACCTGCGGCGCTTCTTAGGGACGTTGAGCCGTTGAAGACGGGAGTTGTGAATGAATTCTCGGTATTTTTGATCAAAAGCTTGGAAGCTTCGATCTTAACGTCGTAGTGGAGATCGTTATCCTCTCCTGCGCGGTTAAGATAATCCTGATATTCTGCGCTGCTTTGCGCCTTTGAGGTTACGGGAACGTAGCCCTCGGTTTGAGAATACGCGATTTGCACCTCGTTTGTCAAAAGGAACTGTGCGAAGAGCCAAGATGCGAGGACCTCACCGCTATCCTCCTTATTAAAGATACAGAGGGAAGGACCCTGCGAAATCATTTGAGGATTCTCGGTATCAAACTGAGGAATTTCCATGACTACCATTTCAAAGTCAACTCTTTGGTCGTCGGGAATGTCAACGAGGGGAGCATCAGCACCCATCCAGGTTGCGCCCGCGGTGGAGTCGATTGCAAAGATGCACTGACCCGCATTCAAAAAGTTACCGGGGTAGCTTGAAACCTTGAAGGTTGAAAACGCCTTTGATTTCGCGTGTATGCTGATTTCGGAAAGCAATTCCTTTGTGGTATCGTTGAAAATTTCAATCTCGCCATTCTTATTTGAATACGGTGCATTCAACTGCTTAAGCATTGAAATCATCATATTATCCGTAGACTTATAGATGAACGGAATTAGCGTTTTTTGACCGTTTGCAATATAATTTCCGTTTTCGTCCTTGCCAAGTGAGAGCGCGTATTCGCTAACCTCCCAAACAAAATCCCACGTGAGAATTTCAGGAAGCTCAAATCCTAAGGACTCAAGCAAGTCCTTATTCACGTAGCACGCTTCTGTTGAACGCATAAAGGGAAGCGCGTATTGGATATTATTTATTTTTCCTTCCTCGAGAAATTTAGGGATTATTTCTTCAACTGCAGGGGAATCAAATTTCAAGTCGGTACCGCCAAGACCGTATTTTTCATTTACTATCAAGCTATCGAGATTTACAACTGTGTTTTCACTTTCCATATAGGTTGCTATATGGTCGGGATAGGTGATACAAACGTTTGGAGTTGTATTGGTGGCGATATTGGTGATAACGTTATTATAAATTTCACCGTAGTCTGTGAAATTTCTAAGCGTTACCTTTACGTTGGGATAAAGCTTTTCAAACTCGGAAACGGCATTGGCATAAACCTCTCGTTGAGTTGCATTGTTTTCGTTCTTTGCCCAAAACGTTATTTCATATTGCTTTGAGGTGTCAAATTCCTTTGGAATGTTCAAATCGTCAAGTATTTTTCTTTTGTGACAGCCCGAAAGAGCGAGAAGTGACGCTAAGGTGGATATCAAGAGAATAATTGATATTATTTTTTTAATCATCCCTTTGTACCTCCTCTCGAAACGCCCTCCATAATTCTGTTTTTGAACAAGAGGAACAAAATTATAAGCGGAAGTGAGATAACCACGACTGCCGCCATCATAGCGGGAACGTTTTCACGTCCGAAGCCGTTTTCTCTGATTTCTTGTATTCCGTTTGAAATAAGGAAATATGCTTTATCGTCGGTGATAAGGCGGGGCCATACGTATGAGTTCCAGCATTCGATGGTTTTGAGAATCAGAATCGTAACTATAGTGGGGCTTGAAATGGGAACCATTACCTTGATAAGGTAATTGAAATCACTTGAGCCGTCGACCTGCGCGGCAAGATACAATTCATCCGGAATCTGCGCGAAATTTTCCTTCAAGAGATATAGGAAGAAAATTGACGTTACCGAGGGGAGAATAAGTCCCAAAAAGGTATTTCTCAAATCCATATTCGTTATTGTAACGAAGTTTGTGATGATAACGAGCTCGTTTGGAATCATCATTAGTGCCAAGAAAAGCGTGAAGGCAAGATTTTTGCCCTTGAATTCAAGACGGGAAAATGCAAATGCGGCAAGAATTATGACCACAAGCGTGATGATTGTTGTTGCAAGCGTGAAAAAAAGTGTATTTAACAAATATTTTGCAAGTGGAACTGCTGTAAACGCCTGAACGTAGTTATCGAAGGTGACTACCGAGGGGAAAAATTTCGGAATGCTTTCGGAATTGTATTCAGAAAATCCCTTAAAGGAGTTTTGGAGCATCCAATAGAATGGGAATAGTACCGCTATTGCCCAAAGAGAAAGTCCGAGGTATATTCCTGATTTTTTGAGTATTTTGATAAGTTTAGTTTGCTTTTTTGCTTGTTTATATTCGTTCACTTTCTGCACCTCACTTTCCGTACGTTACGTGCTTCTTGCTGACAATGAGATTTATGCAGGTTATTGTCAACACGATGCAGAAAAGGATTATTGCCGCTGCGGATGCAAACGACGGGTAACCTCCGCCATCTCCGTAGAGCATATCGTAAACATAGCCGACTATGGTATTCATACCGGCAGTATTTAAGTTGGTTCCGAAAAGGGCAACTGCGTCACTGTATGCCTTGAACGCACCAATGAAGCCGGTGATCGTGAGATATGAGATTGTTGGTGAAATCATGGGGAGTGTGATCTTCCAAAAAACGCGCTTTTCGGGAGTGCCGTCTATTGCCGCCGCTTGATAATATGTTTTATCAACGGACGCTATTGCGCTTGTAAAAATAAGAATCTTAAACGGCATAACGATCCAAATCGTATAGAGGCACAAAACGAGCATTTTTGCCCAATATTCACCATCTATAAAGTCAATGGCAGAGCCGCCCAAAAATGTGATCACGGCATTCACCAGACCGTCGGAATAGGGCGTTTTTTTGAAAAGAATCATAAAAACAAGACCTACTGCCAAGGTGTTGGTTACGTAGGGAAGGAAGAATATCGTTTGATATGCCTTCTTAATGAAATTTATTTTAGAAAGCCCCAAGGATATCACAAGCGCGAGCACGGTTGATGCAGGTACTGTGATCGCAACAAGAATAAAGGTGTTTTTGAGCGCTTGGATAAAATAGGGGTCGTGCAAAACGTATTTGTAATTGTATGCTCCGATTCCAAAGGATTCGCCCGATGCAAAATTATATCCCTCCTCAAAGGAATATACAAGCACGTCAACAAGCGGGTATATCATAAACACCGCAATGAAGATGAATGCGGGGAGAAGATAGAGCCATCCCTTTAGATTTTTGTTTATTTTCATATTTTCACCAACCTTCAGTGAGCATATTATTTCATTATAATAATACTATAAAATGTTCAAAATGTCAACACAAATAAGTATTGAAAAATTCACAATTATGTGTTATTATTTAATAAACGACAGATTTACGCGGAGGTGCGTATGAAAATATACAAAAATGAAAGATTTGGGGAGGAGCGCGCGCTTTACGGTGTTGACGGTGCAGAGATCGTTGACTGCTCGTTTGACGGGCCCGAGGATGGAGAAAGCGCCCTTAAGGAAGGAAAAAATATCAAGTGCAGTAACGTATTTTTCAATCTTCGCTATCCCTTGTGGCACGACGTTGGGGTCGTGATCGAAGACAGCGAGATGACCGAGCTTTGCCGCGCGGCGCTTTGGTACACGGATGATATTGATATTAGAAATTCAAAGCTGCACGGAATAAAGGCGCTTCGTGAGTGCAAAAACATAAAAATTGAAAATTCCGACGTTAAAAGCGTTGAATTCGGTTGGTTTTCGCACAATATTGATATTACCTACACTAAATTTGAAGGGGAATATTTTATGCTTCGATCAACGGGGCTTAATATGAAAAATTCTTCGCTCAAGGGTAAATACTCATTTCAGTACATAGAAAATTCGGTTTTTGACGGCTGTAATTTTGATACGAAGGACGCGTTTTGGCACGCGAAAAATATCGTGGTAAAAAATTCCATCGTTAAGGGTGAATATCTTGCGTGGTACTGTGAAAACGTGACGTTTGAAAATTGTACTATCATCGGCACACAGCCACTTTGCTATTGCAAGGGGTTGAGGTTGATTAATTGCAGGATGGTTGACTGCGATCTTTCGTTTGAAAAGAGTGAGGTCGAGGCAAATATCATTGGTGATATTGTTTCAGTTAAGAACGTTTGTTCCGGATACGTTGAAGCGGATAGCATTGGAGAAATTATCGTTGATGATGAAAATGCAAAGGGTGTAATTAAAGTTATAGAAAAGGTTTAGAAAATCAAAAACACGGGCATATATATGGTGCCCGTGTTTTTTAGATGTTCAAATTTTGATTTGTTGGTTAGTTGCTAATTTATGTGCGGGTCGTCGAGGACGTCGACCCCTACCGATTTTGCACTGATATTATTGGGATTGCCGCGAAGCCCTATAAAAAGTTTTTTGGTTACGTTTTTTCAAAAAAGTGACCGATAAATCCCAATTTGTTCATTACCGACAAATACGTTATAAAAATATCATCAAATCCCTTGACAACGGAGTAAATATCGGTTATAATAAACTTCGTTGTTTTATTTGACAAGTATTTTATTGAAGGAGAATCGTTGTGGTTATTGATTTGAATGCGATGCTTCGCGGAGAAGTGAACAGTATCGATATTGATTTCGTTCTCACGCCTGAAATAATTGAAGACGTTACGTTTACCGACGGCGCTCGTGTTCACGGTAAGATCACAAATTCCGCAGGCTATATGCGTCTAGTTCTTCAAGCGGAGCTTCCTTACGTTGGCGAGTGCGCTCGCTGTCTTGACGAGGTGCACGGGGTATTTTCTCTTGATTTTGAGAGAACCGTTGTTACCGAGGGTATGGTAAGTGAAGAGGTTTTGGAGGAAAGCGTTGACGAATATTTGGTTGTCGAGGACGGAAAGCTCGTGCTTGACGATGCCGTTCGTGAGGAGCTTATGATCGATTTTCCAAGAAAATTACTCTGCTCTGAGGATTGTGAAGGCCTTTGTCCCAAGTGCGGAAAGCCCAAAAAAGAGGGCGATTGCGGCTGTGTGACAAAAGAAATTGATCCAAGATTAGAAGTTTTGAAAAAATTACTTGACAAATGAAAATTTTTGTAGTATAATATCGTAGATAAATTGTGTATCACACTAACAAGGAGGTGTAGGACAATGGCAGTACCAAAGAGAAAAGTGTCTAAGGCTCGCAGAGACAAAAGACGTTCAAACAACTGGAAGCTTAACCTTCCCGGCATCGTAAAGTGCCCTAAGTGCGGAGAATTCGTGCTCTCTCACAGAGTTTGCAAGAAGTGCCGTTCTTACAATGGCAAGGAAGTTATCAAAGAAGAAGCATAATTTAGTGTTTCGTATACCGCTTGTACATAAAGCGGAATTTCCTATAAAATAAGGAGCTTGTTCTGTTTTATTACAAGAAAAGTTCCTTTTTTTATTACTATTTCAAAGAATGGAGAATTATTATGAAGAAGTCAACCATTATTACTATTTTAGCATTTGTTGTCGGTGTTATCGTTCTTGCAACGGCATTCATTCTTTTGACACCCAACAATATTTCAAACGGACTTTTCCACAAAACGACTACTGAAGGCGATGCCGGAGCTGATATTGATACAACTACGGTTACCACACAAAGAGTTAATTATCAGGCATTGGATTATTCAAACATCAATTTGAGCGATTACGTTACTCTTGGCGCTTACAAGGGATTTACAATCGAAGTAGATCAGCTTGAGGCTACCGAAGAGGAAATTGACATGCAGATCGACTTCATTCTTATATTGAACAATGCGTTTAACAAGATCGAGCAGGGAACTATTTCCGAATCCGACGTTTTCAGCTTTGATTTTACAGGCTATTTTGCTAACGAGGACGGTTCAAAGGGTGAGGCTTTTTCGGGCGGTGCCGGAACAAATCAGCTTGCCTATATTGAGGGCAACACGTTGTTTACTGTAAGCACAAGCGGAATTGGATCGTTTATTGACGGATTTGCACAGGGAATGATCAACAAAAACATCGGTGACACACTTGAGATCCCGATCACATTCCCCGATAATTACAGTGCTGATATGGCGGGTAAGAAGACTATTTTTGAGGTTAAGATCAACTATATTGCAGATCCTGCCTTTACTGATGAGTGGGTAAACAAAAGCACTGAGGGTGAGCTTAAAACCTGTGAGGAATACAAAGAATATATCAGAGGCGCTATCAATGATATTATTGACGAGTCCAACCAGGCGCTCCTTTGGAACGAGATCATTAGTGCTGCAAAGGTTACTATTCCCGAGCAACAGTTTAATTATTTGTATTATACCGAATACCGCTATATGTTTGAGGACTATGCGACAATGTTTGGTATGACTTACGATCAGTTCCTTCAGTCAGGCTATGCTGCGTATTTCATGGGAGTTGAGATTTATTCCGACAGCGCTCTTATCAGCTACGTTAATCAGTCAATTACCAACGAGCTTATCCTTCGCGCAATAATTGAGGCGGAGGGCATTGAGGTTACTGACGAGATATACAATGCATTTATGGAAACGCTTATGGAAAAGACGGGCAAAACCGAAGCCGAATTGCTTACACAGTATGGTGGAAAAGATATCATCGTTGAAGAAATTTTGCTTGACAGAGTAAACAAGATGATCCTTGAAGAAAATAAATTTGTTATTAAAGAATAATAAATTAATAAAGCCGCGAGGAATTTCCTTGCGGCTTTTTGTGAGAATGCGTTAATTAAATGTCAAAATTTTACAGGCTATAAAAAACGGTTGAAGAAATTCAACCGTTTTAATAATATTTGCTTTTGATTAAACTGCTGTCCAACCGCCGTCAACTGCAAGGTACTGACCTGTTGTGTAAGAGGAAGCGTCGGATGCGAAGTAGATAAGCGCACCGTCAAGCTCGCCGGGTTTGCCTGCTCTTGCCATAGGACAATATGTTGCTGCAACACCGTCAAATGCACCTGTATCCAGAAGTTCTCCGGTCATTTCACTGCTGAAGTATGCAGGACCAATCGTATTCACAGTGATTCCTTTCTTCGCCCATTCTACGGCCAATGCCTTGCTCAGCATCTTAACGCCACCCTTTGCCGCTGCATAAGCACCAACCGGCCAACAGGTATTGGGCATAACCACTTCAGAAT
>JAZLBH010000142.1:0-4248 GCA_045613605.1 Eubacteriales bacterium
TGTTAGACGCTTTTTCTTTTGAGGTAAAAGGCCCAAAAGAAAAAGCTTTGCAAAAAGAAAATGCCGTTTTTTGCGCTAACGCCGCGCGGGCGCCACCTTTGAAAAGGTGGACGAAACAATAGCACAAAGCGAGTGCGAACAACTCGATAAACCCCAATTTACGCTTCCCTTTTCGGAAAGGTTTTGAGCAAAATTGCGGCATATCCAAGTGCTATAACACAAATTATTATTGACTGCACTATTCTTGTTCTGTTATCTATCGCGCCCTCATTTGCAAAAAAGCTGCTTATGTTTATAAATTGATGCGCGAAAATGCACGGAAGAAGCGATTTTCCTCTATAAAACATCACAACGAACAAAAATCCGATTGCCACCGCAGAAGCAACTTGACAAAGATTCGGCAAAAGCGTTGCTCCGCTTCCGTTAAAAAGATTAACGATATGCCCGATGCCAAATGTCACGCTCGAAATGATTATCGCACTTTTAACTCCGTCCTTTTCCATCGCGCGAAACAAAAATCCGCGGAAAATAAGCTCCTCAAGGAAGCCAACACAAATCATACTGACACCGTACAAGGCAAAAGCCCCCAACGTGCCGTTCATTTTGATTCCATACCAAAAATTGCAAGAAACAAGAATAGCAAGCGGTATGTAATACAAAAATCTCTTAGCTCCTATATCCGTTTTGCAAAGTCCGTACCTTTCAAAAAGGCCGTTTTTCTTCAGCCACGCATACGCAATAACACAAAGAATAAGCAAAAAAGGTACTGTTATAACCTTTTCAATACCGATAATACGTGACAGCTCGTCCGCAAAGCTCGTTCCAAGAACGTAGCAAATTATCCACGTAAGCGCAAACCATAGCTCGCTCTTTTTATAAAGCTTGTTCATAATTCACCCTATTTTATCTTATATTTTTTCTCTATTTTATTGTACGTAGCAACAAGAATTACCATTCCCAAGGTACAGGATGCAACCAGGAGAGCTATCGCTACCCACTCCTTAAAGAAATAAACAATGCCGGATGCAAAATACCACAATGAATATATTTTCCACATTTTAGCATTTTCCTTGTTATATGCCTTCACATCAGTAATTTTGGACGCATCTACAGTTGTTCCCGCCCAAAAATGCATCGGCTTTTCGCGTTT
This sequence comes from Eubacteriales bacterium, assembly GCA_045613605.1. GTDB lineage: Bacteria > Bacillota > Clostridia > Oscillospirales > CAG-272 > RGIG4608. The sequence goes on from JAZLBH010000142.1 coordinate 1,151, forward strand.
TTCGGCATAGACACCTAAACCAAAGAACAAAATCGCACATCCAAAAATCGTTATACACCAAATAATAATTCCTGCCATAATTTTACCTTATAAATAAATCCAATATCTTCGCAATTTGTGATGTCTCTCGGCATCGTTATAAGCATCAATGGTATCCTGCAAAATGCCACCAAGCTTTTCACACACATGAATGGACACAAAATTTTCCTCGTTTATCAAAATTAATACTTTATCCATTCCGTGACTTTTAGCAATTTCAATACCTTGGCGAAGCATTTCTGTACCGTATCCCTTCCCCTGCTCTGAGCATCTAACGGCATATCCAATATTGCCAACCTCGTTCATCACCTTATCGGGAAATTCGGTTCTAAGCTGCAATTCACCAATGAATTTTCCATCATCTATTGCCCAATAGTGAAATCCCTTTGGGTAACCCTCAAGCAATCCCTCTTCTTTCTTATCATATAGTGGTTTTGTGCGCTCAAACCAACCTTCATCAATAAGATTTGGATTCATAGGTCTAAAATAAACAACTTTATTTGCATAAAATTCTTCGCAATATTCCTTAAATCCCGATACATATTCGGGAGAACGTTTTATTAATTTCAACATATTTATCCTATTAAATTGAAATTATATTCATAATAACACTTAACAAATCGGTTTTTATTATATATCATTATTTTATATTCTTCGCCGCTTGACATATGGAAGGTTGCTATGGGAAACACAATCCACTTCCAAGTGATGTCTTTAATATCTTTCATTGGCATTGCCAAATTTCTGTATTTTTTGTCAACGGTCAACTTGTTTGTTCTATATGTAACAGAATTCGGCTCTAAATATAAAGCACCGCCAAGTATTCCGTTATGACAAAGACTGCACATAAAAATCTTTTTCATTAGTTTCTCTTCTTAATAGTATATATTAGTGTTAGGAGGCAACGCCTTATATTCCTCACTGCTTTTTATAAATTCATTTATTACCCTATTATAAGCAAAAGCAAGCTCAGAATGTATTTCCCACTCACTGTATGATAAGTAGGACGCTCCGTAAATAGAAAAAGCAACCTTTTCACCGTTTATGGTATATGAGATTTTAATATCATATGACGGACAGACAACGTTATCACTCGCATAAAAGCTATCATTGATTTCAAAAAGACCGCCGTTATAGAATATTCTGTAAATATTCATCAACTCCTCGCGTTCCAAAACCAATGTTGTTTCACATTTTACGCCAAGCTCGTTGTTATAGCCGTTTTCCAAATGACCGGATATTGAATCATATTTTCCGTCAAATCCCCAAGAAAGCGAAAACGCAAAATCTTCGGGCAATTCAACAGTTTCGGTTGCTCCGCAAGAGGTACAGGTATAGAGGATCACATCCTCCCCCTCTTCGTTTTTCGCAATTACTCCGTCGTCGTAAGCATGTCCAACAGAACAATCCCTATATTCTTTATACAATTCTTCAAGAATCTCAAGAGTAATCAATTCCCTGTCAAACGCCTCGTTCAAGGTAAGGAGCATTCCTCTAATGTATACAAGCATCTCTCTGCCCTCGGTATAGGCAAAGGTATAATTAGTGCCCAAGATTTTATCGCTCCAAGTATCGTTTGCATTTACACCCTTGGCTACGAACGCGTACATATCATCAGTATCGTCATTATAACGATTTCCGATTTTGTAAGGCCCGTAAATTTTTTCAATAGTAGGTGTAGCGTCTAAATCTCTTCCAACCCATGTAATAACGGAAAGCTTTTCATCCATTGAAACACCCCATTTGAAATACACAACCGGTCCTCTTGAAGGCATAGTATCCCACAGGTTTGCCGTTGACTCCACAGGATCAAAGATAAGCGCGTTTTCGGTTATATAGAAAACGTGAAATTTGGGCGCTGTGTCAATGTCAATATATAATTTTCCGTTTTCAATATAGTAATGCTGATAGTAATCACGTTTATCACCGTCGATAAAGTCAATTTCACACGCATCACCCTGATATAAAACTATTGAATATGGATCAGTCTCAGAATAGTAAGGAAGGTAATAATATTCAAGCACCAATGAATTAGCGGCTACCGTTTTGGTCTTGTCACAATTCTTGCAGTGAAAGATCTTGTTTTTGCCTTCGTCAATAAGCGTTCCCTCATCCCAAGAATGATATCCCTTAGGACAATCTATAGGACCATATCCGGTTTTTTCATTAAGTGTCAAATACAGAACGCTATCTTGACTTGGCATAATGAAGGTATAGTACTCGCAACCGACTTCGTTATCAAATTTCATGTCTTTCCCAACCGATCCAATGCCGTTTACATTGATTCCCGCAAGAGGTCCGGACAAAAATCGAACGTAAACCTTGACTTCCGTACCCTCTTCATAGTATTCTTCAAGTGTACCTACCAGCAAATCGTAGTTGTCAACCACAGTCAGCTTATATTTTCTTTTTTGGGCAGGCTCATTATTAAAGCAGCTTACCAACAAAGCAAGGCACAAAACCACAGTTAAGCAAATAGCAATTTTTCTCATAGCTATACCTCCGCTTTTTATTAAAATGAATGGATTAATTTAATTTTATCATACAAAAAACAAATTGTCAAGCATAGAAAAAACGCGCAAAAAAGCCCTGCCGAAGCAGGGCTTTTTGTATATCGAAATAATTGCCGTAAGGCTGTGATTATCTCTTCGAGCTTTTTACGAGTCTTTTTTTGCACCAAAATCACTGGGACATTCAATGCTAATATTCAATCATCCAAAGTCTTAAATAATGCCTTTTTGTTTCTCAAAAGGTTTACCCCAAGCAGAAACACAATTACGCACACAGCAGAGCCGAGTGTAGCGTTCATAATCACTATTTCTGCTTCGGCCATTCCCTCAAATGATACGAGCATTGAGCGTTGCAATACGAATATCGAAGCAAAGGCATCGGCAAAGGATATGTTTCGGAGCGTGATTAGTGTTGCCGATGTACTGCGACGAGCTTTTATGAGCTTTATTGTTGCAAGCGTAATCTTGATAAAGGCATACGCCGCCATTGCTATCATCACGATCATATGTCGTTCGTGCCCTCTATCTCGCAATACCGAGAGTATAACA
>JAZLBH010000143.1:0-2979 GCA_045613605.1 Eubacteriales bacterium
GGTCTTGAAGAATCCATGAAGCGCGGTGTTTACGGCTATCCCGTAATCAAGCTTGCTGCTAACCTCTTCGACGGCTCTTACCACGACGTTGACTCTAACGAAATGTCCTTCAAGATGGCTGCAAACCTTGCTTATAAGGAATGTATGAAGCTTGCTAACCCCGTTCTTCTTGAGCCCGTTGGTGATCTTGCGGTAACAGTTCCCGAGTCCTACGTTGGTGACGTTATGTCCAACCTTAATAAGAGACGTGGTAGCGTTATGGGTATGGATCCCGCTGCTAAGCGCGGTTACACAACCATCAACGCGACTATCCCCAAGGCAGAAATTCTTGACTATACAATCACTCTCCGTGCTATGACACAGGGTAGAGGTAGCTTCACATTTGCAGAAACAGGCTACGAGCAGGTTCCTATGAATATTGCTATGAAGATTAAAGAAGAAAACGCTGCTAACGAAGAATAATTTAATAAAAATTGCAGGCGGAGAGATCTCCGCCTGCTTTTTTGTTTAATTTATATTTTATTCATTTCTTTAAGGGCTTTTCTAAATTGGAATACGAACAAAATTGCTGTGAATGTTACGGCAAGCGCGTCGGCAATAGGCTCTGCAAGGTAAACTCCCATCGTTTTGTTCTCAACAAATTGTGGAACGATATAGATAAGCGGAATAAGAAGCACGAACTTTCTGACTACCGCAACCGTAATTGACGAAAGTGCTTTTCCAAGAGAGATGAACGTCATTTGGGCGGCAATCTGAATTCCGAAAATTCCAAGCGCTCCGCAATAAATTCTCAAAGCGCCGCTTGTAAATTCAATAAGCTCGGGCTTGTTGGTGAAAACACTTGCAAATGCGGTCGGGAAGAGCATAATGCAGCTCCAAAGCACGAGTGAGTATCCCAAGCTTACCTTCAAGAGCAGGAAGAAGGATTGCTTTACGCGATCCTTGTTTTTTGCGCCGTAATTGTAGCTTGTAATTGGCTGAGCACCCTGCGCTACGCCTTGAAGAGGAAGCATGGCAAATTGCATAACGCTCGTTAAAATCGTCATCGCACCAACGGCAATATCTCCACCGTAAGATTGGAGTGAGGAGTTGAAGCAAACCGAAATAATGCTCTCGCTGATCTGCATAATGAAGGGAGCAAGTCCCAAGGCAATGCAGGGAAGAACGATTTTAGGATTTATGCCAAGGTTTTCCTTGCGAATTTTGAGTATAGTTTTGTTTCCGAAGAGGAAGTAGAGCGCCCACGCGCAAGAAAGCGCCTGAGAAATAATGGTCGCAAGCGCGGCACCCTTAACTCCCATACCGAGAGCATAGATGAAAATGGGGTCGAGAACGATGTTTGCAATAGCGCCTATGAGAACGGAGATCATACTCACCCTTGTCGCACCCTGCGCCGTGATGTAGGAATTCATACCGAGTGTCAACTGAACGAAAATGGTGCCGATAGCATAAATGCCCATATAATCGGTCGCATATCCGATAGTGTTTTCACTTGCACCGAACGCCATAAGCAGATCACGATTGAATATTAAGATCACGGCAGTCAAAATTGCCGAAACTATCAACTGAAGAGTGAAGCAGTTACCAAGAATTTTTTCGGCATCCTTGGGCTTGCCCTCACCAAGACAAATTGACGCGCGCGGAGCACCGCCTGAGCTGATAAGCGCGGCAAATGCGGAAACCGCCATAATTATAGGCATACAAATGCCAACGCCCGTGAGCGCGGCATCGCCAACACCCTCAATGTGACCGATGAAGATTCGGTCAACGATGTTGTAAAGCATATTTACAAGCTGAGCAAGGACCGTGGGAATTGCCATTTTGACGAGCAATTTTCCAATCGGCTCCGTGCCCAAAAATTCTTTGTTTTGCATATTTTTCTCCTAAAAAGTCTGTAACTGTTGCTTATTTTATCACAAATCAAGCAAAATTGCAACTTTTTTGACGGAATTTTTTGCTCAAATATTGTTAATATTGGCTTGACTTTTCATAAAATAATGGTATAATATACACGTTGAGAAAATAGATGCAGATGTGGCGGAATTGGCAGCTTCGAAAAGGGGCGCCCCCGGTGGGAGAAAAAGCGAGTTTGAGAAGGCGCAGGAACAAGGAGAATTTCGAGTGAAAACGAGAAAGGCGACTATGTTACAAGCCGTCTCGCGGGGCGCGGCTGCCCCAAATAAAACTAAATATGCAGATGTGGCGGAATTGGCAGACGCGCTGGATTCAGGTTCCAGTGAAAGCAATTTCATATGGGTTCAAGTCCCTTCATCTGCACCAAACTTAAAGAGACCAAGCTTAATGCTTGGTCTCTTTAAGTTTTTTGACAAATTAAATCTTGAATCCTTAATGTTTGCCTTGGCAAACATTCTTTTGCGTCCACAAACTTTGCTTGCACACAAACGCTCGCGCAAAAGTGGTTCGTAAGTCCCTTCATCTGCACCAAACATATAGGAGGGGGATTCATCCCCCTCCTATATGTTTCTTGACAAATAACATCTCTAACCCTTAATGTTTGCCTTGGCAAACATTCTTTTGCGTCCGCAAACTTTGGTTGCACACAAGCGCCCGCGCAAAAGTGGTTCGTAAGTCCCTTCATCTGCACCATAAAGAAACCATAATATTGATACGAAAAATATCAGTATTATGGCTTTTTTATTGCAAAAATCGGGGCATTTTGCTCTTTTTTATAGATTTTACAGCAAAAATAGAGGCTTGCAGGGATAGTTTTTGTCCTTGCAAGACTTTTTTTAGCCGCAAAATGCAAATCGTTCACTTTATACCCTTTTCGTTCAATTTATGGGATATCGTTCAATTTATAAAAACATGGAATAATTATATCCAATTAGTTGTTCCAACTGTAAAATTAAGTTGTTGACTTTTGACAACAAAAAGGGTAAAATTTAATTGTGAAATCGATTTCAACATTCACTATAGGAGAATTACTATGGAAATAGGAAACAAAATAAAGCAACTCAG
>JAZLBH010000144.1:0-13410 GCA_045613605.1 Eubacteriales bacterium
GGTTGTTATGATCGAAGCAGGCGCTAACGAGGTTCCCGATGATCTTATGTTCGATGCTATTATGCTCGCTCACAAGGAAAACCAGGGCGTTCTTGAATTCATCAACGCGATCGTTGACGAAATCGGCAAGACAAAGTTCGAATATCCCTCTTGCGAGCTTGATCACGATATGTTCGACAAGATTTTTGCTTTCTGCGAAAAGGACGTTATGGAAGCTCTTGATACTGACGACAAGACAGTAAGAGATGCAAAGATGTTCCCCATCAAGGAAGCAATCCTTGCGAACTTCACAGAAGAATATCCCGACCTTCCCACAATGATGGAGGAGCTTGTATATAAGATTCAGAAGAAGATCGTTCGCCGTTGGTTGCTCGTTGACAAGAAGCGTGTTGACGGCAGACGTATGGACGAAATCAGACCTCTTGGCTCTGAAGTAGGACTTCTTCCTAGAGCACACGGATCCGGTCTCTTCACTCGTGGACAGACACAGGTACTTACAGTTGCTACACTCGGTACACTCAGTGAAGCGCAGCTCCTTGACGGACTTGATAACGATAAGGAAAAGAGATATATGCACCACTACAATATGCCCGGCTTCTCAACAGGTGAAGCTAAGCCCGCTCGTTCTCCCGGACGTCGTGAGATCGGCCACGGTGCTCTTGCTGAAAGATCTCTCGTTCCCGTTCTTCCTTCAGTTGAAGAATTTCCCTATGCTATCCGTCTTGTTTCCGACGTAGTTTCCTCTAACGGTTCTACATCTCAGGGCTCAGTTTGCGGTTCAACTCTTGCGCTTATGGATGCAGGTGTTCCGATTAAGGCTCCCGTTGCAGGTATTTCTTGCGGTCTTATCACAGCTGAAGACGGCTCTTGGGATACAATGCTTGACATTCAGGGTCTTGAAGACTTCTATGGCGATATGGACTTTAAGGTAGCAGGTACTCATAAGGGTATCACATCCATTCAGATGGACCTTAAGATTGACGGTCTTACACCCGAAATAATTAAGAAGGCATTTGAGCAGACACACGCAGGCCGTGATTACATCATCGACGAGGTTATCCTTAAAGCCATCGCAGAGCCCAGAGCAGAAGTTTCCAAGTACGCTCCCAAGATGACAGCAATGAAGATCGATCCCGATAAGATTCGTGAGGTTATCGGTAAGGGTGGCGCAGTAATCCAGAAGATCGTTGCTGATACGGGCGCAAAGATTGATATCGAAGATGACGGTACAATCAGAATCGCTGCAGTAAACGGCGACAGCGCAGCAGCTGCTAAGGCTTGCATCGATGCTATCGTATTCGAGCCCGAGGTTGGCGCTATCTACACAGGAACAGTAACAGGCATCAAGGAATTCGGCGCATTCGTTGAATATGTTCCCGGTAAGGAAGGACTTGTTCATATCTCAAAGATTGCAAAGGAAAGAATTGATAAGGTTGAGGACGTTCTTTCTCTTGGCGACACAGTTAAGGTTAAATACATGGGTGTTGACGCTAAGGGTAGAATGAACTTCTCTATCAAGGACGCTCAATAATTAACAATACATTCACTTTTTCCTTGGGGGATTTCTCCCAAGGAAAAAATATCTTATAACGCCCCGCAGGGCAGAAAGGATATGCTATGGCAAAAAACGATTCAAGAACAAAAGCTTTTGCAACAACTGCAAAACCGCAACAGCGCAATAAAAAAAGCCCCGCAGGACAAAGAAGATTAAGACAACAGCTCATCATCTCTATTTTTGCGGTAATTGCACTCATTCTACTTGTATTTGCTACACTTATTATAGGCAAGATAGTTTCCGTTAATAAAGGAAAAAATCCGGACACAAATCCCACTCCAAGCATCGAATTCACTTACGTTTCAAAAGATTCCGCAAACGTAAGCATTGGCAATTTGCTCTTGATCAACGATACGTTCAAATACGAGCTTCCTGCTGATTTGAGCAATATGATAAACGTTTATCAGTATCAAAGAACTGCAGCAAACGATGAATTTACTAAAATTGGTGGAGTTCCCACTTACACCCTGACATATGATAGCATTTGTCTTAACAAGGAAACTCTTGAAGCATTTAATAAAATGATTCTTGACTATTGCAATTCACCCGATTTCACAAGCACGAATGACCTTTATCTTTCCAATCTTGAAATCGCTTGGGGTGGATATTCCGAAAAAACAAGACACGAATATCAGCAGGATATTACCAATATAGGCGAGGATTTTTACGACCACGCTCTTGGTACAACCTTGACACTTAAAATCAATTCCCCCTCAACTCCAATCAAAGAATCAATTTTGAAAAACCAATATGCTTGGATATATCAAAATGCTCACAAATACGGATTTATTATTCGCTATCCCGATTCATGCACCGCACACACGGGAATAAGCAAGAATATCAGAGTTCACCTTCGTTACGTTGGCGTTGAGCACGCAACGTACATCGCAAGCAACAATATTTGCCTTGAGGAATACCTTGAGTTGATAAAAACAACCCATACTCCCACAAATCCTCTCGTTATAAGCGGTGCTAACGGAAAGACCTACGAGGTTTACTACGTTGCGCATGCAGGCAATCCCACAAGCATTCCCGTTCCGAAGGATTCAATCTATACAATTTCGGGCGATAATATGAATGGATTTGTTGTAACTGTGGAAAAATAAATATAAGAAATTAAAAATCAAGGATTGAAAAATCCTTGATTTTTTGTTATAATGTAGGAGTAAAGTCTTAGAAAGGAGAAAAATATGAAAAAACAAACCGTTGCCAATATAATTTTGCTGATTTGCCTTGCTTCCGTAATCGCAATCTTCTCATTTTCTTATATTTTTACTCCTGATAAAAATTTTTCAGAGGACGAAAATCGAGCCCTTCAAACGTTTCCCCGATTCACGTTCGAAAAGCTTCTTAATGGCACGTACACGCGCCAGCTTCACGATTATTTTTCCGATCAAATACTTCTCCGTAAGGAAATGATTGAAATCAAGGCGGACACGGAGCTTTTGATGGGCAAAAATGAAAATAACGGCATATTGCTCGGAATAGACGAATATTTGATAGAAACCTATCCTTACACCGAAGAAAATTACTCATTTTTCAGAAAAAATATATATAAAATTGAAAAATTGATGCAAAATCTTCAAGCAGAAGATACGTTAGTTGCCTCAGTATTGATTCCCCGCAAGGTTGATATATTGCTGGATAAATTTTCACCTTACTATTCCAATCAACGCAATCAAGAAATTTGGAGCTACGTCAGTGATAGCCATATTACTCTCACTGAGGAATTTTTAACAAGACATAAGCTCGGCACTCAAATTTTCTATAAAACCGACCATCACTGGACCGCCGAGGGCGCATATTCCGTGTATCACATACTCAGTTCCACGTTAGGATACGTTCCAAAATCTATAGATTCCTTTAAGCTTACAACGCTTTCAAGTGAATTTTACGGCACAACCTATTCAAAATCAGGCTTTTTCTTTGTTGACGGTGAAGAAATTAAAGCTCCCACCATTAAAACTGGAAAATACAAGGTTACCGTTGTAGATACCAATACAGAATTTGATACTCTTTACGATCTATCCTATCTTGATAAAAAGGATAAATATTCCGTTTTCCTTTCAGGCAATAATGCACACGTTAAAATTTATGACACGCATGATAGCACAAAAGAGACCCTCTTGATAATAAAGGATAGCTTTTCACACTCACTTGCTCCCTATCTTTGCGAGCATTATAATCTTGAACTGATCGACCCAAGATACTATAGCGGCTCGATCGAAGAATATATCAAGGAAAACAATATCAAAAACGTGCTGTTTTTGTTCGGAATCGATACCTTGGCTTCGGCAAATATTGTTATTAGATAAGCAAATAGTTAGTTTATAAAGAAGAACGTTCTTTTTTGAAAAAAGTGGCATTATCTTTTCTAAACCAACTAACCTACAAATCAAAATTTGAGATTCAAAAAAGCACCGACTTAGTTAGTCGGTGCTTTTCTTTATTTTATTACGTTAACTTTATTTATTCCGTAGTATTTGAAGCATTTTATAGCATTTTCGTCTATAAGTTCACCTGCAACAGCAATGGGCACAGCCGGTGGACAACCAACGCTGGTTATAGCAACCACTCTACCAAGGCATTTTTCTATCGGCAACGCTTCAAATTCTGAAAGCACTGCTTCTCGAATTGAAATTTGCTTTTTAGTCAAGGCAAATTTAGGCATCGGCTCGTCTATTTCTTCAAGCTTAGGGATTGAAAGCATGATTTTCAAAATTCTATTCAAATCGTCAAGCTCGGGAGTAAGCATCAAAACAACGAAATCGGGATCGGAAAATTCGCAAACAATTCCCTTTTCATAAAGAATATCAGCAAAATCATATCCGTAATATCCGTATTTTTTTGTTTGAACAGTTATTTTCAGCTCTTCGTTGCCGTAAAGCACATATTCGTTTTTCACAAGCTCATTTTTCAATAAATCAACCTTCAAAACAAACTCGCAAAGCCTCTGACTGTAATCTTCAAGGTACAAATTAGCCATATCAAGCGATTGCAATATCAAGTATGATGGACTTGTGGATCCAAAAAGCGCCAATGCATTTTTTGTTTGATAGCCGAATTTAGCATCAAAATCAGCCGAAAGATGCAAATACGCGCCACCCGTAAGCACGGGCAAGGTCTTGTGCGCCGAATCGCAACAAATATCCGCTCCAAGATCGATCGGATGCTTGGATTCCTTCAAAAACTTCAAATAGGCGCCGTGCGCGTTATCAACGGCAAGTAAAATATCGTTTTCCTTACAAGCTCGCGAAATTGAAGCAATATCAATCACGTTTCCAAGATAATCAGGGCTTGTAAGATATATCGCAGTCGGCTTTACGTCGGATTTTTCAAGCAATTCGGATAAATCGCTTGCACCTACGTTGCACGAAAGATAATTTTCATCATTATTCGGGTAGATCCATTCAACGTCGATATCAAGAAGCGCCACAGCGCTTGAAAATGTCTTGTGAGCGTTTCTGCCCGCCCAAATCAATGGCTTTTTACCCTTTGATTTGGCATCCAAGGTAAGCAAATATAGCATTGCCCTAATGCATTGTGAGGACCCCTCGGTCGAATAAAAGGTTTTGGAGCCAAAAATCTCACTTGCACACGCTTCACTCTCGGCAATTATTCCACTTGCCTCGTAAAGTGAATCAGCACCGTTTATTTCGGTTATATCAAGCCTTTCAAAGCCAAGAAATTCCTTACCCTTGTGCCCCGGCATATGCAATTTTAAGGAGTTTCCATTGGCATACTCCTTAACAAAATCACAAATAGGAGTTTTCATACTATTCCCCGAGTGCACGCGCTATAGCGACCATTATCGCGCATTCCATTCTCTTTCTAAAGAGCTTGCAGCCGTCCTCATAAACACCTGTTACGCTACCAGTCGCGTGATATGCGTTTGCGGCACAACCGCCCGAGCAATAAAGTCTTGCCCAACAATCGCGACATTCGGGATGAGCATAAACGTTACAAGCCGCAAATTCACCCTGAACCTCAGTGTTTGTTACACCCTTCCAGATGTCGCCAAGCTTGAATCTCTCCTCACCAACGAACTGATGGCAGGGATAAAGATCTCCCCAAGGAGTAACAGCCATATATTCAGTTCCGCTTCCGCAGCCTGAAATTCTCTTATAAATGCAAGGGCCACCGGTAAGGTCTATCATATAGTGATAGAAGGTGAAGGGCTTGCCCTCTTTATCCTTTTGAAGCATAAGTGAAGCAAGATCCTCATATTGCTTCATAACGATTGCCATATCCTCATCAGTAAGCGCAGAAGGATCATCCTTTGCACAAACAACGGGCTCCATACTAAGCTCGTTAAAGCCAAGATCGAGCATTGTCTTTATATCCTCAAGGAAATCGGGGTTCGCGTGTGTGAACGTACCGCGCATATAGTAATCCTTGCCACCGCGCGCCTCAACGAATTTTTGGAACTTGGGAACTATTCTTTCCCAGCTTCCGTTTCCTGCGTAGTCAACACGGAATCTATCGTGAACATCTTTTCTTCCGTCAAGAGAAAGAACGACATTTGAGCATTCGCGATTAGCCCATTCAATAACGTCGTCATCAACGAGCACACCGTTGGTAGTCAAGGTAAAGCGGAAATTCTTTCCCTTTTCCTTTTCGATGGAGCGCGCGTATGCAACGAGATCCTTAACCACTTGGAAGTTCATAAGAGGCTCACCGCCAAAGAAGTCAACCTCAAGATTGTGACGGCTACCCGAATTTTCAACAAGGAAATCAAGCGCTCTCTTGCCCACCTCAAAGCTCATAATAGCTCTGTCACCGTGATATTTACCCTGCGAAGCAAAGCAATAAGAGCAATTAAGATTACAGGTGTGTGCAATGTGAAGGCAAAGCGCCTTAACAACACCCGCGGTCTTTTCTTTTAATTTATTAGCCATCGGCTCAAACGTATCGGGAGCAAAAAGCTTGCCCTGAGACTTTAATTCTTCGACCTGAGCATAGCAATCAAGAACGTCATCTCTTATAATGTCCTCTGATGCATATTTTGCAAGCATTTCGTCCACAATAACGTCCTTATCTTTATTTTCAAATTCAGCGATTATATCGTATGCAACCTCGTCAACAACGTGAACGGAGCCTGAGCAAACGTCAAGAACAACGTTATAACCGCCAAGCTTATATTGATGTATCATATTAATTCCTCCATAAAAAATGCCGCCCATTTTGGCGGCATTTTGCAATTACTTGCTTTCCTTTGTGCTTTCGCACTTCTGGTTTGCAATACCGCAGCTGGTCTTGCAAGCAGACTGACAAGATGTCTGGCATTCGCCACATCCGCCCTTTTTAGCACTTTCGCAAAGATTGCGAGTTTCTATTGTTTTGATGTGTTTCATAATTCCACCTCTATGATAGATTTTGTACGCTAATTATTATACCACAATAATTCAACCGTGTCAATATATTTTGAGAATTTTTGTATATAAATAAAGAAAAACCGCCACCTCAAATGAGGTGGCGGAAAATTTATTTAATTTGCATTAAATCAAATTATTTCTGGTTCTTCTTCTTTGTGTAGAAGTAGTAGCCAGCTGCACAAGCTGCGATAGCTACGATTGCGATAACGATACCAACAACAGGGCTATTACCGTCATCAACAGGACCTGTTACTACGGGTGTAGTGTCCTTAAGAGCTTCAATTTCTCTTGTTTCCTCGTGATCGCAAACCTTACATGTGCGCTTTTCTTCGCCCTTTACGCCAACCTGAGCTGCCTTAGTTACAGTCCAATCGCTCCAGTCGTGACCGGGAGCTACTCTTGTTTCACCACAGATGCTACATACTGTATCTGTACAAACGTTGTCATAGTGGTGTGCACATACTGCATTAAGAGCTGCATAGATGTCAGCAGCGTCAACGCTATCAACGAAGATTACGTTGTCGTTTGCATATGCGATTGCAACAAGCTGTGTATTGAATACTGTCATTGCAGCATCAACAAGAGCTTCGTATTCACCAAGCTCTACGCCTACAAAAGGATTCTGAGCGCCTGTGATTACTACTGTTGCGTTAGGAGCAACTGTATTGATTGTTTCAAGAGTTGCATCGAGGTCGCTAAGGAACTTAGCGTATGAGTAAAGTGTGCTTTCGATACCGTAAGCTACAAGATCAGCTACGTATTCAGCATCAATATCTGCGATATTGTTGAGGAGTGCTTCAACAACAACTACGAGCTCTTCAGCAGCGCCGCTTTCGATAAGGTTAGCCTTAGCGGAAGCAAGGATTGCATCAAGAGCAGCCTGACCTTCAGCATCAAGCAAGCCTGTCCAGTTGATGTTCTTACCAAGGTTAGAAAGGTTATTAGTGATAAATTCTACGAAATCACCGTTGTCAACTCTGATTGTGATAAGGTCAGCGCCCTTAAGAGTTGCTTCAGAACCGAATGCGAAGTTTGTATACTTGTTTTCAAGGTGGAGCATGTTAGCAAGTTCCTGGCCGTATACTGCATTACCAAGAGAAACGTATGCAGACTCAACTGTGATTGTGTAGTTTGTTTCGAATGTATCAGCAAACATATCAAGAACGTAGTCATAGATTTCAGAAGCTACAGCTTCAACGTCCTTTGTTTCGCCGTATGTAGCAGCGATGATGTTTACAAGGTTGTCAAGGTGGCTGTTAAGGTCACTTGCAATGTTGTTTTCAACTACGAAATCATATACGTAGGAGAAGATCTGGCTTGTAACGAGAACTACGTTATCAGCGTTGTCATGTGCATCAGCGATAACGTTCATGATTACGCCGTAAAGCTCGATAGCGATATCAAGACCCTCTTCAGCTACTTCAAGAACTTCTTCAATGATGTCACCGTAAACTTCAACTGCGTTTTCGTATTCAACTACGCAAAGAGCGATAAGAAGGTTAGCGCCCTGTTCAGCTGTGATACCGAATACTTCTGTGAAGTTATCAGAAAGAACATTGTCGTGTTCAGCGTTGAAACCAGCGATAGCGTTAGCAACTTCCTTTACGAGATTAGCAGCAAATTCGATTGCTTCTTCATCTTCGTTGTAGATGCCATTTGCGATTTCAAGAGCCTTTTCAAGAGTTTCGATAACGAGAGGAGCTACCTCTTCAGTAGCTACACCAGCATAAGAGTGTACCCAGATCAATGCTTCAACTACGCTTTCTGCAACTACAGGAGCGTTGTTGTAGATTACATTGATGTTTTCACATACGTAACCAGCTGCTACGTATACGAGGTCCTGAGCGAGTTCATCGATAATAGCGATAGCGTTTTCTACGTCAGAGAAAGCTACGTATGTATCGTTGTAAAGGTGTTCAAGGTTGTCGATGTGAGAATCGAGGTCAGCCTTGAGAGCTTCGAGGTTAGATACGAGACCTGCGAATGTGTTAACATCGCCGGAAGCGATCAAAGACTCGATTTCTTCAAGTGTTGCAACTGTAGCGTTGAGCTCGTCGATAAGTCTGGGCATAACGTTTTCGTCATTCTCAGCTTCGTCAGCAAGCAACTCAACAGCTTCGATTACTTCAGCAAGAACTGTAAGAGCATTGTCGAGGTAACCGTTGTCACTGATGTATGCCCATGCGTATGCATATGCTTCATCAATGTTTTCGCGAACATAATTGTCTGCGTTGTCAAGAGCATTTTCGATTGTGATGTCATCGTTATCTTCAGCTGCGAATGTGCTAAGTGCGGGAGCGCATGTAACAACGAGCATAGCCAAAGTCATAACAAGGACAAGAATTTTCTTAAGATTCATACTTAATCCTTTCTGGTACTTTGTACCAATAAATAAAATATATTAGTGTGGGACTCCCTCAAAGATCCGCTCAGGCAATCATCTTGCCCTCACTTCACCCCTTGTTCATCCAAAGTTGATGTATATAAACACTTCTCGCAGGGCGAAAAGTGATGTTTTATACATACCAACATACCCCAAACTAGGCATATCGAGGACATTATATCATACTTGTCGCTTTTTGTCAAGAGTCAAAAATAAATTTTTTATAATTTTTTTGTTGATATTTAATTACAAACGCAAGTTATATTTGTAACAAATACACAAAACCGCCGTCTTTTTCACAAGACGGCGGTATTTTTTAATTATTCGTTAGTTTCGTTTACTGCTTCTGCTTTATTTTTGCTATTTCTCTTTTTATTAGCAATAATTGCAGATACAGAGCCGCCAACTGCTCCAACAACAATAACGATAGCAATAATAGCAACCACTACCAAGGCTGTGTTACTGATGGGCTTCTGCTCAGCATATTCACAATGCAAGCATCTACGCTCGCTAACACCCTTCTTAAATGTTGTAGGATCCTTAATTGTCTTCCAATCGCCAAGAACGTGTCCTCTGGGCTCACCCTGCTTAGCGCCGCAAACCTTACACTGCTGAGGAGCAAGACATGTTGCATCCTTCCAATCGTGGGGACCCTTTGTATCCTTTACTGTTCTTGTATCGGTAGCATCACAGTTTTCACACTTTGCAGTTTCGGTACCATCCTTCTTACAAGAAGTAGATTCCTTGAACTCATAATTTATAAATGTGTGTCCGGGAGCAACTCTCTCTGCAAGACAGCGGTTACATGTTGTATCTGTACAGCCATCATAAATATGATCACAAATGATATTGAGTGCATCGTAAATATCATTTGCATCTTCACTGTTAACGAAGATCACGTTTTCGTTTGCCAAAGCGATTCCATAAAGGTTAGCATTCAATACAGCAACAACGGGATCAAGGTATTTAGCGTAATCGGAAAGATCAATTCCCTTGAAGCTGTATCCAACGAGAGGATTGTTGATCTTTGTGAGAACTACGAGAGCATCGGAGTTGTTGATAACGTCCGTAATATCATCAACCATCTCAGCATAGCCGTAAAGCATATTTTCAATAGCAAATGTTACAAGATCAGCCACAGGAAGTGCAATAGGAGCAAGCGTCAAGTTGAATACTCCGCCCAAGCCGTTTTCTTCAAGAACCTTCTCAATAATATTATTGATTTCAAAATCGTAAATTTCGGGAACGCCCGCACTGATCAAGGTTGACTTGATTCCTGCAAGAAGATTTTCAAGAGCAGCCTGACCCTCGGCATCAAGATATTCATTCCAATCAAGATCAATAGCATTTCCGTTAATATCAATTATACCGTCAACTGTAGCCTTTGCAGAGGAAACTCCATTTCTAAATTCCTCGGGCAAGCTTTCGTTGTTGATCATTGTGTCAAGTCCGTTGTACCAAATCATAAGCTCTTCGTGAGTTCTGATGATTTCAGCGGCCTTTTTCATAAGCTGTTCCTCAGTCAAAGCAACGAACGTACCGTTGTCAAGCTTGATTGTGATAAGGTCAGCCTTAGCAATGGCTTCAAAATAATCACCATCCAAGCCGGCAGTCTCAAGCTGATCCTTTGAAAGATTGAGCATTTTTGCAAGAGCCTCAACGTAGCCCGCATTACCGAGTGCTACGTAATAAGCATCGTCAGTAAGCTCGTAGTCGCCCTTTATAGCGCCGTTATGTATATCCATAACGAGAGTCTCAAGCTCCTTAAGACGTCCAAGCACGTATGTGCTGAGGCTGGACGTTACCTCTTCAAGGCTACCGTTGTTCTCATAGGAATCATTGAGGATAGCCATAATATCATTGTAAATCTCGGTTGCAAGTGCAATTCCGTTTTCAGTTACCATAGAAACGATCGCATCAACGTCAATGGTATATCCGTAGATCTTAGTTGCAACAGTCAAAGCGCTGGGGCCGTTTCCTGCGAACTCAACAAGAACCTCCAAAATATGGGGATAAGAGTCAATTGCCCATACAAGGACCTTATCAAGGTGCTCCAAGCCGATTTCAACGTACTTGTCAAGCTCAATTGCAGTGTTGATAGCAGTGTTGAGAATTGCATTGAGATTTTCAGCTGAATAATCGAATGCCTCGATCTCATTCTTCAAGGGCTCGTATGCCATGCCGTAGATAACGGCAACAGCATTGATCAACGCGTTGTGAATGTCAGTCAACTCTTCAACGGTGCCGTCAGCATAAAGCTCAACGAGCATAACTGCTTCTACCAATGAATCGTATGCATCGCGTGAGATGTCTGCAAGCTCGCAAGCCTTGTTGTATGCATCTGCGTGGTTTGCAGCAGCATATTCAAGCACGTAACCAACAAATTTTTCTATAGCCGCCTCTGTCTTATCAAGTGCAGTATAGAATTTGGGGCGAAGAACATTTTTCTCGTAGTCAAGGTTAGCCTGCTCCAAGATATCCTTAATGCTGTTTGCACGACGGTTGAGGTCGCCAACAAGAGCAGTAGTTGAACTTACGAAGCCGTCAAGACCGTTTGCTTCACCGTTAACAAGGTTATCGCGAAGCTTCTCAAGGCCTTCAACGATCCCCTCATACTCAGCCTCAAGCTCAGCCTTCAATTCGGGAGCCATTTCAAGGCTCTGGAAAACTGTACCATTAAGCTCCTCAAGTGCGGCGCTGATTTCAGAAGCAGCGGCTTCGATATCACCGTACTGTGCAAGCTTATCGTAGCTTTCATTATAATATGTTTCATAATTTTCAGTAACGTCCTTTACGATATCGCAAACGATCGCCTTAATTTCCTGATATTTTTCAAGAAGCTCGGGATGCTCGTGATTTTCGCATTCGGTATCGGTGTTTTGAACAGCGAGTATAGCGGGAGCGCAAGCGCTGACAACCATAACAAGTGCCATTACCAAAACGAGTACTCTTTTAAGGTTCATATAACTTCCTTTCTGACGCAAGCATGCTATTTTTATTGCATCAATAAAAAATTTTAACATCTTTATGGCAATTAATTGACAAAACATCCTCAAATGACATATCTCAACAAATTTCCATATAAACTCAGTTTGAGTATATCATAATTGTAGTATTTTGTCAATAGAAAAATAAAAAATCCCACCGCATCAAACGATGCGGTGGGTGTGATTATTTATTCACCTTGAATTATTTTTTTGTACCTGTTGATGTGGGGTTCTTTTTCTTGTAATAGAAATAGTAACCAACACCGCCGCCAACAAGAACGACAGCTACAACGATCCAAATCCATGGGAAGGGCTTAGGATCATCAATGAAACCAAAAGGTTCAATAGGAAGAACCTTAGATTCATTCTTTCCACATTCCTTACATGTACGTTCTGCTCTACCCTCTTCGGTATGTGTGGGCTCCTTAACTGTCTTCCAGTCGCTCCAATCGTGACCGGGAGCCACTCTTGTTTCGCCACAAATGTTACATACTGCATCCTCACAGTCGTCGTAATCGTGTGCACATACTGCATTAAGAGCCGCATAGATGTCAGCCGCATCAACGCTATCAACGTAGATGATGTTATCGTATGTGTAAGCTATAGCAACGAACTGAGTATTGAATATTGACATCAAGCCGTCAACGATGGGCATGTAAGGCTCAAGATCAAGACCCATAGAGTCAAGTCCGAGAGCTGCAATAGGATTCTGAGCGCCTGTGATTACAACAGTCGCATTGGGAGCAACAGCATTTACGTTTGCGATTACCGCTTCAAGATTGTCGATAGAATCTGCATATCCGTAAATAACGAGCTCAATTGCGTATGAAAGGATCTGAGCTACGTCCTCAGCGGGGATTGAGAAGCCATCACTGTCGGGATCTATACCGAACATTGCCTTGATATAGTCTTCAAGATATACCGCCAATTCATCAGCTATGCCGCTTTCAGTGATTGCCTTTCTAAAGGAAGCAAGAAGCACTTCAAGATCAGCCTGACCCTCAGCATCGAGATGCTTATCCCAATTAAGAGGCTCTGTACTGAGAATATTATCCTTAACGAAATTGATCAATTCGCCATTGTCTACTCTGATTGTAACGAGGTCAGCCT
>JAZLBH010000145.1:0-22323 GCA_045613605.1 Eubacteriales bacterium
ATTATGCTCCCACCACCGATTATCTTATATATAATCATTTGCTTCACTCCAAGAGTTTATTTTGTAACTAAATCCCATGCTGTTGTTGCGCTCAATTTCCGCGTAATAATTGAAAATTTTGGCTTTATGGAGATTATATATTCCTTTATGCGATAATATATCCTGAAGTGATGAGCCGTGACAGGTTGCAACAATGGGGATTCCTGCACCCTGTGCATCCGTTATAGCAAAAGCATCCTGCTCGTCCCCTATTTCATCACAAAATATCATCTGCGCGTTCATTGTGCGCACGGCAATTTCAATCCCCTTTTTTCGTGGATATCCTGACAAAATACTAACAAGCATTTCTTCCCCCGAAAGGTCAAAGCATAATTCTCCTCTGGTATCTATGACTGCCACTCTCTTAGCATAATATCCTTGAGAGAGATTTTTTATCATTGATCTAAGCAACGTGGTTTTTCCAACTCCCGGCGGTGAATATATTAATACCGAGCCACCATCAATAAGCTGCAGCATTTTATTACATTCCACGTTGATTTTATGTGGTAGCCTTATAACAAATTCACTTATTTCATACACACCTATTATATTTCCGCCTTCTACGCTTGCCCTTCCTATTATTCCAACTCGTACACCGTTGTCAAGTGAAATATAGCCCTGAGATATAGTATCCTTATAGGCGTATAGCGAATGGTGGGAAAGCATTTTAAGAAGAGTTAACATTTCATCATCAGTCGCTATAAAGTTAATTAAGATGTTTTTCCCGTTCTTCACTATATATGCTTGTCTTTTTCTTCTTATTCTTATTTCTTCAAGCAATTCATATTGATTTAAGCATTTCTCTATTTCTTTAAGCATACGATACGGTAAAATCTCTTTGATTTTGATATCCAACATACTTTTCACACCCTTCTTGTTAATCAATATGCAAATAAAATCAAAAATATTACGCAAAAATCACATTATTACTATTGAACTTTCAGTAATATTATGGTAGAATGAGTTAATAGTCTATTATTAGTTAAAGGAGGTATTATGAAAAAATATATTTTAGCCCTTGATGAGGGTACAACAAGTGCAAGAAGTATTTTGTTTGACCGAGAATGTAATATCGTTTGTTCTTCTCAGCACGAGTTTACACAGTATTATCCTCAACCGGGTTGGGTAGAGCAAAGCCCTATGGAAATTTATGCAAATCAATATGCCACCTTAACAGAATGCATCGCTAAAAGTGGAATTTCTTCTGACGAGATAGCCGGTATTGGAATAACCAATCAGCGCGAGACTACAATATTATGGAACAAATTAACCGGAAAGCCCATATATAACGCTATCGTTTGGCAATGCAGAAGAACTGCGGATATATGCGATAAATTAGTGCGCGATGGCTACTCTGAATATATCCAGCAAACAACGGGCTTGCTCATTGATGCTTATTTCAGTGCCACCAAGATCAAATGGATTCTTGATAACGTCGAGGGTGCCAAGGAAATGGCAAACAGAGGCGAGCTGCTTTTTGGTACGGTTGATACTTGGATTATTTGGAAGCTTACCGAAGGTAGAATACACGTTACAGATGCTACAAATGCCTCAAGAACCATGCTTTTTAATATAGAAACAGGAGAATGGGACGAAAAGCTTCTTCAAATCTTTGATATTCCCAAATCCATTTTGCCCAAGGTATGCTCAAGCAGTGAGATTTACGGATATGCCAATATTATGGGGGCTTCAATTCCCATTTGTGGCATAGCAGGTGACCAGCAAGCAGCTCTTTTCGGTCAATGCTGCTTTGAGGATGGAGAAGCAAAGAACACCTACGGTACGGGGTGCTTCCTTCTTGCTCACACCGGAAACAGAAGAATAAGCTCCAAAAACGGCCTTATTACAACTATAGCGGCAACCGAGTCCGGAAGGCCCACCGAATATGCAATTGAGGGATCAGTTTTCGTAGGCGGTGCAGTAATTAAATGGCTTAGAGATGAATTGAAGGTAATAAATGAATCAAAGGACTCTGAACAGCTTGCACTAAACGTGCCTGACTGTGGCGGTGTATATTTTGTCCCTGCGTTTGCAGGTCTTGGTGCACCTCACTGGGATATGCATGCAAAAGGAACGATAACGGGTCTTACGCGTGGTACGAATATCAATCATATCGTTAGAGCCGCACTTGAATCTATAGCATATCAATCTAATGACGTAATATACGCTATGGAAGCGGACACAGGCGTCCACCTTTCTTCCCTAAAGGTTGACGGTGGAACATCAGCAAATAATTTTCTTATGCAATTCCAAAGCGATATTTCTAACGTTGAGGTAGTCAGATCCCAAACCGTTGAGGCTACTGCTCAAGGCGTGGCATTTCTTGCAGGTCTTGCCGTTGGATTCTTCAAAAACAGAGATGAACTGAAATCAATAGTTAAAAACAAGGATTCATTCCTTCCCTGCATAGATGACAAAAAAAGAGCCGAGCTTATTAACGGCTGGTCCAACGCAATTGAGGTTTGCAAAAAACAATAATCAGAGGTATATATGAGCTACACAATTTTAGATAAAAAGGTGCTTTCGTCTAACGGCAAAAACATGCTTGCCGGCAAGGTTTACTTACCAAGTGGAGAAATAAAGGGATATTTTCATATTGTTCACGGCATGACTGAATATATCGGAAGATATGATAAATTTATGAAAATCCTTGCCGAAAACGGATATATAGCTTTTGGGTATGATCACCTTGGACACGGTTATACTGCAAATGACGATTCCGAGCTTGGATTTATTGCTGAGAACAACGGAGATGACTTGCTTGCTCACGATGTGCAAATATTCGCAGAGGCATTGAAGACTGAGTACGGTGAGCTTCCCTATTATCTTATGGGACACAGTATGGGATCATTTGTTTCAAGAATGGCGGTAAAGAACTACATAACTCCCACAAAGCTTATTATTATGGGCACGGGAGGTCCTAAGGGCATAGTTTTGTTCGGCCTTTATATTTCCAAATTCATAAAAAAAATAAAGGGTCCAAAGCATTATTCAAAATTAGTAAAATTTTTGGCATTCGGATCATACAACGCTCATTGCCAAAAATCGGAGGGCCCGCATGCTTGGTTAACTAATGATGCCGACGTTAGAAACAAATATCAAAACGACAAATTTTGCACGTTTGATCTTACAATATCCACAATGCACGATATCATTTCATTAACCTACAATGCCAATCGCGAAGAGTGGTTTAAAGACGTTGCAAAGAAAATGCCCATATTGTTGATTTCGGGTGAAGATGACGTTGTTGGTGATTACGGTAAGGGTGTGCGAATTTGCGAGAAAAAGCTAAAAGAAAATGGTGCTGACGTAACCTTGAAGCTTTATCCGGGTTATAGACACGAAATTCTTAATGACTCATCATTTGATATGACTGTTAACGATATTTTTGAATTTATTAAATAAAAACAAATCCCACGGCATTGACCGTGGGATTTTTTCATATAATAAGAAAAAAATGAAAGGAGCTTATTATGTGGAAAAAGATTAAACCATATATTATTTCTATTTTATTGGCACTTGCAGTTGGTGGGTTGTCCGCATTTTTAACTATGGGAAATATGGATATTTACAATGAGATAAAGACTCCACCTCTATCACCGCCATCAATTCTCTTTCCTATCGCATGGACAATTTTATATGTGCTTATGGGAATAAGCGCAGCAATAGTATACACAAATCGAGAGGATAATTTTCACGAGGCCAAATGCGGACTGCGTGCATATGCCATCAGTTTATTTTTTAACTTTTTATGGAGTATAGTATTTTTCAATTTCAAGTGGTTCGGCTTTGCATTTTTCTGGCTGTTAGGATTACTTTTCTTTATTATCAAAACCATTGTTTGCTATTATCGAGTAAATAAATTAGCTGCATATCTTCAAATCCCCTATGCAATTTGGGTAGCTTTTGCAGGTTATCTCAATTTTGGCATATGGATGCTCAATATGTAAAAAAAGAAGCCATCAACTGATGGCTTCTTTTAAGTTATTATATAAAATATCTTCAATTAGTTTTTTGAGCATTTTTTCGTCGGACGTATATTCTCCATTTTCTACCCATCTACCAATTATATTACAAACTACTCGGCGAAAATAATCGTTTCGAGCATAGGATAAACAATTATCCGCCGTGTTAACCGTACAAATCATATCACCTATGGGATATTTATTTGCATAGCTCATTAGCTGTAATTCAAGATAGTCTTCACTTTGTCCTATCTCAAATTCAATATGAGATTTTGTTCTAGGAAGAGCACTATTATTTTCAAGATATTTGAGGGCATCTTCGTCTATACAACACCCTCTCAAAAACCAAGTCCAATCAAGCCTTTTGTATTCAATACCAAGTGTACGGGCTATTTGCATTTCCAAAAGGTTACAGTCTTCAAGTTCAAGAGTTGGATCATTTGATTTTATTTTTTTGAGTATTTCATTGGCGAGATATGGATTTGGTCTAATAAAATCGGAAAAAGCATTATCAAGAGCTATTCTACAGCTGTTTTTGTGCGCATTATTAATATGTTTAATCAAAGCATCTTCTAATGAAGCAAGGTCAATTATTTCTGAATTTTCATAAAGCTCTCGCATCCAAGAAAGACACAATGAATAATGATATTCTATATTATTTTGCTCTAAGATTAATTTTTCACTAATTAAATCAGTTGAGATTTTATCATTAACGTTGCGCCAAATCAAATCACAATTTTCTTCACAAATGCTTTCTTCACAATCAAAATGTTTTTTAAGTTCAATGTGAGAAAGTAAATAAAGTGGATGCCCTGCAAACTTTGGTAAAATCGAGCAAAATGCTTTGAATTTTTCGTAATCAGAGGCATCTCCAGTGATGAATTTTTCATCAACACTACAATGTCGCATAGCATCAAGCTTATGAAAGTCGTTCAATAAAAACGCCTCGGTAACATTATTATATACTTTATCGCTTGGTTTATTTTGTGAACAAAGCGCAATTATTGGTAATTTCTTTGCATATTCAAAATAAAGCTTTTTTGCAGTTTCACTATGAAGCAGATAATTTTCGTTCATTTACTCACCACCTTTGCTATTATTATACAACATATTTCGAAAAGTTTCAAGAAAAAACAATAAAAGTATTTACGAATAGCCAAAAATATGATATAATATTTGTAATTTTTATAAAGGAGTTATTATTATGGAAAATAAATTACTCACATTGCTTGAAAATGACGCTACCCTTACCCCTGATCAGCTCTCTAAAATGCTTAACAAAGAGGTTGGCGATATAAAGAAAATGATTCTTGATTACGAAAAAGAAGGCGTTATTCTTGGTTACAAAACTCTCGTTGACTGGGACAAGACATCACGTGAATATGTAACTGCTATAATTGAGGTTAAAACTACTCCTCAGCCCGAGCGCGGTTTTGACAGAATTGCTGAAAAAATATACAACTACCCCGAGGTGGAAAGCCTTTATCTCATTTCAGGTGGATTCGACTTTGCAATAGTTATTCAGGCTAAAACATTGCGCGAGGTTGCCCTTTTCGTTGCGGAAAAATTATCTCCCATTTCACATATTCAAAGCACTTCAACTCATTTTGTATTAAGAAGATACAAGGATAAGGGTGTTATTTACGGTGCGGCTCCTGAGATTGATGAAAGAGAGATTCTTGGAGAATGATCGATTATAACAAAATACTCCCCCAAAAAATCGTGGATATTCCTAAATCGGGTATTAGAAAGTATTTCGATATGATCACCCCAGATATGAAGGACGTTATCTCGCTTACCGTTGGTCAGCCCGATTTCGTTACTCCTTGGCATATCCGTGAAGCAGGAATTCAAAGTCTTGAAACGGGTAAAACCTTCTATACCGCAAATGCAGGTCTTGAAGAGCTTCGCCGTGAAATTGATTTTTATATGACAAGAAGATTCAATCTCTCATACGACCCTCTTTCCGAAATCATTGTAACAGTAGGAGGTTCTGAAGCAATAGATATTGCTATGAGAGCAACTCTTGACATTGGTGACGAGGTTATTATCCCCACGCCGTCTTTCGTTTGCTATGAGCCATTGGCAAAAATGGCAGGTGCAACACCTGTAATACTTGAAACCTATTTTGAAAACGAATTCAAAATTGATCCTCAAAAATTAAAATCCTTAATCACAAATAAAACAAAAATGATAGTTCTTCCCTTTCCTAACAACCCCACGGGTGCTATAATGACAAAAGAAGAGCTTGAGGAAATTGCAAATATTGTAAGAGATACTAATATCATAATTCTTTCCGATGAAATTTACGCAGAAATGACCTACGGCTCAAAGCACTGCTCCATTGCTACCGTTGAAGGTATGAGGGAACGCACGATAGTTGTAAACGGCTTTTCAAAAGCATTTGCAATGACGGGGTGGCGTCTTGGTTGGGTATGTGCTCCCGCTCCAATTACAGCACAAATGCTAAAAATTCACCAATATGAGATTATGTCGAGCCCCACGACCTCTCAATTTGCGGCAATATCCGCCCTTCGTAACGGAGATGGCGACATTGCGTACATGATATCGGAATACGATAGAAGAAGAACTCTCATCTATAACAAATTGCTTGAAATGGGCATTGAAAGCTTTGAGCCCAAGGGCGCTTTCTACATCTTCCCTAAAATTTCACAATTCGGCTTGAGTGGAGAGGAATTTTGTTCCGAGCTTTTGAAACGCTATCACGTTGCCATAGTTCCCGGTGAAGCATTTGGTGCCAGCGGCACCGGATTCGCAAGAATCTCGTATGCTTATTCCGTTCATCATATAACCGAAGGTCTTGACAGAATGGCTCTTTTTATAAACGATATTAAATCAAATAAAATATAAACAAAGGCGTTATCCCAATGGATAACGCCTTAATTTTATCTTTAATTATACAAGAAGGTTTCTTTCAGTTGTAGGATCAAAGAAATGCATTACCTTGCCCTCAAACGTGATGTAAATTGTTGAACCGTAAACAAGATTGTTACGCTCAGCATCTGTAAGAGAAACTGTAGGAATACGAACGATAAGCTTATCTCCGCCATCAACAAGAACATGAAGGTGAAGCTCACTACCCATCATTTCGTTAACCTGAATTGTACAAGGAATTGCATGAGGATTGCTCTTATCAGCAAGAGTAATATGCTCAGGACGAACACCGAGAACGATTTCTCTTGAATCAACGTTCTTGCCTGCAAGCATACTTGCCTTATCTCCGGTTACTTCAATCTTTGCGCCGTAAGGTGTTACGTAATACTTACCGCCCTCACAAACGAGATTGGTTTTGAACGTATTCATCTTGGGAGCACCGATAAATTCAGCAACGAAAAGGTTAAGAGGCATATCAAATACCTGTGTAGGTGTACCAACCTGCTGAATGTAGCCGTCCTTCATAATAACGATACGGTCACCAAGAGTCATAGCCTCTGTCTGGTCGTGCGTTACATAAATGAAGGTTGTGTCAATCTTCTTTCTAAGAAGAATGATCTCAGCTCTCATCTGATTTCTAAGCTTTGCGTCAAGGTTGGAAAGAGGCTCGTCCATAAGGAATACCTTAGAGTCACGAACCATAGCACGTCCGATAGCAACACGCTGACGCTGACCGCCGGAAAGTGCTCTGGGCTTTCTTGTAAGATACTCAGTAATACCGAGGATCTCAGCAGCCTTAGTTACTCTTTCATAAACCTCATCCTGAGGAACCTTTTTAAGACGCAATGAGAATGCCATATTCTCAAATACTGAAAGGTGAGGATAAAGCGCATAGTTCTGGAAAACCATCGCAATATCACGGTCACGGGGCTGAAGGTCGTTAACTACAACACCGTCGATCTCAACAGTACCCTCAGAAATTTCTTCAAGACCTGCGATCATACGAAGTGTAGTTGACTTTCCGCATCCCGAAGGACCAACGAAAACTATAAATTCTTTATCGGCAATATCAAGGTTGAACTCTTGAACAGCAACCGTATCCTTGCCATATATCTTTTTTACATTTGTTAATTTAACACTTGCCATATTATTCTCCTTTTATCCCTTTACTGCTCCGCCGGTTACACCCTCAACGTAGTATTTCTGCAATGACATGAATACTATCGTTACGGGAACGGCTACGCAAACGCCTGCAGCACAGAACATAGTATAATTTTGATATAAGTTATCTCCACTACCATTTAACCACTTGTACATACCAACGGCAACGTTCATACCTTTCTCGTTATTATTAATGAGGAATCTTGCCATCATATAGTCTCCCCAAGGAGCCATAAATCCCATAAGGATTGTGTAAATGATAATAGGCTTTGAAAGAGGCATGATAACCTTATAGAATACCTGCCAACGAGTTGCGCCGTCAACACGTGCCGCCTCGTCCAAGCTCTTGGGAATGGTATCAAAGAAGCCCTTTGAAATATAGTAACCCATACCTGAGCTTGCGCAATATACTATAATAAGTCCAACAGGTGCCATTTCCATAGTAAGTCCAAAATCAGCAAACACCTTGTAGATAAGAATCATAGAGAGAAATCCGGGGAACATACCAAGGATAAGCATAAAGTTCATGAGAGCTTTTCTTCCGGTAAATCTAAGACGGGAAAGTGTATAGCTCATAGAAAGAATGAAAAATGTCTGCAATACTGATACAGAAACACCCATAAGGATTGTATTCATAAACCACTGAGGAAAACTGGATTTGAACAATCTAATGTAATTATCAAAACCAAATTGTTTGGGTATAAAGTAATTTACCTGACCTGTGCTTTCAACACGGAATGACTCAAACACTATACCGATAAATGGTAAGAGCCAAATAACACTTATAACAACAAGAAATACGTAAATAGCAGTATTGGTAATTCTGTTAAGAGTCTTTATGCTCATGCTATTCTTTTTGATCGAAGAATTATTCTTTTTCATTATGCATAGTCCTCCTCATTCTTAGTTGCGGGCATTACGTTATATACCACCAAGGACAACAACGCAACAACAACGAATACGAAAATACCAACAACGGATGCGAGATAGTATTTACTGTCACTTCCCGTTGTAACCTTGAACAAGAAGGTAATGAGAAGGTCAGTATGTCCAGGTTGAACTCCGCCAACGGTACCAATTTCCGTATTTGCAGGGCCACCACCACTCAAAAGGTAGATAATATTAAAGTTATTCAGGTTTCCAACAAAGCTTGTCAACAATGAAGGACCTGTTACGAACAACATGTAAGGAAGTGTGATCTTGGTGAACTGCTGAACTGCATTTGCACCGTCAACACGGCTAGACTCATAAAGATCGGCAGGGATATTCATAAGAATACCTGTAGCTGAAAGCATCATATAAGGAACACCAACCCACAAGTTAAGAATTACAAGAAGTATCTTAGATGACACGGGGTTTGCCCAAAGAGAACGCTGATTTTGAGCTATCATTACCTCGGGAATCAAGTTTGCATTTTCCAAAAAGCTTCCAACAAATCCTGTTCTCGCGAACATTTTACTTACGTACATCAATGATACAAACTGAGGAACGGCAATCGTCATAACGAGAATCGTTCTCCAAAGCTTCTTAAATCTAATTCCCTTTTTGTTGATAACAATAGCTATAAACAAACCAAAGAAGTAGTTAGTAAACGTTGCAAAGAATGCCCACATAAGCGTCCAACCAACCATTTCACCAAGAGCAAGACCCAAACCACCTTGACCAAAGTCAGTCATTGAGTTAAAGTTATCAAATCCTACCCATGAGAACAAGTTTGCGTGTCCGTCGTGCGCTGCATCATAGTTAGTGAATGCAATAATAATCATATAAATGATGGGGAGAACAGTAAACGCCAAAATACCCAATAACGAGGGTGTAAGAAGAGTTTTATGGAACTGTTCATCGATAAGAGATCTAAGGTCATCCTTAGCGCCCTTGATCTTTCTTCCCTGCTTTTCAAGATCCATATTGATTCTGCACTGCTTAATTTGCATTCTCCATACAACGAAGAACGCAATTACAAAAAATACGGAAAGCAATCCGTAAAGCAATACTCTGACTGAGTCGTCACCGGACTGCCAAACGTATGTATCATAAAATGAGTTATATATCATTTCGCCCTGTACGTTTCCGACAGTCTCACCCTTAACAAACCAGTGTACCTTTTTCATCCAATAAAGACCACCTGTAGGAAGAACAAAGGTATAAATAACAAAGATAACCTCAAAAAGAAGGAACAAAAGGCCACGCATTATCTGACCGTAATAAATATTTCCCGCACCAAAAGAGATAAAGGAAAGCTTAACAGCCCAATTTCCCTTTTTGAAGGTATTAAATATATCAACTGCTCCGTCTTTAATTCCAACGAAGAAGGATTTTATAGTTAACCAAAGCTTAATGAAAAATTTCTTAAACCATCCGGGCACCTTACAGAAAAAAAGTCTGAGGTCATACCAAAAAGCTTGTGGCTTACTCAATTTTAAGTACTCTAAACTATTTAATCTTTTCATATAATCAAATATAAATGAAAATTTATATCTCCTTATTTTACTCAACAAGGCATTGTTGACCGATACACAAGACATAGTCCCTTGTATCCCGGCCAACAATGCCTTTTTATGAGCTTTAGGGTGAATCCACAAGGGATTCACCCCTTACTCAATGGATATTAATTATCAATAGATTTTAATTGTCAATAATTAAAATTATTTAACAATCATATTCTGAATCTTTTCTTCGTAAGCTTCAAGAGCTGCCTTAAGATCAGCATCTGTCAAGTCACGAGTCTTGCACAATTCACCAAGAGCTGCTGCTTCTGTCCACCAGTCACCGGGGATAACACCCTGAGGCTGTGCGAAAACGTTCTGCTCAAGAAGAGCTGCAAGAGATGCATTATCCTTAACGTTTTGATTCTGCTGAGCGTTCAAGTTAGAGGGACCCCACTGGAATTCATAGAATCTTTCAAGCTGTTCTTCTTCACTTGTAAGGAAGAGAGCAAGGTCTGCGCAAAGCTTACCCTTTGCAGCGTCTTCCTGAGGCTTACAACCGATAAGCTTATAACCGGAGTAAGAACCAAGCTGATATACCTTACCGTCAGAGCCTGTGAATGTGGGAAGCTTAACTGCCTTCACATTTTCACCCCATGCGCCTTCAGCTGCATTTACGTTCCAAATACCTGTAACAACAGCACCGAAGCCTTCAAAAGTTCCGGAAGAGTTATCCCAAGCTGAAGAACCTGCGAGGTCGTACATTTCCTTATAAGCAATCATACCATTGTCAGAGTTGAATGTATCGTTTACTGCGATAGGATTCTTACCATCATCAGAATATGTCCATGTGGATGTGCAAAGAGGTGTGCCACCATTCTCGGGCTGTGCAAAGAAGAAACCAGCAGCAATCCAAGCATTTGTCAATTCATAACCAAACAAAACTCCTTCTCTTTCACAAGCTGCGATAACGCCTTCAAGTGTCTTAGCTTCTGTGTCAGAAATCTTGCTTGAATCGTAGTAAAGGTAAACGCCATTGTCAGAAGTCATGGGATATGCGTAGATACCACCACCAACTGTTGCAGCGGCTACAGAACCTGCATCATTTTCAGCGGAAACTGTTTCAGCTGCCTTAACACCAAGCTGTGCAAGAGCGCCGCCCTGTACAAGACGAGCAATCTGGTCCTGTGCGAAGCAGTACATATCGGGAGCTGTAGCAACGTCCTTAAGAACTTCAGTTGCAGCATCGCCTTCACCTACTGTTTCGATTTTGATGTTGAATTTGTATTCAGGATGAAGTTCCTTGAATCTTGCAACCTGTTTTTCTGTGAACGCCTTAACACCATCTGTTGTGGAAACCCACAATGTGATGTCATATGCTCCGTCGTTATTCTCAACAGGAGCTGCTGTTGTGTCTTCAGAACCGCCAAAACAACCAACAAAGCAAGCAGACACCATAAGAAGTGCCAAAACGAGTGATAAGATTTTAGTCATTTTCATAACTAATTCTCCTCCTAATAAAAATTTGTATTTACGCTTTATAGCGCATAAGTTATTATAATACTTTTGAGCATATTTGTCAATAACAATATATGGATTTACTGTATTTTTAGCATAATATCCAAATGGCTTTGATAATTTTTGAACAATTTGCTAATAAACAAAATTCTAAACCCGAATGTTCATAAAACATTCGGGTTTTAATTGCATTTTATTTGATTATTACTGTCGTTTGAGGACCAAGTGTAAGTGTTGTTCCGCTGATTGTTGCACCATTTACACCAACGTAATCAAGAATCTCGAAGCTGGAATATCCTGACAATATCTTTGAGCTATTATTACTTGTAAGAGTCTTAAGATCAAAGGTTACTGTTTCAGTGGCTGACGTGTTGTGAAGAATAATAACGTCATCGTTGTTATAATCAACGAAGAAGCCACCAAACGTAGACTTTCCACTATAGAGAGGACTGTACGTTCCTCTTGCGATTGCAGGATAGCTATGACGAATGTTAAGCACCTTCGCATAGTGTCTCATTAGGCTGTTTTCATCTCTTCTTTGGTCATCAACCGTATTGTCATAAAGATCAATTGAATATGTTGCACCGTTAGGTATTTTGCAGGTCCATACATCGCCCCACTTCATAGGAAGACGACGGTTTGCATCCTCAGCGGAGTCACCCGAGCCCTTAAGTCCGATCTCCTCACCGTAATAAATTACAGGTGTACCGGGGGTAAGAAGATACAGGCTTGCAGCCATCTTTCTTTGGCTATCGTTAACAATATAGCCACCGCTTCTATCCTGGTCGTGGTTAGAAAGGAAGGAAGAAACCATACCGTTAGAATTTATATTCTTGATCTTTGCCTGCAAGCTTGAAATGTTGCTAACAAAGGTACTGATGGGTCCTGATCCTTTAGCAGTTGAAGCAATAGTACCATTACCTGCCATGGAGAAGTTAAAGCAGCTCATAGAGTTGTAGTATTTAAGCATATTTGTTTCAGAATCCCAGCACTCACCAATAAGATAGATATCGGGATTTATTTTGCGAAGCTCATCTGTATACCATTTGTAGAATTTAGGAGAATTCACGTGATCTTCAAAATAAATATATTTAACCGCGTCAAAACGGAAGCCGTGAACACCAAACTCCATCCAATACTTTGCAACGTTGAGCATTTCATTTCTAACTGCATGATTATCATAGTTAAGGTCGGGCATGCTACCGCCTTCAACGTCAAATCTTGATTCGTACCACAAATTATATCCGCTTAGCTTTGTATATCCGGTCTTTTGAGTTGTGCTCCAGTTATACCAATTGTAATACTTGTTGGATGTGTCGCCGTTAATATGCGCTTTTTTGGATTCCTTGAACCAGTTATTGGAGGTGGAAGTATGGTTGAGCGCAAGGTCGAGAACGAGCTTGACATTTCTTTCATTACAAAGAGCGATAAGCTCCTTAAGATCTTCTTCGGTACCAAATTCGGGGTCTATGCTGTAAAAATCAATTGCATCATATTTATGACCGGAGTTGCCGTGGAAAATAGGTGTGAGCCAAATTGCCTGAACGCCAAGATCGTTTCCGTGTGCAATATCTCCATCATTGAGATAATCAAAGACTTCTATAATACCTCTGATATCACCCTTACCGTCTCCGTTACCGTCAGCAAACGATCTAACGTATATTTGATAAAGAGTTCTGTTATTATCATTAATTGGATCCAAAACGGGATCTCCGCTTATCGGATTATCTGTCGGATCTTTGTCTTCTGTTGTTGATGACTGTCTTATAACAGTTTTTCTGACGGTCTTATTACCAAACGCATCACAAGCTGTCAATGTAGCAATAAGTGTTGCCACGAGCAATACTAACGCCAACAACGAAACTAATTTTTTTGATTTGAACATTATATAAGCTCCTTCCGCGCCGTTAATCTATAATAACGGCAAAAAATTAAAAAAATGCGAGCAATCGCATAATCTATCATTATATATTATAACATTATTCTCTTTCAAATTCAACAATTAAAGTCAACAAAATGAAGCAGTCAATTTTGTCTATTATAACCATATATCCTCCATAGATAAATAAAATGCCAAGCAATCGCTTGGCATTTTATTTATCATTTTTCAATATCCGAAAGTGTTAATCCGCATTTTTTAAGCAATGCCTCATTATCGTCAAAGGACGACTGAACGATTATTTCACCCAGATCATTCTCTATTTTATTATTTTTCAAATAATACTTGCGAACGGTGGTCATTATTGCCGAAAAGCTACCTGAGGCAAAAAACTCCTCAAAATCAGCCGGAACGAAAACGGACTCTCCCTTTTTAATATTCACATTTCCGATTTTTCCCTCGCCCTCAAGGCAGGTGAAGCAACGGAATGAGTTATTATCTTTAGTAAAATTCTTTTTACCCTCAACCTCAACATAGGTAGCGGTAAAGAACTTATTGATTCCCTTCAAGACTCCGTCGCGTGTAGGAATATTCAATTCCTTAGGCTCAAGTGCTGAAAGATTTGTAACGTCAATCGCCTTATCAACGTGAAGCTCACGCTCATTTCCGTTTTTGTCTTTTCTGCCGTAGTCATAAACACGGTACGTAATATTACTATTCTGCTGAATTTCACAGATCAAGCAACCCGAACAAATTGCGTGAATTGTTCCCGATGGAATAAAATAGCTTTCTCCCTTTTTAACGGGTATGAATTTAAGATAATCGGTAAGGGTTTTATCATTGATTGCCTTAACAAACTGCTCTTTTGTAATATCCTTCTTAAAGCCAAGATAAATACCCGCACCCTCATCAGCATCCACGATATACCACATTTCGGTTTTGCCAAGCGAATTTTCGTACTTTAAGGCATATTCGTCGTTTGGATGAACCTGAACGGAAAGCTTATCCTGTGCATCAATAAATTTAACAAGCACAGGAAAGAAATCAAAGCCCTTGCAGTTTTCACCAAGATCCAAAGCAGTTGCAACGTCGCAAAGTGCTCTTCCATCCTCAAGCACGCTCTTTCCGTCCTTGTGAAATGAAAGCTCCCAAGCTTCAGCAAGCGGTGAGAGATCGGTATTCTTACCATATTCAGTTTTTAATTTATTACCTCCCCAAATAATACTTTTATAGGCAGGTATAAGCTTAACTATATCCATAGTACTATCCTTTAGCTTCAAAAGGGGAAGTTTCCTTCCCCTTATATGTATTTTATTTTCTAATGCTTACTTCAGTAGCCTTGTCAAAGATGTGAATTGCCTCTTCATCAAGACCGAGGATAATCTCGCTCTTTCTTGCAGGGTTCTTCTTAAGCTTAGCGGAAGCTACGATGCTCGTGGGACTCTTTTCAATATTATTTTCAGCGTTCTTATCAAGATTTGCATAGATAATTGTTTCGTTACCAAGAGCCTCGATAACTTCAACTCTAGCAGAAACACTCATATCATTTTCTGCGTCAAGAACCTTAAGGTCACCGGGACGAATACCCATAATGATATCAAGACCTTGTCCAATCTTATCAGAATCAAAGTTAGCAAGCGCTTCCTTTGAAAGCTTGATTGTCTGGTTGTTAGCAAATGTAATTGTTCCGTCAGGAGTAATATGACCGTCAAAGAAGTTCATCTGAGGAGTGCCTATAAATCCTGCAACGAATGTGTTGATGGGATAATCGTAAAGCTCCTGAGGTGCGCCGATCTGCTGAACGAAGCCATCTCTCATAACAACGATTCTTGTACCCATTGTCATAGCTTCAACCTGGTCGTGAGTTACGTAAATAAACGTTGCACCAAGCTGATCGTGAAGCTTGATGATTTCACTTCTCATTGTTGCTCTGAGCTTTGCGTCAAGGTTTGAAAGTGGCTCATCGAGAAGGAATACCTTGGGATTTCTAACGATAGTTCTACCAAGCGCTACTCTCTGTCGCTGACCGCCGGACAAAGCCTTGGGCTTTCTCTTAAGGTATTCTTCAATAGCAAGGATCTTTGCTGCGTGCTGAACCTTTTCGTCGATTTCTGCCTTGGTGTACTTTCTGAGCTGTCCTGTTACAGGATCCTGAATTTTACGAAGCTTAAGACCGAACGCCATATTGTCATATACGGTCATGTGGGGATAAAGCGCGTAGTTCTGGAATACCATCGCGATATCTCTATCCTTGGGAGCTACGTCATTAACTACCTTATCGTCGATCCAAATTTCACCGTCGGTGATTTCTTCAAGACCTGCGATCATACGAAGTGTTGTGGATTTACCACATCCGGAAGGACCTACGAATACTATAAATTCCTGGTCCTTAATTTCCATACAAAAGTCGGATACTGCGGGCTTTGTGTTATCAGCGCCTGTCTTTTCTCCGTTTGCATAGATTTTGTACACGTGTTTAAGTGTAACAGTTGCCATATTTTTCTCCTTTTGCGTTACTTTTGGCCGATATATTCGGTGGCTAAAACATAATGCCCCATCGGTTTTCCTCAAACGCAGTTTTATTTTAAATATACAAAAATATATTTAACAAATTAGTATGTGATCGTTCTTGTGAATGTGATTTCACTACTTTGAGAAAGGTTGATCACGCCTTTTCTCTCTTTGAATTCTTTTATCTCGTCCACATAGGACGGCAAGCACTGCCAAGGCTCGATGCAAAGCATTTTTGAGCCGTGGGGATGCCATAAAAGAAGATTTGAAAATCCGTCGAAAGTAATTTCAACGATTTTTTCGTCAGTTTGTTTATCTTTGAGAATCGCTTTTCTTGAATTGATATCACCAAGAATAACAGTTGCGCTTTTGTCGGTAAAATCCTTTTCGAGTTGAAGCAATTTGCCTTCACCGTGATTGATTTTTTCACCAGTGAGCATGCCACCTGCATTGTGAACAAGAAAATCAAAATTTTCTTGCTTTTCAAATTCAACGTAGTAGTTCTCTACCGTCTTATCAAGAGCAAAGGATTCGTGTCCACCGCAAGCGAAAGGAATTTCTTTATTATCCCTATTAGCAACAGTATAACACACATCATATCCGTTGTCAATAAGCGCATATTTCACAAAAAACTCAAAATCATACGGATAAACCACTCTTGTTCTCTCGTTCGACTTAAGAACAAAAGTAATATTATCTTCTTTTGCTTCTACAAGCTCAAATTCTTCGTTTCGGCAAAATCCGTGCTTTTGAATACCGAAGCCAACCCCGTCATAGACAAGTCGGTTAAACCCAGCGAATGGAAAAAGGAGTATTGCGCATCCCGACCACTCACCCGTTTCGTTTTGCCAAGCGCGTTCTTTTCCGTTATGGACTACGCTTCGCACCTCTGCACCAAGGGAGTTTATCTTCACTTCGGTTTTATCGTTTTTAATTGTATAAATCATATTACTTAATCTTGGGCAAGCTTGCGGCCGCTACTGACTGACCAACTCTTCTTGCCTTTTCATCGGGGATATTGAGAGTCATCTTCTTGTCAAGTTCGGGGAATTCGGTTGCAATTACCTCTCTGGCCTTGTTAAGAAGAATTTCTCCACCGTCACCACTTGTTACACGACCCATAATGAGAACGTGCTTAATATCGTAAAATTCTGCATAGTAAGCAAGTGAATAGCCGAAATATGCACCGATCGTTTCGTAGATTGCTTTTGCTCTTTCGTCGCCATCTTTCATAAGATTTTGAACAACCTTAAGCTTTTCTGCGGGAGAAAGGGTTTCATCGAGTTCGATTCCTGCATAGGGGGCAAGCTTGATAACGCCGTCCTGTGAGAAATACTTAACTCCGCAACCGTAGTCACCCGACCACTCGTCAACCATTGCGTCCTCGTTATAGTCAACGGGAGCAAAAGCCAACTCGTTGAGCCAACCCGTGATATTTCCGTCCATATCAACGTATCCTGCCGCTTCACTTGTGCCCATCGCGATACCGAGAATTCCGTTATCCTCAAGGCTCATAGCACCTGCAAGAGCAGTTACGTCACCGTCGTTTGCAACCTCGATCGGAATGTTTTCACCGATTTCGCGTGCAACGTCTATATACATATTTTTTACTGTCTTTTCAAAATCTTCATCATTTACCTTGATAAAGAGAGATGCGACCATAATTTTGTTGTCAATATACACGCCTGCGCTTGAAACACCGATAGCATCAACTCTTGGCATATGTGATGCTGCTGTTTTCATAGCATTCAAAATGCCCTCATAGTGATAGCTCGGGTCGGAGTTGAGCTTTGGAAACCAAACAACCTCTTCGGAGTAAACTGTTTCACCGTCAACAACGGCAGAAACCTTTCTGTCGGAGCCACCTGCATCGAAACCGATACGGCATCCGTCAAGGTGCTTACCAACAGGACAAGCAGAGCTTTTTTCTTTGGGAGCATTTGCAAGGTCAGTTACGATAACTTCAAACTTTTCCTCGTACACCCTCTCCATAAAGCGAGCATCGAAGTCACGTGTTCCGCCGTGGCAGAATGTGTTTTTAATATATTCTCCAACAACATCGCTACCTGCGATTGTGATTTTATATCCACCTGCAACCCACAAAAGAGTTTTTGCAATTCTATCTATGAATTTGCAGTTCTCCTCGTCGTGACCTGTGTTATCCTTATATATTCTTGTTTTGTAAACATAGGTATAGCCCTGATTTCTTTCAACTGCAACAACGATGTCTTGTCCGTCATCTTTAGTTGCTTCTCTCATTTGCTTGCAAACGAGAGCCATTGGCATAAAGCCACGGTCAAGCTTTGCTTCAATTTTAAGCTTCATATCTGACTACACCTCCGATAATGGTTTTCTTTACGTTAAATTCGCTATCAAGTATTACGATATCCGCATCCTTGCCAACCTCGATAGATCCTTTTCTATCGGCAACACCAATAGTAGTTGCAGGATTAAGAGTAGCGCAGTTAACACACTCCCAAAGTGGTATTGTGGAATTATTATAAACGTTCCAAACTCCCTTATTGAGTTTAAGAACGCTACCTGCGATCGTTCCGTCTTCAAGCTTGCAAAGATTGTTCTTATAGATTATCTTTGCACCACCGAGAGTATATTCGCCCTCGGGGAGTCCGCCTGCAGGAAGACAGTCGGTGATGAAGCAAAGATTTCTTCCCTTCATCTTATATACCATCTCATAGAGTGCAGGGTCAACGTGGTATGTATCAACAATAAGCTCACAAGTTACGTCGGAATTAAGCGCCGCGCCAACAACACCGGGAGCGCGATGTGTCATAGGAGTCATCGCATTAAAGAGGTGAGTTGAATGCTTAACACCGTTCTTTGTGCTTTCCATAGCGGTTTTATAGTCCGCAGATGTATGTCCCATAGAAACGACAACGTCGGTTTCCTCTGCCATTCTCTTGATTTCAAGGAAGTCCTTGTCCTCTTCGGGAGCGAGTGTGATAATTTTGATTATATCTGCATTTGCCTTTACGAAGTCTGCATCGGGCTTTAAGATAAATCTTTCGTCCTGCGCACCCTTTTTAGATGCGGAGATGAAAGGTCCTTCCGCATGCACTCCAAGGATAGTTGAACCATAGTATTCACCGCTATTCTTAACCTCACGGCAGGCATCAAGTGCACCTTTTACTACTGACATATCAACGGTCATAGTTGTGGGCAAAAATCCCGTTACACCGTTCTCTACAAGTCCGCCTGCGATAGTTCTTATGCTTTCGGCATTTGCGTCGCACACGTCCTTACCGAGATACCCGTGAATGTGCAAATCAATAAATCCGGGAGTGATATATCCACCCTCGCAATCAATTACCGTTGCGCCTTCGGGAATTTCATTTTCTTCTACAATTCCTTCAATTTTGTCAGAAATAAGAAGGGCTCTATTATATTCAATTTTATCCTTAAGCAAAAGTTTTGCGTGCTTTAGCGCGAGCATATCCTGCCTCCAAATTATTTTCATCCCAGTATCTTTGGATACCGCGTTCTTCAATAAAAATACAGAATTTATCGAACAATTCCTTGCTCTCCCAAACGTTTACAGGAAGAACACCGTTATCTATAGCAAAGGAAGCAAGAAGTCCTGCAACCTCACCAACGTTCCATTCAACAGGATGCAAACGGTAGCATCCATTGGTAAGATGTGTTGAGCAAATATTCTTACAAGCGGGCAAAATATTCTTCATTCTCTCAGGAATCATTGCACCGAGAGAAATCGTAAACCTATGCGTGGGCTTATAAAAGAAAGTATGTGTTTTTGTAGTAATATGCAAGTCAATGGGGTAGCTTCCAACACCAACGCTATCAGGGAAGCTTGATCTCTTTTCGTCACAAACGTCAGTTGCGGTAATCATAAACTTACCCTTGATTCTACGTGACTCTCTAATATAGGGTGCCATAGACAAGCCGTTTTCAGTACCAAGATATTCGGGTGCCAATCTAAAGTGGGGATAACCCTTGCCACCGCCATAACGAGGAGCTTCGGTTTGCAACCAATAAACAAAGCAAAGTGTATATTGCTGTGCAAGATAGTCATTGCGCTCAGCGTCAGGACAGTCAAAAAGATTTCCGTGGAAGAAATCGTTTTGAGGCCAGTTGATAAGTGTTACGTCATAGGGATGGCTACCGTCATTAAACAAATCAGCACTAACAATTCTTCTATACTTAAACAAGGGGAAAAGCTCAATTCCCTGTTCATTATATTCCTCAAGGAACATACCGAATTTCTTTGCTTTACCCGTTGATGAATTGGGACCGTACATTGAATAGAGCTTATGCTCGTCATAAGGCATCATCATCTTACTGAATGTATCATACATCTCTGGCTTTTCAATAGTATAGTCACCCTCTCTTCTATCCTCGATACACGCGGAATAGATATAGGATTGCATATCCTCGCAATCTCCAACCTCGGGGGCATCTTCTTCACCTGTTTCGGCTCTGCTTTCAGCACCGACACGGTATTCAGTACCACTCATACAGATAAGGTCGCCTATATCAGTGCCGTCAAGATAGTAATCACCAACGAACAAAGTATCCTCACCGTTGATAGTATATACAACACCCTTGATTTCATCACCCTCAACTAAGCATTCCTTAAGAGATGCCTCAGTGAAGATAGTCAAATTTCCGTTTTCAACGTATGGCTTTACCATTTCGGTTAAAATAGAAAGCGCGAGCTTGGGTGGGTGAGCAATAAGACTCACCTCTGAATCTCCGGGACAAAAGAACTCTTCTTTGGGAGTGTATCCCGGAAGATTTCTATAATAATTTCTAACTGTATTACGATATTCACGATAGGTGCGTGTACATCCCTGCTCCTCAATCCACAAATGTTCATCGGGAGGAACTGCTTGAGAGGTCAACTGACCGCCTATCCATTTTGTTTTTTCGAGAAGGACAACTCTTTTGCCCTCCTTAGCAGCGCTGTATGCCGCAATAGTGCCGCCCAAGGAAGCACCGCAAATAATTAACTGTGCATTAATAGTTTTCATATTTTTTCTCTTTTATTTATGTAATATTATATAGCAAAATGCTAAAAATTTATTTTCAAAATCAATTAAGAGTTACTTCTAAGGTAATGCGCATATGCACCGTATATGCCCGCGCTATTACCAAGTGATGCTCTGACAATGGAATAACCCAATCCGTCAGTTATTGAATAAAAATGCTCTGCCATCCAATCGGCAACACCACCGCCGATAATGCAAACGTCAAAGGGACTGACCTCCATTACCAAATCGAGTGATGTTTTAAGGTCGCGACGAAGCTTTTCAACAAATTCAATATTTTTAGCTTCGCCCATGGCATACTTTTCAAAGATGTCAGGACCGTCTATACCCATTTTTTCAGCATCTCTATGTATTGCCCTGCCCGAAAGATACATTTCAATGCATCCACACTTGCCGCATGTGCATTCTCTTCCGTCTTTTTCAAGGCAAATGTGCCCAAATCTACCAAAGTCATTTTCTTCGTTAGCAACTATTGTACCGTCAGCATAATAACCGCCTCCGACACCCGAGCCCAAGGTAAGCATAGCTACTCTCTTATCTTGATATTCCTTGCCAACTCCAAAAACCATTTCACCAAGCAATGCCGCATGAGCGTCATTAATAGCTTTGGCGGGTAAATTAAAATTATCTTTACAAAATTGCGCAAAATCAAAACCTATCATTCCGGGAAGATTTTCCGTCGCGTAGGTTATTACAGAAGTATTAACGTCAATATCTCCCGCAGAAGCAATAGCAACTCCGTCAACGTCGGGAGAGTTCAAAGAAGATATTGCTTGATGCAAAGCATCAACTATTCCCTTTTTGCCAAGGGATGCATTGGTGGGAAATTTTTTAACATTTCCCACTACAATCTCATTTTCTTTCCTATTAATGGGTGCAACCTTAATTTCGGTTGCACCCATATC
>JAZLBH010000146.1:0-1904 GCA_045613605.1 Eubacteriales bacterium
GGTGGATAGTCAGAGTCGTGGAAAAAGCGTCGCTTTTCGTGCCAAATGCGAAGACCATAGTATTTATTTTTTATTTGTATCGGTGAATTATACTATTAAGTGCAACAATATAAAAATGAAGATTTGTGGAGCAAATCAACCTCACTTCTTCACTATTCACTCTAACCTATTACTTCAAAAATCCTGAATGCTAATTTTAGTGAAAAGTGAAAAGTGAAGAGTGAAGAGGTAAAAAGTGAACTGCACCCCTAAAAATGGACACTCGGTAAAATGCAAAAGTGGTCAAAACCCTGCAAAATAGACACCTAAAACGGTGTAAAAATGCAGAGACCCTGCCGAGTGGACATTGCAAAAAAGTTCAGAATGTGTTAGACTGTACTCAACAAGGCGGAAAGAAAGGTTGAGTACAATGAGTAGAAAACTATTCAGCGAGGAAGAAATTGCGGAATTGAAGCAAAATCCGCACGTCACAACGGTAACGAAAAGAACAGTGAACTTTACCGCCGAGTTTAAACAGATTCTGTACGAATCAATGGTAAGAGGCGAACGCCTTGCAACCATTCTCGAAATGTACGGAATAAATACCGGAATTTTAGGTGAGGCAAGGATTCGAGGACTCTCTCAAAGGATATATGAGTTTGCCGACCGGGAAGAAGGCTTTGAGAAAAAGAAACCGCAACCAAAGCAAACTTCCGAAGAAGAAGGAATGGCAAAGCGCATAAAAAGGCTTGAGAACGAGCTTGCGTACACCAAGCAAGAAGTAGAGTTTTTAAAAAAAGTGCGCGCGGCAGATATGGAGGCTCAAAGACAATGGGAA
This sequence comes from Eubacteriales bacterium, assembly GCA_045613605.1. Lineage (GTDB taxonomy): Bacteria > Bacillota > Clostridia > Oscillospirales > CAG-272 > RGIG4608. The sequence goes on from JAZLBH010000146.1 coordinate 818, forward strand.
TCCAAGCGAAAGCCGAAGTAAAGTTTGCTTTAATAGAAGCAGCTCTTTTGAATCCAAACAATCTTTTGAGTGTTACCGAGCTTTGCAAAATAGCGTGTGTTTCACGTTCGGGATTCTACCGTTGGCAAGAATCCAAACCAACCAGAGAAGAAAGAGAAAAGCAAGACCAAGCAGATTTTGAACTAATACTTGAGGCGTATAGCTTCAGAGGATACGCAAAGGGAGCAAGAAGTATATACATGAGGCTCTTACACGTAGATGTCCTTATGAATTTGAAGAAAATACGCCGTTTAATGCACAAATACAAGCTAATTTGCCCAATAAGACGCATAAATCCATACAAGCAAATGATGCGAGAAATGCGGACGAACACGGTAGCTCCCAATGTAGTAAGCCGAGAATTTTTGTTACACGGAGCGAGGAAGATATTGCTTACGGATATAACTTATCTATTCTACCGAGGCGGAAATTGCTGTTATCTATCTACAATCTTGGATGCTTTCACAAGAGAGATATTGGCATACTGTGTTAGCAAAAGTCTTGAAGTATCGTTTGTGTTAGATACCGTAGAAATGCTTATGAATGAATACGGAGCAGAACTTGATGACCAAACGATCGTGCATAGCGACCAAGGCTGTCACTATACGAGCAAGGCATTTATCCGAGCATTGAAAGAAGCGAATATCGTTCAATCAATGTCAGCCAAAGGCGTGTGTTGGGATAACGCTCCGCAAGAGAGCTTTTTTGGGCATATGAAGGATGAGGTTGCTACCGAAATATCTAAATGCGAGAACTTCAAAAGCGTCAAGGAAGTTGTTGACGATTGGATGGATTACTACAACAACGACCGTTACCAATGGGATTTGTTAAAGCTATCTCCGAAGGAGTATTACAAGTATACTAAAACCGGAATATATCCACTCAAAAAAATTAGATATGAGGAATGGGGCTCTGCCCCAAACCCCGAGGTTTAACGCTTTAGTTTGCCAAGAGGCAATGAAAAAAGGCAGTGCCATCAAACACTGCCTCCCGCAAACCCGATACAGCGCTCGTGTCGCTCCTCAGCGTTGCACTATCCTCTGTATCG
>JAZLBH010000147.1:0-2786 GCA_045613605.1 Eubacteriales bacterium
GACGAAAGAGCTGCTATTGTATCGTAAAAATTCATTTTTCAACCTCTTTGGTTTTTGTTTATTGTTTCAAATTTTTATTTATAGGGGAGTTAGTTTTATATAATGGCGGGTCGTCGGGGGCGTCGACCCCTACAATGACTATACTAATTTTATAACAAAATCACAGACATTTAGCTATCGAAACGGCTAAAAATGCGAAAAAATTTAATTTGCAAACCGTAGGGGTCGACGTCCCCGACGACCCGTTACAAAGGCAAACTAACTTTTTCAAACTCCCAGATAAATCCCAATTTATAGCTCGAATATTACAATATTTTTTCAAGTCGGCACAGCGCTTCGTCAACGTCATCGCTTGGTGCAAATGATGAAAATCTGAAAAATCCCTCTCCCGCCTTTCCGAATCCGACACCCGGTGTGCCGACTACCCCCACCTCGTTCAAAAGGAGGTCGAAAAAATTCCAAGACGAAATCTCAAACGGGATTTTAACCCACAAATACGGCGCATTTTCGCCTCCAACAAAGAAAAATTGCCTCTTTTTTAGAAAGGATGCGATTTTTTGCGCATTATTCATATATTGTTCAATATTTTTCATACCTTCCTTATATCCCCTAGGGGAAAGAAAGGCAAGCGCACCGCGTTGCGATATGTACGAAGCACCGTTGAATTTGGTGCTTTGGCGCCTCTTCCAAAGCGCGTGCAAGGGCGATTCCTTCGGAATTACCGTCCACCCACACCGAATTCCTGTGAATCCCGCAAGCTTCGAAAATGAGCAAATCTCGATCGCGCACCCCCTTGCCCCCTCTATTTCAAAGATGGAATGAGGCAAATCACCGTCCTTGATAAATCCCTCATAAGCCGCGTCAAATATGATCAAAGAACCGCTAAAAAGTGCAAAATCCACCCATTTTTTGAGCATTTTTCTTGAAAATACCGCGCCTGTGGGATTGTTTGGGGAGCAAAGATATATGACGTAAGGCTTGCTTTCCAAGGCATCGGGAGACGGCAAAAATCCGCTTTCGACACTCGCTTCTATCAATCTGACCGAGTGCCCCGATATGATGCTTGAATCGAAATAAACGGGGTAAACGGGGTCAAAAACCACGGTCTCGTTGTCTCCAAGCACGTCGAAAATATTGCCAAGGTCACTTTTTGCACCGTCACTGATGAAAATCTCGTCCCATAAAACGTTAATATTTTGTGATTTGTATCGGTTGGAAAGCGCTATTCTCAATGATTTTAGTCCGTTTGTGTCGCCATATCCCACAAATCCCTCGTTTGTGGCCAATTCCAATGCCGCGCGCGACATCTCACCGGCAACGAATTTTGAAATGGGTAAGCTCACGTCCCCAATTCCAAGTGAGATCACTTTTTTTGATGGATTTTGCGACTTAAAAGCTTCCACTCTTCGCGCAATCTCGGTGAAAAGATATCCCGACTCTATTTTCTTAAAATTTTCGTTAAGCAGTATTTTCATATTTTATCCAATCTCAATGCTACCCTCAAAGACCCTTGCGGCATCTCCCATAAGACGCACCGAAAAATTCTCGGAGCACACCACATAAAGCTCGCCACCCCTCATTGACACCCTGATCAATCTTCCAAAATCGCAATACCCCGCAACGATTGCGGCAATTGCCGAGGCGCACGCGCCCGTGCCGCAAGCAAGCGTTTCACCGCTTCCACGCTCAAAAACGCGCACTTTTAGATGATTTTTGCCCAAAATTTCGCAAAATTCAGTGTTAACACCGCCCTCAAATCGCGAATTTGCCTCAAAATATCGCCCTGTTTTATCAAGATTCAGTACGTCTGCGTCGGGAATAAAGGTCACCTGGTGCTTGTTGCCCACGTTTACCTCGCGCATCTCATATTTTTGTCCGCAAACATCAAAAAGGAACATTTCGCCAACGGTTGCCTTGCCCATATCCACTGAAATCTTCTCCACTTTTCCGTTTTTTACGGTCAAAAACAGGTCTCTGACACCGCTTTCGGTCTCAAGGCGAATGTGACTTTTCTTTGAAAATCCGCTTTCATATAGCAGCTTTCCAACGCATCGGGCGGCATTTCCGCACATTTTGGCTTCGCTTCCGTCGGCATTAAAAATTCGCATTTTCGCGTCAGCAATTTTTGATTTGCATATCAAAATGATTCCGTCTGCGCCCACCGAAAAATGCCTCTTGCTTAGTCTTCTTGCCAAATCCTCGGGGTTTTCAATTGGCTTTATTAGACAGTCAAAATATATGTAATCGTTGCCCGCACCGTGCATTTTGATGAAATTTAATCTCATAAATGATCCTTTCTTAAATTGGGATTTATCGAGGAGTTACAAAGTAAAAACCGCTCAAGCTAATACTGATGACATATGTTTCTAGGCAAACTGTTTACAGTTTGCTTGGCGCGCTGTGCGATTTTTAGATGATTGCAAATTATACGCGCGGCGTGCTTCCGCTTTTGAAAAAGCGGAGCAAAACAATGGATTGGGTTTGTGGTGACCGTTCGTAAATTTTTGATAATTCGCAAACGAATTATCAGTTCACTTGTTAAAATCCTTTTACGAAAACAAGTTTTCGACAAGGATTTCACCAACCGAACCACGAAAACCTCTCCTGTGGAGAGATTTTCTAAAATTTACTTTTACAAATGATAACCGTTTTGCTTTGGTTGTGGCTATTATTTGAACAGCAAATCATAGATTTTTTCTGGGCCTGTTAAAATGCAGAAAAAATCGTTATGTGTTATTGTGCTTTTAAGTACAATAACACAATTTGCGTAACTTTTTGCCGCGAAG
>JAZLBH010000148.1:0-4506 GCA_045613605.1 Eubacteriales bacterium
ATTGATGTATAAATATTACAAATTCGTAGCCGTTTTGCTTTGAGTGTGGCTATTATATAAACAGCAAATCACAGATTTTTTCTGCGCCTGTTAAAATGCAGAAAAAATCGTTATGTGTTGCAAAGCAACACGATTTGCGTAACTTTCTGCCGCGAAGCTCTATAAAAGGTTTTTGGTTCTTTTTTCAAAAAGAACATTATTCTTTTATAAACTAACTTCCCTATAAATCAAAATTTGAGGTGGACGAACGCGGTACGCCCCCACTGAGCTTGTGCAAAACGAAAACACAAAAAGCACCCGACTTAGTCGAGTGCTTTTTCGTATTGCTTATAGATTTTGTCAATAAAATCCTGCTTTGCCTCGGGCGTGTCCTTGAGGGGAAATTCGATTCCCATCTCGTCATACTTTTCAAGACAAAGCTTGCGAAAGGGAAGAAGCTCAATTTTTTTAACACAAGAATACTGATTTTTGAGCTCGAAGAGCTTTGCAAAGCTCTCGTCACTATCGTTCAAATCGGGAATAACGACGTAGCGAAGCCACGTTTTTTTATTCGTTTCTTGAAGATAATCAAGAAATCCCTGCGCCTTGCTCATCTCCATTTTGGTATATTTCAAATAATCACTTTTGTTGGTATATTTGAAATCAAGGAGAACGAGGTCGGTGTATCCAAGCAAATCCTTCACATTATCGTTAAGAACGCAACCGCTTGTATCAAGCGCTATGTGAATACCGTGCCTTTTGAGATTTTTGAACAATTCAGTCAAAAACTCCGCTTGCATAAGGGGTTCACCGCCCGAAACGGTAATTCCTCCGTTTTGACCGTAATAGGTTTTGTAACGAAGCACCTTATTTACAAGCTCGTCGGTGGTCATCTCGGTACCGCCTGCAAAATCCCAAGTGTCGGGATTGTGACAGCACACACAACGAAGCGGGCAACCCTGCATAAAGATTACGGAACGGATTCCGGGGCCATCCACCGTTCCAAGGGATTGGAACGAGTGGATTCTGCCCATAATTTTATCATTACATTGATTCATGGAATGTTCTTGAGATAACCTCTCTCTGCTGTTCCTTGGAAAGACGTGTAAAGTTTACGGCATATCCGGAAACACGGATTGTGAGGTTGGGGTAAAGCTCGGGATTTTCATATGCCTTCATAAGAGTTTCTCTGTTGAGAACGTTTACGTTGATATGATGAGCGTGCTGACGGAAGTAGCCGTCAAGAATATTTGTAAGGTTGATAACTCTTTCGTATCTTGTTTTACCAAGCGCCTCAGGAACGATGGAGAAGGTGTTGGAGATACCGTCCATAGCATCGTTATAGGGCATCTTTGATACAGAGTTAAGAGATGCAAGTGCACCGTTTGTTTCTCTGTTGTGCATGGGGTTAGCGCCGGGAGCAAACGCTTCACCTGCTTTTCTTCCGTCGGGAGTAGCGCCCGTCTTCTTACCGTAAACAACGTTTGATGTGATTGTAAGAACGGAAAGGGTGTGGATTGCGTTTCTGTATGTGGGAGTCTGACGAAGCTCTCTCATCATTCTCTTAATGATCTTCTGACCGATTTCGTCAACGCGGTCGTCATCGTTACCGTATTTGGGGAAGTCACCCTCAATTTCGAAGTCAACGATAATGCCTTCTTCGTTCTTTATGGGCTTAACCTTTGCATATTTAATAGCGGAAAGAGAGTCAACGATTACGGAAAATCCCGCAATACCGAACGCCATAAGACGATCAACCTCGGTATCGTGAAGCGCCATTTGAAGCTTTTCATAGGAGTATCTGTCGTGGCTGTAGTGGATAATGTTCATCGTCTTAACGTACGTCTCGCAGAGCCATGCGAGATACATCTTGAAGCGGTCGTAAACCTCGTCGTAATTGAGATATTCTCCGTCCATTACGGGCATTTTGGGTCCTACGCGGGTGCCGAACATATTGTCAACGCCGCCATTTATCGCAAGAAGCAAGAGCTTTGCAAGATTTGTTCTTGCGCCGAAGAATTGCATTTGATGACCAACCTTCATCGCTGAAACACAGCAAGCAATTGCATAGTCGTCACCGAAGGTGGGGCGCATAAGGTCATCGTTTTCATACTGAATTGAGTCGGTATCAATCGAAACCTTTGCACAGAACTTCTTAAAGGGTGTGGGAAGTGCCTCGCTCCAAAGAACCGTAAGGTTGGGCTCGGGAGCAGGGCCAAGATTATAGAGTGTGTTGAGAATTCTATAAGATGTTTTTGTTACAAGTGTTTTGTGAGTTTCGCCCATACCGCCAACGCATTCGGTAATCCACATGGGGTCACCGCCAAAGAGCTCGTTATATTCGGGTGTTCTGTGGTGGCGTGCCATTCTGAGCTTGATTACAAGGTCGTCAATAAGTTCCTGCGCCTCTTCCTCGGTGAGCTTGCCCTCTGCGATGTCCTTTTCAATATAGATGTCAAAGAACGTTGAGCAACGGCCAAAGCTCATAGCGGCGCCGTTTTGCTCCTTGTTTGCGCCAAGGTAACCAAAGTAAGTCCACTGAATTGCCTCTCTTGCATTAGATGCAGGCTGTGAAATGTCAAAGCCGTAAGAAAGCGCCATTTTCTTAAGGTCCTCAAGAGCCTTGATTTGATCGTGAAGCTCTTCAAGTCTTCTCATATTGTCAACGTCCATTGGGCGCTTGCCATAGAATGCTCTGTCACCCTTTTTGAAGGCAATAAGCACGTCAACGCCGTAAAGCGCGATTCTTCTATAGTCACCGATAATTCTTCCGCGTCCGTATGCATCGGGAAGGCCCGTCAAGATCGCGCAGTGACGAAGCGCCTTGATTTCATCGGTATAAATGCTGAAAACACCGTCGTTGTGTGTCTTTGTGTATCTGAATTCGTTTTCAATTGTCTCTGAAACCTCATAGCCATATGCCTTGCAAGCGCCTCTTGCCATTCTCATACCGGCAAAGGGGTTTACTGCGCGCTTTAAGGGAGCATCTGTCTGAAGGCCAACGATAACGTCGGTATCCTTGTCAAGATAACCGGGCGCGTGGGATGTAAGGGTTGTTGTGTGTTCTGTGTCTATATCAAGCACACCGCCGTTGTCCATCTCCTGCTTGAGAAGTGCGTTGAGCTTGTCCATTGAATTTTTGGTTCTTTGTGTGGGGCCGCAAAGAAATTCGGGCTCTTCAAGATAGGGGGTGTAGTTCTTCTTAATGAAGTTTCTAACGTTAATTTCGTTTTTCCAGGTTTCACCTTGGAAGCTTTCCCATTGTTTAAATTCCATATTTGTACCTCCGTTTTTCTTAATCTATATGCTAATCATGAAATTTATCTGAATCAATTGCGCTTGTGTGCATATATGGTAATTATACTACATATATAGGGTATTGTCAATATGTACAAAGAAATTTGAGAGTTGAAGGTGCTGATTTTTTATGAACACTCTAATTTCGTTATTTTTTTAACAAATTTGGGGTGTTTTGTGTCACAAAATGTCAATTTTTGGGCAAAAATACCTTCGTCAAAATGCACAATTTTGATTTGTCGAAAAACAAAGCACTAAGTAAAAAAACTTGGTTTTTATGAACATTTTTATTGACAATGTTGGTACGGCGTTGTATAATTATACTGAACAAGTTCACAAAGAAAGGAATTGACATTTTTATGCCCAAAATCATCGAAAATCTTAGAGAAAAAATTATTCAAGAAGCAAAGGACCAAATCGCAATTAACGGTTACGAAAGCGTAACTATAAGAAACATTGCAAAGGGTTGCGAAATTGGTCTTGGAACATTTTATAACTACTTCAAATCAAAGGATATGCTTATTGCCACATTCTTGTTTGAGGATTGGAAGGAAAGAATTGCCAAAATTACAGATAAATATCAAAACGAAAGTGATCCCATGATCGTTGTTCACGCGCTTTATGAAGAGGTTAGTGATTTTATCAAGGTGTATAATGCTATTTTCACCGCACCAAGCGCAATAAAGACGTTTAGTACCACCGCACCCGGATACCACAAGTTTGTTAGAAATCAGGTTGCGGGCCCCATTTATAATTCTTGTGTTTTATCAGGAATTGAAAACGCGGAATTTTTGTCACTTTTCGTTGCCGAATCCGTGGTTACATGGACAGTTGCCAAAAAGGACTATGATGAAATCTCTGCCATTGTTTCCAAGTTGTTTGTAAAATAAATTGGAATTTGTCGGGGAGTTAGCACTCGCTCTGTGCGATTGTTTCGTCCACCTTTTCAAAGGTGGCTCTCCACGAGTAGTGGCGCGGTTCAAGGGCGCAGAGGGGTTCCCCGAAGCGAATGAAATGAGCTTTGGGGGTTTCCGGGGTTGCCCTTGCTACGGCATTTCTTTTGTTAGCTTTTCTTTGTGCCTATTTTGGCAAAGAAAAGCGGCTAAAGACCTTTGCTATCAAACGTCTATAACGCTTTTTCTTTTGAGAAAATAGCCCCAAAAGAAAAAGCTTTGCAAAAAGAAAACGGGCGTAATGCGCTCGCGCCGCGCAGGCGACCGCTTTTGAAAA
>JAZLBH010000149.1:0-3584 GCA_045613605.1 Eubacteriales bacterium
TAACGTATCCGAAAAGAAGGAACTTATCAATGCAACTGTTAAGGGTAGCCAGTTTAAGCAACCCCTGCTTGAGTTCTCCGGCTCTTGCGCAGGCTGTGCTGAAACCTCTTACGCTCGTCTCGTAACACAACTCTTTGGTGAGAGAATGTATATCTCCAACGCAACCGGATGCTCCTCCATTTGGGGTGGCTCCGCTCCCGCAACTCCCTACACCGTAAACAAGGAATCCGGCTGCGGTCCCGCATGGGGCAACTCCCTGTTCGAGGACAACGCAGAGCACGGTATGGGTATCGCTCTCGGTCAGAAGACCATCCGCGACCGCCTCATGGGCAAGGTTCAGGAGATGGCTGCTTCCGAGAAGGCTTCCGCTGAATTCAAGGCTGCTGCTGAGGCTTACCTCGCAACCGCTGAAGACGGCGAAAAGAACACCGAAGCTACCAAGGCTCTCGTTGTTGAGCTCGAAAAGGCTGCAGCTGCAGGCTGCCCCGTAGCTCCCGCAATCCTTGCTGAAAAGGATTACCTCTCCAAGAAGTCCGTTTGGATCTTTGGTGGTGACGGTTGGGCATACGACATCGGCTTTGGCGGTCTCGACCACGTTCTCGCATCCGGCGAAGACGTAAACGTATTCGTATTCGATACCGAAGTTTACTCCAACACCGGTGGACAAGCTTCTAAGGCTTCTCAAATCGGTCAAGTTGCTCAATTCGCAGCAGCAGGTAAGGCAATTGGCAAGAAGAACCTTGCTGAGATCGCTATGTCCTACGGCTACGTATACGTTGCACAAGTTGCTATGGGCGCTGATATGAACCAACTGCTCAAGGCTCTCAAGGAAGCTGAAGCTTACCCGGGTCCCTCCCTTATCATCGGCTACGCTCCTTGCGAAATGCACGGTATTAAGGGCACCATGCAGAACTGCCAGCTCGAAATGAAGAAGGCTGTTGAGGCTGGTTACTGGCAGATGTTCCGCTACAATCCCACTCTCGAGAACAACAAGCTCTCCATCGACTCTAAGGCTCCTACGGCTGACTACGTAGAGTTCATTAAGTCCGAGGCTCGTTACGCTCGTCTCGCTCAGTCCTTCCCTGAAAGAGCTGCTGACCTCTTCCAAAAGGCTGAAACCAACGCTAAGGCTAAATATGAAAGACTGCTCAAAATGGGCAAGCTTTATGAATAATAGTTTGTAAAGAACTGCGGGGGAACCTTTTTCGCGAAAAAGGTTCCCCCGCACCCCTTCCAAAAAGCACTCGCACAAAAGGGCAAAAAGCAAAATCGTTGATTTACATACAGACGAAAAGCGCTAAGAGAGTTGTTAAGTTATAATTTGAAAATTGATAAAAATTCAGTGAGGTATGGATGTATGAATGCTACCTTTCAAATAAACGGATTGGTGATTGAAACCGAACGTTTGATTTTGCGCCCGTTTGAAGCGGCAGATTTGAATGATTTTTATGAATATGCATCGGTTGAAGGCGTTGGCGAAATGGCTGGCTGGCGACACCACGAAAACATTGAAAAATCGCAAGAGATTTTGGATATTTTTATAAAGGAAGACAAAACCTTTGCCATCGTCCTCAAAGAAAACAACAAGGTGATTGGTTCTTTGGGTATTGAAAAATACGGTATGGAGCACGCCTTGACCGAGTTTGACGGCTACCAAGGACGAGAAATCGGCTATGTTTTGAGCAAATCCTATTGGGGAAAAGGTCTTATGCCTGAGGCGGTAAGTGCCGTTATTCGGTATTTGTTCAATGATTTGCATTTGGATTTTTTGACCTGCGGATATTACGATTTTAACGTTCAATCGAAAAAAGTGCAAGAAAAATGCGGCTTTAAGCCATATCGAAGGCTGGTTATGGACACACGCATGGGAACAGCCGAACTCGGTGTTTTGAATCTCTTAATAAACCCCGACAAAAACATCTCCTTTGTTTTTTCGCATCCCGAAACGTTGATTTATCAATGACAAAACAAAAACACCTCATCGGTTTTTCGATGGGGTGTTTTCTTTGCGATAATCGTTCGTTTTTCGGGACGCCCGGGAGGTCGTCCCCTACAAATATAGATTTGCCTTGTAGGGGATGACGTCCTCGGCATCCCGTGTTACGGCAAATCAACTCTCTTAGCGGATAGGGTTAGTGGGTCTCGCTAAGAGAGTTCTTTAGAAACAAAACGAAATTTGGGTTTTCTATTTACTTTCGCGCAGTTGTGTGGTATAATGGGATTGATAAATAAGAATTTGATTTTTCCAATACATCAAAACAAAGAGGAATCTTTATCTTTTCTGCTAAAGAGAAAAGATTTTCGAAAGGAAAAAATATGAATGTAAACAAAAGAAGGATTATTGGGATTTTAGGACTGATAATCATATCTATCGCCATATTTCTTGGTGCATACTATAATTTAATACAACCCAATCATGAAGGCACGATGGATATGTGGGCGATATTGTTGATTTGCATTCCTGTTGGACTATTGATTGTATTTATCATATTAGAGAATATTTTCCCTACAGGTGCACCTGTTAAAAGTAATAAAATAACAGAGCGGATATTGGAAATAATAATTGTAATAATGCTTTTCCCACTCGCGATTATCTTTTCCATATTTTCTTTCCAAAGATACAATGTGAAGAAGCGGTTGAAATTTTTGAAAAAATATGGCTTTGCAGTTGAAACAAATAAAAATGTATACACATATAAATTAGAAAACATTTACATCTTAATTCAACAAGATTATACTTATCAAATCAGTTTCGACTACGGAAATACATATACAAATCTTTATGATTGTAACATCGGTGCAGAACAGGATAGAAATAAAGTTAAAAATGATTTGATAGAATATAAGGGCACGCATCCGGTAGATATACAAAGAGGAGATGCGATTGATACATTGGCATCGGCAATTAACTTCTTGAAGAAAAATATTGATGAAATCTTAAACTGCAAAGTGAATAAGTAGTCCACGATATTACAATGATTCTGAATAAACTCTCTGTCAAATTCCAATTTGTCTATAAAAACACCCCATCGGTTTTTCGATGGGGTGTTTTCTTTGCGATAATCGTTTTTTGGCGGGGCGTCGAGGACGTCGTCCCCCTACATAGAAAAATAAAACATCACAAAGGACCTGACGTCTCGTAATGAAAAATTCCATCGTACGCCTTCCTTTGTGATGTTTCTGTTTATAGTATATCAAAAAAAGCGCAATATGTCAAGAGTTTTTTGAATATTTCCCCCTGCCACCTCATAACAACTCTCTTAACGAGCAGGGTCTCGGTGGCCCCTGCGAGTTAGCGATAGCAAAAGCAAGCGTATCGCTTGCGCCACCTGCCTATTTGCAAACTAACGATTTTATTTGGTTGTTTTTGTGCGAAAGTTTTTGAAAGGGGTGAAGGGGCAAACTTTTTTTAAAAAGTTCCCCCCTGCAATCATTTTCAATTAAACAATCTGTTTGCCTCTGACAAAAACGTGTTGCATGTTGATGGACTCGTCGAAGATGACGATGTCGGCATCTTTGCCTGCGTCGAGGGTGCCCTTGGTGGAGCACTTTGCCATTTTGGCAGGTGTTTCGGAAGCCATCTT
>JAZLBH010000150.1:0-5185 GCA_045613605.1 Eubacteriales bacterium
CAAAGCCGCAACGTCTTTTGCTGTAATATTAGCCATTATTTTATCCTCACTTAATTTTTAAGATTAAATTATTCTGCAACTTCTTCAGCAGCTACTTCTGTTGTTTCTTCAGCAACTGTCTGTTCGCCCTGTCTACCTTCGATAACTGCATCAGCGATTACGGAAGAGATAAGCTTGATAGCGCGGATAGCGTCATCGTTACCGGGAATTACGTAATCAGCATCATCGGGGTCACAGTTTGTGTCAACGATAGCAACAACGGGAATACCGAGCTTCTTTGCTTCGAGAACTGCATTTCTTTCCTTCTTGGGGTCAACGATGAAGATTGCTGCGGGAAGTGTATCCATATTCTTGATACCGCCGTAGCTCTTTTCAAGGTCAAAGATCTCTTTCTGCTTCATAGCAACTTCCTTCTTAGGAAGGAGATCGAATGTGCCGTCTTCCTGCATCTTTGTAAGAGCGTTAAGACGAGCGATAGACTTCTTAATTGTCTTGTGGTTTGTAAGCATACCACCAGGCCAACGAACGTTTACGTAGTACATACCGCAACGTGTTGCTTCTTCTTTGATAGCATCTGTTGCCTGCTTCTTTGTACCAACGAAAAGAATGTTACCACCCTCTGCTGCAACGTCACGTACAAACATGTAAGCTTCTTCAAACTTCTTAACAGTTTTCTGAAGGTCGATGATGTAGATACCGTTTCTTTCTGTGAAGATGTACTCACTCATCTTGGGGTTCCATCTTCTTGTGTGATGTCCAAAATGGACGCCAGCTTCAAGGAGCTGCTTAATTGAAATTACTGACATTTTAAATGTCCTCCTTCGGTTTTTTCCACCACAAATAGCCAACAATCGCAATCACCAATGGTGACACCGGCATTGTTTCGTACCTTTGTGTGTGTATTTTTAAATTTTGCGCGGCTTTGCCGCACAATTACGAATGATTATAACATATACAATATATAAATTTCAATAGTAAAATAAAAAAGTTTACAATTTATTAACAATTAAAGCTTAAAAAATCTTCTTTTTCTTCTTTCTATAAAAGCTCGGCAGCTCTGCCGAGGTAAATCTAACTAATATCGTATCCTCTCCAATACACTCAATTTTATGCCATGGGATAAGCAGTGACTCCCCTACCCCTATACCCAAAAATCCCCCGCTTTGCGGAACGATTAAAGCGACTATTTGAGCAGTACACCTATCAAATTCAAAATCGCAGGCATATCCAAGCCTTTCTCCGTTGCAAAGATTGATTATTTCCTTTAATCTTAATTCTTCGGTACTAATTATATCCATAGCCCCTCCTTACAGTAAAAGCACCGACCGTGGTCGGTGCTTTGATTAGCTTTTTTGTATGTATTTAACGTTAACGGGTTTAATTCCCGTTTGCTCGTAAACGATCTCATTAATTTGAGACATATGACTTGCAAGAAGCTCTTCCGTCATTACTACGACTGTGCACATACCGTCATTAATAATAGCAACGCACTGCTCAAAGCCCTTTGCCATTACCATAGCCTCAATATTTGCTTCTGCTTCAATATTGTTGGCAATTGCCGCAATGTCCTCAAGAGCTTGTGTTTTTTCAGCACTGTCGGATTCAGCACTGTCCACAACGTTTTGAAGCACCGCAAGTGCTTCTTCTCTAGCTCTATCACGGCTAACCTGAGTTGAAGCAAAATAAGCAAGAACCTCGCTTGTTTCGTTATTTTCAACCTCATTGCCTGCGACTCCGCTTCCGTCACCGTAATCGTATCCACCGTCACCGTTATCCGCAAAAAGCACCCAGTTAAGACATATTGCAACACCGACGAGCAAAACAGCGCCTATAATAATAAGATTTCTTCTGCCAATCCTTGCAAAAAAGTCTTTAACTCTATCGAGTACACTTACCTCTTCTTCTTCGGTTTCAATTAATTCGTACTTTTCTTCTGTATTCATAAAACTCCTCCGTTCATTTTGAAGTACACTATATGTATATTCACACTTTTATCTTTTAGAACATATAATGCTTACTTTTTTCCTTCGGCTACGTATATTTTAGTTTTGGGCACGTTATAGGCCGATGAAACAAGATTGATTATTTGATTGGCAATAACGGGATTGCCCCCACCCTTGCAAACTATTGCAACACCGGCTATGGTCGGCATTTTTTCAACTATGCATACCATACTCTCGTCACTCCCAGAGCCCACCGTAACGTATTTTTTCTCCGAATTTATTCCATTTGACGTTGCCTTGCTTTCCTCATTATAGGCATAAACCGTTTCAAATCCCGTATCAACATAGACCGTAACACTGACGCTTGAAACACCGTTTATTTTAGAGCATAGGGATCCGATTTTGTTTTCAAGATCAGTTATATATAAAGTCAAGCGTTCTTCACCGCTCGACGACGATCTATTACCGGATGAAGCACCCGGCACAATCAAAAGCAAGAGCCCCAAAATCAGCAAGACCAGTACAATAGCCGTATTTCTATTTTTCTTTATATACGTAAAAAAATCAACGTTCCTTTTGTTCATTCCATTCTCCGTTTATTTGATCAAAACTTGACAATCGCAATTCAAAAGATTTGCAAAATATTCTTCTATGCTATATGGATTTTTGAAAATGGATTTGCCTGATAACAATATTTGAACTTTACCCACAGCTAAATTGCCATTTTTATTTTCAGTAATAACGGTAATTTCGCATTCGTCACCCGGTATTTCAAATTTTTCAAGCAACAAATCTCCAATTTCATTTTTTAGTTCATCTATAGAATAAGTGGTCAGATAATTCCTAAAAATTTCATCATATTCACCGCTTCCGTCATAATCGTTATTTGCTAAACCATCCTTGACGTTTTCAAGCCATTCATCGTCAAAGGTATTCATAATACTTTTTATGGGTGATATTATAACGCAAAGGACAACTAACATCCCGATCATTTTACTGTATTTTTCAATGCCCTTGAATCCCGGTGAGATAACGTTATATACTCCAACGCAAAGAGAAACCGTTATTACAGTCATTAAATAATTTTTCATATTCACCTCACATTAAAGGAGAGGAGCATTTTGCAAATACCGTCATCAAAAGCAACAGTGAAACGGCAGAAATTGAGATCACAGCAAGAACATATCCGTAAATACTTGACACCTCAAGCAATATCTTCCCCTCTCTTTCACATCCCAAAAGACCCGCTATTGCATTGGAAACAATAAATCCCAATCTATAGAGAGCTATCGATATAAACGTTGGTAAAACTGTGAGCATCAAGATAATTATCAAAACAACACCAACGTTTGAACGTAGATACTCAATACTTGCTCCTGCAGTTCGCAAGGTTTCGCCTATAGTGCCTCCAACCAAAGGTATTATTTGTGTTGCAAGCATTTTTGCCGTTTTTGTGCTCAAGGTATCCGCTTTGCTGGCAAGCAAGCTTTGTGTAGATATAATCGTTGTAAATATCAGCATCATTATACCGACAAAAAAGGTAAATGCTTTTTTTACAGCATTACTCAACGGCAAAAGATTATTTTCTCCGACAAATGAAGAAGCCAACGTTAAGCCTATGCAAATTCCCACTATCGCTTCTAATGAAATAATGCATATATTTTCAAGCAGGGATAAAAACACTATTAATCCATAGTTATGAACAAGCGCACTGCTTAAATTTCCACCCATTGCATACATTGAACAGATAACGGGAGAAGCTATATTTGTAAATTCTTGAATTTCTATCAAAAGAGTCATAGCGCGGTTTAGCGGCTCTTGTGAAATCTGAAGCACGGTGATTACTATGGCGCTATTGCTAACCAAGGTTATTGTATTTTCAGTCGCTGAATTTTTCACACTGTTTTTCAACATTCCCAAAAGTGAACAAAGCACAAGTAAGGCGCCAATCGTAGCAACTGATTTGATTAAATCCTTTATGTTTAATCCAAGCACGTCAAATAAAGCGTCAAATATGTAATTCCAAGAAGTCAGCTCTTGAGCACCGTTTACTATACTATCAAAGTTATCAGAAAAAATTTCATCCGGTAGCATATCGGCTATATCATCAGGCAATGAGTCGAGCATATCTTGATATTCCTCAGGAATTTCGGTGTTATTTTCGGCAAAAATAGGTATAGAAGGAATAAAAAGTGCTGCTAATATACAAAAAATACACACCGTTCTTACCACTGCAAAAGCTCCTTTGACATTGATATAACGTTGTTTATCAAGGGCAGGCTTAATAGCACTATTTCAATTTTTCCCACAGCTTCTATACAGAAGGCTATGCTGCTTTCTCCGCACTCCCGACAAATCTCACTTGATATTTGTGTAATATAAGCTATGGCGAGCGTTTTAAGTATTATACCCATATGTTCAAGGGGAATAGCTTCGCTCATAATACTATTCAAAAACTTAACTATTGGAGAAATCAGCGCCACTACCACACCAAAAATCAAGATGACCGCAGCAAGGCGCGCAGGAATCAAAAATTCTCCTCTATAATTTTTGATCAGTACACAAACTATTGCAAATACAATACCCAATGCACATATTCTAAAGCTATCACTCAAAGCTCAAACACATCCTTGATTTTATCGAATAGGCTTCCGATTTCTCCCACCAAAAGAAAAAACGCTACCACTATTCCTGCAATAATCAGCATCATCCCTTGCTCGTCCCGTCCCGATTTGTTGAGAATTTGCGCAACGACCGAAACGATCAGTCCGACTCCTGCCACCTTTAATATAAGCCCTATTTCCATACGTATTCCTTCCCTTTTATATCAATAAGAGTATCAGTGAAAAAGATGCCGAAAGACAAAGCGCAAGCTTTAGCTTTTTGTCCTTTGCTCCCTTTTCTTTTAATTTATCTCTTTGCTTTATTAGTTCACCTCTATAATAATCACACAAGCGCAGTTGCTCGCTAAGGTATCCCTGACCAAAATCCTTAGAAAACTGCTTGATTATGTCTATGCACTCGCCGTTACAATAGAAATCAACTGAGGATATAAGCGCCTCTAAGGTTTTGAGATTTTTATAATCTATGTTTATTCCGCAATTCTTAATTAATTCTTCATTACAATTACGTATTACTACGTCTATGGGCAATAAAAAGCACTCAATTTGATTTTTGATATATTCAATAAGTAAAATAAATGAGTTTATTTGCCTTTCTTTTATAGATTCGTACCTTTGCAA
>JAZLBH010000151.1:0-47590 GCA_045613605.1 Eubacteriales bacterium
CTCCCACCAAAATCTCATTTTTTCCTTTAATGGGTGCAACCTTGGTCTCGGTTGCACCCATATCGATACATATGGTCATATTATCCTTTTACAGCTCCTACTGTTACACCCTTTGTGAAATACTTAAGTACTAATGGGTAAACAAGAAGGATGGGTATTATACTTACAACGATCATAGCCGCCTCTATATTGCTCTTTTGAATATTTTCAAGCGTTCCCGAAAGTACGTCGGGCTCGGACTGAATATAGTTAAGCATATAGAGTGACAAGGGGTACCATTTTTCTTCAGTACCAAGATAAAGCAATGCGCTTGTGTAGTTGTTCCAAAGCGTAACCGCTGTGAACAAGCTTACGCTCGCTACACATGGCATGGACATTGGCAACAAAATTTGAAACATTATCTGAAGATTGTTTGCTCCGTCGATCGAAGCAGATTCTTCAAGCTCACCCGGAAGCGATTCAAGATAACTCTTTATCAAAATAAGGTTATAAACCTGAACTACCGAAGGCAAAATCAATGCCCAAGGTGTTTTTGTGAGCCCTAATGCACTTACAACAAGGTAATTAGGAATCATACCGCCTGAGAAGATCATGACGATAATGAAGAACACCATAAGCGCCTTACGAAGTGGGAATTGTGGCTTAGACAATGCATAAGCCGCAGCGAACATTACCGTTACTGAAAGCAATGTTCCACATACTACGACAAGGAATGATACACCCATCGCTCTCCAAAATCCGGGATCAGAGAACACGTATTGGAAGTTAAAGAGTGTAAAGCCCTTGGGAGTAAAGTTAACGTCATTACCCGCAGTAGAAAGAGCTACTGAAAGTACGTTAAGAAATGGTATAAAGCAGATAACCGAAATAATTATCAACATAAAAACGTTGATAAAATTAAACACGCGGTTCTCTTTTATTTTATTGTTACGTTTTACTGTCAAATTCTTATCCATAATTACCACACACCATTTCCTGTTTTCTTTTTACTAAAGTAGTTAGCGCTAAGTATCAAAATCAAAGAAATGATACCGTTAAACAAACCTACCGCAGTTGATAAGCCGTAATTACTCTTACCCATTCCGAATCCCAATCTATATACGTAAGTACCAATGATTTCACCGGTTTCTCTTGTTTGTGAGTTGAGCATAGCATAAACCTGCTCAAAGCCCGCATCCATAAGATAACCGATACGAATTATAAGCATTACTATAATTGTAGGCATAATCGAAGGAATCGTTATATTCCAAATTTGCTTCATCTTACTTGCACCGTCAATTTTCGCAGCCTCGTACAAAGCAGGGTCAATGGACATAATAGCCGCAATATAAGCAATTGAGCTATAACCAATTTCCTTCCAACCTGAAAGAATTACAACAAGCCATCTAAACCATCCCGGCTCACCCATATAGTGAATCGCTTCTCCGCCAAGAGCCACACCGATGTTATTGATTGGGCCATACATTCCGAAGATACTGTTGAAAATACCAACGATAACTACCCAAGAGAAAAAGTGAGGCAAGAATACTATTCCCTGCACGAGCTTAGAAAATCTTTTATTTCTAAGCTCTGTGATCATTACTGCCAATACAACGGGCAATGGGAACAAAATAACAATCTTCATAACAGAAATAATCAATGTGTTTCTGATATAAGAAAGAATTTCAGGGTCGGAAAAGAGTATCTTGAAGTTTTCAAGTGTCCACTCGGACTTTTGGAACGCCGTAAAAACGTCGTATCTCAAAAAGTTTGGGTTGTCCTTGAATGCAATCAGAATACCCGCCATAGGTAAATAAGAGAATATGAGAGCAAACAATACTGCAGGGATAACAAAAGGAATCAAGCTTTTATACTTTTTTACTTTTGCACCCAATGTCATTTTTTCCTTTTTAGTGCTCATATTGTATACTCCTTAATGGATTTATTATTTTGCAGAATACCAAGCGTTAATGGCTGCTGTAGCTTCTGTACACTTATACTGACCGTTAAGCTTTTGCTGATAGTTAGCAAGCTCGCCTGTGCCATTCTTAAGCATAATATAGAACCAGTCCTGTGCATTTGTTTCAATGTTAGCACGGTTTGCTGTATAAGCTGCGATGGGAGGTGTAAAGTCAACAACGTTATATACACCTACTGTATCAGCATTATCCATAAGCTCTGACCAAGCTCTGAAGAGTTCGGGCTGCTTACGTACACGTGCAAGCCAATAAGCTGTGTACTTTGTTTCGTTAGAACCTGTCATATAGTAAGACGCCTGGTCCTTTTCAGCAAAGTTAGCTGCAGGCATATATCCGCCGTCAGCAGTATATGTCCAATGGTTGCCCTCTTCACCGATAACGATCTGACGGAAGTTGTCCTCTGTTTCAGTATCCTTGATCTTGGAGTTCATCCAGTCAAGAGCATAACCTGCATTTTCAGCCATGTAGTAAGGAATTGCTGTGATGTATGTATAACCGCTGCTGCGATATACCTTTTCAGGAGCATCCTTGCTGGACTTCAAAGCACGAAGGTATGCAAGCTCATTTGTAAGCTCACCGTCTGTGTTGATACCCTTAGTGTCAAGACCTGTAACGATAGCAGGAACTGTCCACAAAGAGCATGCATAAGCAGCTGCCTTAGCACCGCTTGCACTAGAATCAAAGCTATTTACAAAACGGTTTGTTGCATCAGCAGCACCGTTTGTTGCAACTTCAACGTCGATATAACCCTTTGTATACAAGGAGTGCATATATTCAACGTATTCGCTGTATCTGGGAGCGTTCATATAGAAAAGAACTTCACCGTTATATTCCTGCCAGTAAGAGTAGATACCGAAAGCAGCAGAAATAGAATATACGAGGGGAGTAAACTTATCGAATGTCAAAGCGGGCTGACCAAGCTTTTCTGTCAAAACCTTAAGAACGTTTTCAAATTCTTCAAGAGTTTCGGGCATATCAAGGCCACATTCAAGCATAAGGTCATAGTTGAAAACGATGGGGTTTTCAATGTTGTCGCTGGAAGCTCTTTCGGGAATACCGTAGATCTTACCGTCAACTGTTACAACGTCCCAAGATTCCTGAGAAATATTTTCAAGCATATCGGGAGCAAACTTTTGAAGTGCTTCGATGGGAAGTTCAAGAAGCATATCCTGGTCAACAAGGTCAGCAAACTGATCCTTAGTGAGCTTCATAACGTCATACTGCTCTTTATCCATAAGGATTGTGTTAAGAGTGTTAGTAGCGTCAGCAGGAAGCTGAGTGTAAGTTACGTCGTAACCTGTAAGCTCTTCAATAAGAGCAGCTGTGGGGTCACTGTTAACTGCATCAATAGACTTACCGGAGTTAGGCATCAAAACCTTAAGAGAAGGCTTGCTATTCAAATCAATATCCATATTGATTGTTTCCGAGCCATTGTTTGTTGTGCCGTCACCGTCTTTACATGCTACAAAAGCAAGGCTTGTAAGAAGCATGGACAACATAAGCACAAGGGATAAAATCTTTTTCATAATGATCTCCTTTATGAATTAAATAAATTTATTTTTAGGAAAATAATTCCATAAAAAACTTAGCTATAGCATCAAAAAATGCTTTAATAAATGCCATAAATGAGTTAGGCTTTGCAGCAGGCTCTGTGGAAGATGTATAATTAGGATCCTCTTCCCCACATTCGCACTTGCCTTCAACGTATTCGTGTTCATGAGGAACGTAATCGGGATCAACCTCTCCACATTCACACTTGCCTTCTATGAACTCGTGCTCATGAGGAGGCACGTAATCGGGATCAGCCGCTTGGCATCTTGTACAAACACCGTTATAGTATTTATGTCCAAGAGGATTGCCGAGAGTCTCACCACATTCACATTTAGCGGGCTCTGTGCAGGTCGCATCGTTCCAGTAATGACTGTGAGAATCACCTGATCCTGAGCCTGTGTTGTAGTTAGGATCAACCTTACCACAGGAGCAAACACCGTCTACGTAGCTATGCTCGTGAGGTTCAGTCTCCTTAGACTTTTCTACAAGCATAATAGCATTTGAAACCTTACGCATAGAACCGTCGGATGGAGAGTTACGAAGTGTAAGTGTATCATTGATACGAACTACCATCGTAGAAGAACCGCCACCGTCAAGCTCAAGTGCATACTGAGCACCGAGAACACTTGCAAGCTGTGCTTCCTGTTTAACCGTAATACCGGTAGAACCGCCCGCACCGCGTCCGTCAACTACACAAAGGAATCCTGTACCGTCAGCCTTGAAGCCAATAAAAGTACGTGGTGCAGATGCATTACCGTCATTGTCGGTGTGACAGTCCGTGTTAACAACATTATTGTTAACCAATGCATCATATCCGCCAACTACCCAAGTGCATCCTGCAAATTTACCTGCAGGAATTTCAACAAGGTCAACGGGCTGTCCATAAACATGACTTGCAAAGATTTCTTCATTTGCCGCACCGTAAACGATAGCATATTGACCGCTCTTAAGAGTGAACTCTTTTGCTGTTTGAACGCCTGTAGCACTCATTGTGTAGTCAGAACCCCAAACGGGATAAGCAGTGAGATTTGTGCTTTCTGCCTTAACAACCATAGCTCCCGCATTGTATACTGTATAAGTACCTGCAACGTTATAGATTGCTATCTCACCCGATGAGGGCTGCTGATTAAATTTATCAATTTTGAAAAATTGAGGTTCATTATTTTCATTGTAAATAACGATGCGAGACTCAACCTCTGTCATTCTGCCAACCACAACTTTTCCGTTGTTATCAAAGCCAATGCAATTTTTGTTTTGCATATTTCCCTTTGTAATAACGATACCGTTATTTACGTAGGAATCTACGTTAGCGCCTGTATTATAAAAAAAGTCGCCGTTTACCGCAAGCATAACCTTGCGTCCTGTTTCAGCCTCATAATTCTTGGCAATATTCATAACGTTTGAAAGAGTGGTATTTGAACCGTCTCTAACACTGTGAATTACCCATTCATACTCAGCATCTGCGGTGGTAGAATTGTACTCACCGTAAAAAATCTTTTGTGTAGATCCGTTTTCTTTTACTGTTGCTTCCTTGTAAACGATACCATTAATATTCTTAGAATACGTAGGAGTAGAAAGAACGCTTGACGTGAAAGCGGATACTGTAATAGTCATCAGAAGAACCAATGCCACTACTATTGTTAAAGAAGTTAAAATTTTTTTCATTTTCATTCTCTTCTATTCCCCCATCGCCCGAAGGCGATGGGGTTATTTTGTTTTTATTAATTGTATATTCAGTTAAGAATTACTGGAATGTAAATCCTGTGATACTCATCTTCTGACCTACGAGAAAACGGCAATCAAGACCAACCTGACGAGCTGCATTACCGTCGGAACCACCGTTAGGAAGGATTACGAGTGTTTCGCCCTCCTGAAGGCTTTCCCAAGCCAATGTAGCAAAGTTGTTTACAGTTACACCGTGTGTTTTATCATTAACACCGCTGGTTGCATCAGTATAACCAGCATTTGCACCGTCGTAAATTCTTGCAACCTTACCCTGAGCATCAAGAACTACTGCTACACCATAACCGTTAGTTGTGAATGTGCCTGTAAATCCCTTATCGTAGATAATGATAGCATAGCTAGCTGCATTTGAAGTTGTTACAGCTGTGTTATAAAGCCACTTACCTTCTGTAGCTGTGTATGTCTTAGAACCGATTGTAATTGTCTTATTGGGGTCAGCAAATGTAACACCTGTAAGATGCATTGTCTGGTTGAAGAGATAACGGCAGTCAAGACCGATCTGACGAGCCTTATTTCCATCCGCACCATTGGGGAATACAACAAGTGTTTCACCTTCCTGAAGCTCGGACCAAGCTACTGTTGCAAATGTATTTGCATTAAAGTGAGCAGATGCCTGTTTACCTGCGGGCAACCAATAACCAACGTTTGCACCGTCATATACTCTTGCTACTCTTCCGTATGCATCAAGTACAACTGCTACACCATAGCCGTTTGTATTGAAGCTACCTGTGTAGCTCTTGTTAAATACCCAAACTGCCTTTGTTGCGGCATTGGATGTTGTGATTTCTTCATTGATAGCCCACATGCCATCAACTGCTACGTACAATTTAGAACCGATTGAAACTGTGAAGCAGTTGCACTTCTTAGCACAAACTTCTTCTGTGCAAGCTGCATTTGTACAGCTACCGCATGTTTCGCATACGTTTTCGCAATAATGAGTGTGACCTGCGCACTTGGAAGCACAAACCTCTTCTGTGCACTCTGCATCAAGGCAAAGTCCGCACTGAGGACATTTGCTTTCACATTCGTGAGCGGGAACGCTGAATGTATAACCAGTCAATACTACTTCTTTACCCATAGTATTTGCCCAGTTATCGCAAAGACCCTTACCGAATGTACGAGCAGAGTCTGCTGCATTTACAGCGTCATTGGGGAAGATAATAAGAACTTCACCTGCTTTAAGCTCAGCAAAAGCTGTTGTAGCATAGTCGCCTACTGCATAGTGGATAGCTACCTTACCTTCAGCTGTGTAGTAACCGTCCCAAGCATAACCCTTAACGAGCTTGCCGTTACCGTCAACTACAAGCGCTACACCGTAGCTATTTGTAGAGAATGTACCTGTATAATTTCTATCAAAGATAATCATCTTATAGTTCTGTGCCTTAGGCTCAGTTGTATTACCGCACTGTGTATTATACAACCATTTGCCTTCAGCTGCCATAAATGATGTACCGTTTATAGCAAAGTATTTGTTTGCGCTTGTATCTGTGCATACACACTTCTTAGCGCATACTTCATTTGTACATTCTGTATCCTTGCATCCGCCGCAGATAGCGCAAAGGCTTTCACAGTCGTGGCAAGAGCACTTTGTTTCACAAGCCTTTTCTGTACAAGCGGGATCCAAGCATCCGTTACACTTAGCACAAATGCTTTCACATCTGTGGCAAGCACACTGAGCAAGACACGCGGGCATGATGCAAGTTGCATCCATACACTTACCGCAATCTGCACAAGCGCTTTCACAAGCGTGCTCAGGAAGTGCTTCAAATGTTACACCGGGAATTGTTGCAAGAGCACCAATTACACGAACACCACCAAGGAAGCTACGGCCTGCATTACCGTTCAAACCGCCGTTAGCTCCGAGAATAAGGGTTTCACCCTCAGAAAGAGATGCATAAGCATCCTTCAATGTATCACCTGCAGCAGTAACACCTGCGATACCTGCTCTGTTAGCAGCATCGAAGTACTTACCACCACTTACGCCGTCGTAAATACGAACAACCTGACCGTACTGGTTAAGGATGAATGCCTGTGCCCAGCCGTTGCTCCAAGAAAGAGTTGCATTATCTTTCTTGAAATTATATGTATAAACTACAAAGTTATAAGAACCAAGAGTAGGTTTAGCTTCATCAATAGCAATTGTTCCGCCAAGAATCTTAAGAGACTTGCCATTAATTACTACTGTTACACAGTCACATTTAGCTGCACAAACCTCATTGTCACATTCGGAAGTACATTTTGCACATACTTCGCAAATGTCTTCACAGTTGTGAACGTGACCTGCACACTTGTTAGCGCAAGCTGATTCTGTGCATTCTGCATCAAGGCAAAGACCGCACTGAACGCAAACACTTTCACACTTGTGTTCAAATGTGATACCGGGAATTACTACCTTCGCACCGATTGTACGGTTAGAGAGCAAGAATCCTCTTGTAGCATTACCGTTACCGTTAGGAGCAACAAGGAGATATTCTCCTGCCTGACGAGAGTTAAATGCCTCTGTCAAGTATCCAGCTGCTGTGCACTTAGATGCATCAGCTATACCCGCAGGATTTTCAACATCATAATACTTACCGTTAGCACCGTCGTAGATACGAACTACTTCGCCGTACTGGTTGATTATAAAGGCTTCACCCCAACCGTTTGCCCAGTTGAGATTGCCTGTATAACTAGGTGTATAAATTACAAATACGTTCTTACCAAGAGCATTGAGATCCTTGTCGATTGCAACAAGAGATTCAACTGTTGTATAAGCATTACCGTTAATAGAAATTTCATAAGCACTTGTTGTAACCTCAACAACACGAGTTACTGTTGTTGCATGTGTGCCGTCAGTAGCTTCAAGGGTAATTGTATATTTACCTGCTACGCCGATATCAAATCCACCGTCGTTAACAATAGTAACTGTAACAGCTGTATTGTCAGCAACGTCGAATGTGCCGTTATCGTCTGTAGCTACTACGCCTTCAAGTACCTTTACACTGAGATCATAATCAGAACCGGAAGCATAAAGCTGAGTTGTATGTCCGCTGATTACGGGAGCCTGGTCAACGTAAGGTGTGAGAACCTCAGCTGTGTCAGCCCAAAGAAGACGAACTACGTTACCGTATGTACCGATTACGTTATAGTTCATAAATCCACGTCCGTCAGAGTCAACTGTTGTACCAGCATAACCGGACTGAACTACGATCGCATAACCGCCTGCGGGAATCTTCATATCATCAGCAACCTTGTTGATGTTTTCCAAAGTAGCTGTGGTGGATCCACGGTTGGGGTTAGCAGCATTAAGAAGCTTATTGTTAGCACCGTCACGACCTTCAATAACTACACCGTTAGCTGTGATAATAGCTACTACTGCATAGTCACTGTTAGATACTGTAACTGTGATCTCAGAGGAAGATGCATTGTAGAATACACCACTCTGCTTATCGAATGTTGCGCTTTCATTAAGAACGTGATATTCATTGTTCTTAAAGTTAAGTATGCAACCTGTCCACTTTGTTTCACCAAGAAGGTTCTTCTGAACTTCAAGTGTAAGAGCAGAGAGAGCTTTGTTAACTACAACAGTACGTGTTGCAGTTGCTTCGTTACCATACTTATTCACTGCAAGATAGGTGATTGTGTAGGTACCTTCAACGTCCTTATCAAAGCCGTCGTCGTCCTCAATCCAAAGACGAACCTCATCGTCACCGGAATCAGTTACAGTTACACCGAACATAAGGTCGATATCATCACCTGCGTTGATCTCAAGTTCTTCGGGAACTACAGAGATAACGGGTGTTGTGCCTTCGGGTGTACTTGCATGTCCTGCACACTTATTAGCACAAACGTCCTCTGTGCAATCTGCGTCAAGACACAATCCACACTCGGAGCATTTGCTTTCACAAGCGTGGTCAACAGGGGGTTCTTCTCCGCCAGGTCCATCGGGATTGGTGGGCTCTGTAGGAGTTGCTGGGGTTGTAGAAACTTCTTGCTTCTGTGTTGCAGAAGGTTCGGTTTCCACAGGGAAAAGATCACACGATGTCATTGCGAGTACAAGCACAAGAACAAGTGCAATCGCTGTCAAGATTCTTGACATTTTCATAAGAAATACCTCCTCAAGTATTTTTTTAATTATTTTAAGATGCAAAGCATCAGAAAATCTGTTTTTTTCGATTTATTAAGCCAAACCGAAAAGCTTTTTGAAGAAATTAGCTATAGCCAATATCAATCTTTGGAAAAATCCGAGTTTAACGGGTGTTTCGGTAGCATTTCCCTCTTCTTCACCGTTATTTCCTTCATTTTCATTACCGTTTTCGTCATAAGAATTGTCATCATTACCGTTTTCGTCGTCTGGTAGCGGGGCTTCTTCTTCAACGTCCACGATAATTTCCATCAAGGATCTAGTCTCAATAATTTCAGCAAGATAACTCAAGTTCTCAGTAATTCTTTGAGTTGCATATCCACTTGAATAGGAGCTTACGTTTGCAAGAATTTCATTAAGACTGTTGTAAATTGCTGCAATTTCCTCGTTAGTTTCAAATGGCATTTGTTGAATCTCAAGCATAGCATTTTTAAGATTTGCTCTTTGCTCTGCCGTCATTGCTCCCGCAGGAACGTAAAGTCTGTCGGCTTTATCCAAAATGTCACCAAAGCTTGCTTCAAGAATCTTATCAATACTTGCGTGTGGCAAAACTGCCCATTTATTATTGATACCACTTGAAAGCACGTCTTGAACGTCCTTATGTCCGATAATTTGCGCACCTGAGAAAATTACGTATCCGCAAGCGCCCGCTTCATAAGAAGCCGTAACAAAATTCTTGTTCTCATATGCGGGAAGTCCGCTATATGATGATGCGATTCCCGTATAGTAGAGACATTTGCTACCGCCAAGCTCAATCATTGTCTTCACGTTTGTTTTCACGGTGGACGCACTTGAATAATAAGCCATTGGAGTTGCTATTTCAATCCAACCGTTCTTAAACCAAGTTTGCCAATCCTGTTTTTTGGAATCCAACGATTCACTGATGGTTGCAAAAACAGCAGTTGAAAGAACAATTTTATTAGGAATCTTTACCTCTTGCTTGATTCGATATACGAAATCAGTGATAACCTGCTTTCGATATTCGACCCAAAGATTATAGTTTTGGTCAGCCTCTGCCTGTCCACCGGCAAGATAGTCCTTATTGAATAACTGCAGGAATTTATTTCTCATTTTTTTGCTATCAGCAAGCTGTTCAGCAGTAAATTCCTTACCAAGTAATTCATAAAAGCCCTTCATAGCGCCGGGGGCAAAGCCCGTATCCATAGATTTGTTGGACACAGGATAACGAATATAATCAAGATTAAGTCCCTTTACCTCGGGATGCTTTTTGAATAAATCGTTATAATAATTAATAAGAAGATTTTGGACCTCAACGTTAGCGGGGTCAATAAAGATGTACTGACCTCCCTCTTTACGCTGAAGGAACGTGCCATCATCGTTATACATCACCCAATCGGGATGATCCTTAACAATTTTGGTGTTTGCATTGATACCGACGTAGAAGTTTTCAGTCCACGCGTGCACTTCAATTCCGTTTTCAGAGCACAATGCAACGAATGCGGAAAGATAATCGTCATAAACTACGTTATTCTCGGTATCAGTATAAGTATCAACCAAATCGGGATGATAAGGTATATCGCTTATATCGGTTTTGAATGCTGAGCATCCGTGATAAAAGGTTTCAAGGAAAATAAGATTGATCCCTGCTTTCTTGAAGGATTCAACATTCTCTTTTATCTCAGCGTAGGTCTTTTCACACGGTCTATACCAAGTGGAACGCGCTGAAACGACCTTGCTTTCAACCAAAGACACTTCAATCAGAGTACAAAGCTCCTCAATACGTGCTTTAGAATTGTTAAATTCAGATATATACGTTTCTACGTTTGAACCGTTGATATTATTAACAATATTGTTTTTGAGCGAATTGGCTTTATTTATTTCACCTTGCACCTCAGAGATATAACCATCAATGAGCTTTGTATCAAGGTCATACAGCTGTAAAATTTTAGACTGTGCTGCATTTACAGCTGAATTAACCTTGCTCGCTAAAGTGCTATATGTATTATTTATTGAAGAAGCGCTAACGCTTGCATCCTTATTCATATCAATTACATTATCGAAATTTTGCAAAGCGGATATGGAAATCAATGAAGTAAGTGTTATCAAAGCTATCAATAAAGCAATAATTTTAATTGCTATTTTTTTAATATACATTTGTTACTCACTTTCCGTCAAGCAATCAAGCGATGCCAAAAAGTCTTTTGAAGAAATTGATAATTGCCTGGAAGATTCTTGCAAAGAAGCCAAGCTGCTCGGGCTCTTCTGCAGGCTTATTGATATTGATGTTACCACCCTCGTTTACAGGAGGCGTATTATTTGTTCCACCGGGAGCAAAGATACCGTCTTCATTAACTACGGGACGCTGAGGATTCTCTTCAGGATTCCACTGTCCGTCCTCAATAAGCTTCATAGAAATTCTTGCATCAAGCACGTCAGCAAGATAATTGAGCTGCTCAATGATTCTCTGGCGTGAGTATCCGTTTGCATAGTTCTTAATTACATTTGTCTTTGCAAGCTCAGTGATTGCCTTTTTAATCTTATAGATTGCAACTGCATCACTGTCATCCATAGCTGCAATTTCGTCAAGAATTGCCTTAAGCTCAGCCTTTTGAGCCTCGGTCATACCGCCTGCGGGAATATAGAGTCTATCTGCCTTATCAATGATATCCGCAAAGCCTGCCAAAAGAATCTCATTGATGTCTGCATGAGGAAGAACTCCCCATTTGCTGTTTACACCGTTCTTGAGGGCATTTTGAACGTCCTCGTGACCGATAATCTGTGTTGAACAGAAAATTACGTAACCTGATGCACCCGCATTATAGGATGCTTCGATAAATTCCTTATTATAGTATGCAGGAAGTCCGCTGTAGGAGGAAGCAAGACCTGCATAGTACATACAAGTGTTACCACCCATAAGGATCATTTCCTTAACTCTTGCATTTACGTCAGAAGCATTGTTGTAATATGCCATGGGTGTTGCAATATCAATCCAACCGTTATTGAACCAAGTTTTCCAATCCTGCTTCTTTGCACCGCTTGATTCACTCAAGGATGCAAATACTGACGTTGAAAGCATAATATCGTTAGGAAGCTTAACCTCATCCTTAATTCTGCGAACGTATTCAGTAATAATGGAAGCACGGTATTTAACCCACTTATCGTAGTTTTCAGTTGCTTCTGCTTCACCGCCCTTGAGGTAATTAGGATCAAAGAGCTGCTTAAACTTATTGTACATTTTTTCTCTTGATGAAAGCTGGTTATCAGTAAATTCTTTACCAAGAGTTGCATAGAAGCCCTTCATAGCCTCAATTGTAAAGCCTGTATCCTCAGTTGCATCGGAAACAGGATAACGAATATAGTCAAGGTTAAGTCCTGAAATTTCAGGGTGCTTTGTCAAAAGATCGTTATAATATTTGATAAGTGTATCCTGAACGGCCTTATTAGCGGGGTCGATGAAATAGTAAGGACCACCCTCGTTACGCTGAATTGTCGTGCCGTCATCGTTGTACATTACCCAATCGGGATGCATGGTCAAAACTTGAACTGTCTTATCAGTTCCAACGTAGAAGTTTTCAACCCAAGCATGTACCTCAATGCCGTTTTCAATACAGCAAGCTACAAAAGCAGAAAGGTAATCGTTATAAATTGTACCCTCTTCCGTTCTATATGTTTCGGAAAGGTTCTTGTGATATGGGAATTCGGCAACATCGCTTCTGAATGTTGAATATCCATTATAAAGTGTTTCAACAAAAACAAGGTTAATGCCTATTTCCTTATACATCTTTACATTAGTCAAAATTTCAGCATATGTCAATTCAATGGGTCTGTGCCATACTGCTCGAGCAGAAACAACGTTGCTCTCAGCTGAGCACATAATAATTGTCTGACGAAGCTTTTCAATTACAAGCTGACTATCATTATATCTCATAAGAAGACTAAGACGAGCGTCTTCAGTAAGATCGGGATCTTCAAGGGCAACCTCGATCTCCTCTTTTACTGATTTTAATTTTCCAAGCTCTTCTCTTGCCTGATCAATGTAGCCGTTCAAAGCCTCTGCGTTTACATCATAAAGCTGTTTGATTCTTGTTTCAGCATTTGAAATCGCTGATTCAACGCTTGTTACAAGATTTTCGTAGTAAGAGTTAAGGGTTGTGGAAACAGAATATCTATTATTCTCTTCATCAAGAACTACTGTTGCACCAACAACGATATTACCACGAATAAAGTCACGACCCAATCCGTGACCGGATATTACGTAACCTCCCTCGGGAATTGATGAAACGTTTACACCAAGCTCAACAACGATGCCGTTAGCATCAACTGCGGCTTCAAAGCCATAAACGTTTGTACCTGTACCGGACGCGCCCTTATAGTCCCAACCGTACTTATAAATAATAGTTTGGTCAGTACCGCGGAACGCAGGAAATTCTTCAGTAGAAGTTTCCATACCGTTGGGGTTGCTTTCCTTTGTAGGGTTAATATGGTCAAAGGTGCCGTAAACCGTACCGCCAAATCTTACGAAATCAAAGCCAACCATCTTAACCTCGTCGCCAACGTTAAACAATTGAAGCTTAGCGAGAAGCTGACGGTAACCGGGACCGTAAGCACTAAGAACGAATCCGTTATCGGGAATTACGGAACCGGAATCATCTCCGATACCGAAGGGACGGAAATCTTTAACCACGAACGTGTTCTTTTCGAAATCGAACTGACACATCATTTCAGTACCAAATACGTTAGTACCTGTCTTTTCACCGTACTGATAGTCGTAATAAACGACCATGGACGTTGAACGGTTAGCATTTGTTGCATCAACAACAACTCTGCTTCCGCTTGTAGATTCAACTGCCTTTGTGGGAATAACAAGCTTCTTTTCACCGCCCAATGTAACTACGTCACCGATTTTTGCAAAATCAAGATGAATATTGCTGTTAAGTGAAAGAACAAAACCGCCTACAGGAATATATGTAGTACCGTCACCGCTTGTATTAATCTTAGTTACAACATAACTTCCATCACTGTACTCACAAACGTATTCAGTATAATTACCAACACGTCCGGTAGTGGTTTTGGGATAATACGCAGTGTAAATTATAGAATCTTCATCGTAGATAGTATCATAATGAATTTCATAGTCCGTCAATGAACCACCACTTGCAACTTCCCAGTAATCTGCCGGGTCTGAGGATACACCTGAGATGGTGTTTTCACCAACCGTAACGGTGATTCCTCTGATTGAAATGTCACGAGTATACTCACCCTCTTGCGCTGCGAAGATCATCACTCCGCTAACTGCCAAAAGAGAAACAAGTAACACACACAATCCGATTCTAAATAAATTTCTTTTCATAGTGCCTCCCTATGCTTTTTATTTTTTGCCCATTTTTTGTAGACATTTTTAACTTAATTAATCATTTGAGCCGTATTTTTGACTCAAGAAGCTATGATAATCTTGCTTCGCTTCAAAAAAGGTTTTTGCAGCGTCAAAGAGTATAGTTCCCTCCGCGCCTGCGGCTTTGCTCGCCTCAATATGTGTATCAAGCTCATCGGTTGTTTGGTTATGATAGGTTGTATAAAGTCCTGTATAGCACTTTGCTCCGTTACACATTGCCTTAAGATTTTTAACTGCCTCTCCAACCTGTGTAGCACTGTAAAAATGCACCATGGGAGTTACCATATCCACATACTTATTATTCAACCAAGCCTTAATGCTTTGTTTTTTGAAATTATAGGTTTGCTCAATTTCAGGGAAAATTGCGGTCGACACCCATACTCCTGCATGCTTTTCATCAACCATGTCACGAACACTCTTTATAAATGAGGTAATGTATTCCGAACGGTATGCGATCCACTCAGCTTCAAGATTATTTTCCTTGATAAGAGCATTAAATTTTGGGGGATTATTATCATTTCCAACATTAAGTCCGCAACGCTCGGCAAAGCCGCGCATTGAAACCTCAGTATATCCCGTATCCGTATTGTCTGCCATAACTGAAATGGGATAACGAATATAATCAAGGTTAAGACCCTTTATCTGCGGGAATCTTTCGAGAATCTCGTCATAAAGATTAACCAAATAATTTCTAACCTCCGGATTTGCTGGGTCAATAAAAAGATAACCGCCAAATCCGTGACCCTCAGTCGTGTGTCTTAATTTTCCGTCTTGATTGATAAGCATCCATTCGGGATGCTCAACAACAAACGTTGCCTCTTCCTTAACCCCCACGTAAAAATCCTGAACCCACGCGTGCACGTGTATTCCTCGTTTTTCCGCTTCATTTACGAAAGCGCTGAGATAGTCGGGATATTCACCGTAATTAAATCCTTCAAGCTTTGGACGGTACGGAACGTTTTTTGATTTGAAAATAGCTGCTCCGTGGAAAAACGTTTCAAGAAAAACAAGATTAACTCCCGCTTCTTTAAATTCGTCAAGAACCAAGCAAAGCTCTTCAAGATTTGTTTCTCTCTCGCTGGAGTTTGGTCTATGCCATACTCCCAAGATTTGTTTATTTGATTGTAGTGCCTCGTCAGCACAGTTATTTGTATTCATAAAAGTTTAACTCCGAGTATACGATTCAAAGCATCATTTTGCCTTGTACATAAATTTAGTTTTTTTCTCTCAATGCAAGATCGACCTCAAACATTCTCTTCCAAGGCATTCTGCATATTGAAATTTCATACCTTTGAACAAGCTCAGGGAAATTTTCAGCAATATATTTCTCAAGCTCTTTTTTCACTATTTTGGCAACCTCTCCGTCGGTTTCACCTGCATCAAAATAGTTATATCCCATTTTAGGCAACACGTTATTTGTTACGTGAGCGCGAATGCATCCGCAATAGCCAACGTCCTCATAAATTCTTTCCGCCAAAAATCTTCTTTGGTCAGCACTGTCACCAAACAGCAAAACGAACACCGCTTGGCAAATTACTGTTCCAAGTGTATTTGAGGATGTATTCCATCCTGCATAAGCGGAAAGACTTAGCAAGTCCATCTCTTTTCCAAGCATCTGCAAAAATTCTTTATCTCCACCGTTACAGTATGCACCGTCAGCCAAAGCGGTAACCTTGCTTGAAGCAATACTGCATTTTATTTGAGAAATGAATTCTTCAAGATTTCTCTCGTCATATCCCGCACTCTTTTCTTGCCAAACCTCAACGGGGTCGTATGCAGGATAATTCAAATAAAGATGGATATCGGCATTTTCTTTAACGCCATCCTCCACACAACCTGCCGAACCTATTTGAAAGGGCAAGGTTTTATAGAGGGGTCTATCCTCATAAAGAGGAGTAATGTTAGGAGCATCCTTGTGGGGAAACTCACAATAAATTCTAGGTGTAATTCCCTTATACTCACAAGCCGCGCGAGCAAGCAAGGTCATACCAACCTCATCGGCACCAGGATACATAGCCACGTCATCAAGACCGTTTTCTTTAAGCGCATTTTTTATTGCTTCCCTATCCATTGAGGTATATCCAAATTCCGCCGAGTCGTCCTGCGGAATAATAAGAAAATCTATTGATTTATGCAATCTTTCAACCGTCTTAATCAGCATATTTCTGTTAATAATACGGCGAGCTTCAAAATCACTAAGATTATCACCAGTCGCTTTTGCATATTCAGAAATCAATGACTGTGCTTCAGTTTCACTGATAATTCCAAGTTCAAGCTTGTGCTTTGCCTGTCCTGTAAGGAATATCTCTCTGCCGCAGTATTCATAGTAATCGGGCTCTTCGTCCGAGCTTGAATATTTAGGGCATCTCATAATAAGTGCGAAAGCATATATTTTAATTTTAGGGTTAATTGCTTTTATTTCATCAACAAGTGCCAAGCGTTCGCAAAGCTCTTCTTCA
Organism: Eubacteriales bacterium; assembly: GCA_045613605.1. GTDB lineage: Bacteria > Bacillota > Clostridia > Oscillospirales > CAG-272 > RGIG4608. The sequence goes on from JAZLBH010000151.1 coordinate 17,188, forward strand.
GTAAAATGATGTAATCTTGATGGAATGATTCCACCGTAAAGCAACATATCGAGTGAAATTACAAGAGCATCTGCAAAAGCCACGTTTTCAAGAATAAACTTTTTTATTCCATCAAAGCTTGCAGGCTCCTTCTTGTTACCGAGCAACATTATGTCCGGGGCAATCACCTCAACCTCGGAGCCCTTCGCGATTCTTTGTGCGAAATAATAGTTACACGGTCTTTCGTCCAATGGAATGTAGATTAATCTCATATTAGTCTTCTAACTTAAGTGCTCCAAGCAATCTTTCTGTTATTACCTTTGGTCTTGTTATTGCTGAACCAACGACCACAGCATAAGGATTAACCTTAGAAATAGCTTCCATATGAGAAACCTCAAAAACGCCACCCTCAGCTATCACCTTTGCATTTTTCACGTGCTTTACACACTCAGCAACCAAATCAACATCTGGAATTTCATACTGTGTTGTATAGGGAGTATATCCCCTTAAGGTTGTAGAAATATAATCAAACCCAAGCTTGTCAGCATTAATGGCTTCTTCAAGAGTTGAAACGTCCGCCATTATTTCTCTTCCGTTAGCATTTTTGCGAGCATATTCATAAAGCTCTTCAAGTGTTTCACCGTTAGGACGGGCGCGAAGTGTAGCGTCCATACAAAGAACATCGCATTTAGTTGCAAGAAGTCTGTCTATTTCCTTTTTAGTGGGCGTAATATATATCTCACTGTCATCATAGCATTCTTTAACAAGGCCGATAATAGGAAGTCCGACCTCGTCTTTTATACTATCAATGTCGTCAACCAACGCACGAATTCCGCAAGCTCCGCCTTCTTTAGCCGCCTTTGCAAACAAATGCATAATTCCATATCCGTAAAGGGGTTCGCCCTTAACCGCTTGGCATGATACGATCATACCTCTTTTCAAAATACTCATTACTTGTCCTTTCTGTATATAGCAATAATCAATCTTTGTGTAAATTGCACAAAGATACACGTATCCATTTTTATCTTATTATATTATATAACTTATCATTCATAATGTCAATAGTTTTTGTGTTTTTTTATTTCAAAAAGCAAAACTTTTTTTGAAAATAAATTTCATTTTTAGCAACAAAAAACAGGCTCAATTTTCATTGAGCCCATTATTTTTTATTTGATTTTGATAGTTTTTATCTCAAAGGGCTTAAAGCTTATGGATACACTTCCCTTGCCCAGGCATTGAAGCTCATCCTCAAGAACGTTACATTCAGTTATTTCTCTTCCCTCAGCACTAAAGGCTATAGCACCGGATGCGCCAAGCGCTTCATAAAAACGAAGCACGATTCCATCATCCTCACCGTACTTAACGGTTTCAAGAACGATACTTTCCGCGCCCTCAAAATCAAAGGGTACACAAAGTGACTTTTCATCGGTCAATACGGGCGTATAATTGAATCCGTATCCGCGCCTTACCGTATCCATTCCAAGTCCGTTTGCGTGAGGATAAATTGCATATTTGAAGAAGCTTTCTCCAAGATCGCCCCTCGCATCGGGATGAGTTCCGCTCTTGTGAAGGGTCATACCCATTCGACCGCCCTGACAAGACACGCCGTACTTACAGTTGCTTAACAAGGAAACACCCAATCCGTGCTCTGAAAGGTCGGTCCATTTATGAGAGCAAACCTCGAATTTAGCAATATCGCTCTTATCCCTGTCAAAGCAATTGCGTTCAACGTGGCCAAATTGAGTTTCGCACTTATATGACGATGCAAACAACGTGGTATCAAATTCAGCTCTTATAAGAGTATGCTTATCACCGGCAATAAGGTGATTTTCAAATTCGATTGTCGGATCATCATATCTAAGCTTGATATCCGTTTCAAGGAAGGAGTTATCCGCTATTTCGTGCTTCACCCTAATTACAAGAAGAAATTCACCGTTGCTAACAACCTCTTGACCTATGAATCGAACGTTTTTCTCCTTCATTCGATAGTCTGCATCAATGTCCCAGTTGTCGTAAATGCAAGGAATATCCTCGTAGCATTTAATGATGTTAAATCCACCCTTACCCACAAGCTCTCTTCCGTTGTATACAAGGGACTTGATAACACCGTCAGTGAGTGTAAGTGTTAAATACGGAGTAGTAATAACATCCCCACAAATCGTAAACGGAATTCCTTTATTTTTTGCTCTCTTTCCATATCCAAACGCATCAAATTTGAATGGAGCAACAGTACGCTTTCCATCAATTGCTTCATAGCTTTGACCCTGCTCTGCAGGCAAAATCTCATTACGCGCAAACGGCAAGGTGTTGAAATATGGCTTTCTTAATTTTCTTCCCCTGCCCACGATATAATCGTTAGCCTTCTTCAAAGCCTCTCTTTGCTCCTCCAACGCTACATCAGTCGCCTCAGCCAAGCAGGTTCCGGGCAATATATCATGGAATTGATTAAGCATAAGCGTATCGTAAAGATTGTCAGTTAATGCTTTAGCATCCTTGTCCTCAGCCAACACAGATATGAGCTCTGCGTCATGAAGTGCCTCTTCAAGACGGCGATTATACATTTTCAAATTATGATTGGTCGTGTATGTTCCGCGATGCAGCTCAAGATAAAGCTCTCCAAAATACGTCGGAAGCTCTCGAGCGCTCACTTTTTTCATAAAATCAGATACAGTCGTATGCTCGACCTTTACGTCCTTGCAGTACTTTTCCGTATGTATTGCGCGTGTCACCATCTCGTCAGCAGGACCGCCGCCACCGTCACCAAAGCCGTATGCCATAAGGAACGAGTCGGTCTCTCTCATATTTCGAATATCGTTGATTCGCTTCGCAACTGATTCCTCATCGATCCAGGTGTGAATCGTATTAAAATGAACGGGCACTTCACTTCCGTCAATTCCCTTCCACATAAACGTTTCATAGGGGAACATATTAGTATCATTCCAGCTGAGCTTGGTTGTCAAGAAATACTCAACGTCGCTCTTTTTCATAATCTGAGGAAGCGCGGCAGAATATCCAAATGTATCGGGAAGCCAAAACGCATTAGACTCATATCCGAATTTTTTTCTCAGATATCTCTTGCCTCGCAAAAATTGACGGCAAAATGCCTCAGAACCCGTAAGATTTCCGTCGCATTCAACCCAAGTAGCGCCGTTTACCTCAAATCTGCCCTCGGCAATCAATTTTTTAATATCCTCGAACAAAACAGGGTCTTCATCCTCTATCCATTTGAGATAAAGAACAGTCGACATAAAGAATTTATATTCGGGGTGTCTTTTAAGCAAGGTTACCGCATTTGAAACGGTACGCATCAGCTTTCTTTTGGTTTCATCAACCGTCCAAAGCCACGCGGTATCAAGATGACTGTGACCTATAATTCCCACATACGGGAGCTTCCTTTCACTAGCAAAGAAATCGTCAATTATCTTTGTTCCGTCAATCAGATAATGACTTTCGGGTCGCTTCTTTTCCAAGGGTAAGAGTTTAAAAAGCTCGAGATAAATCTTCTCAATTTCAGCGCGCTGAAATCTATCCTTTTCGGAATTATAAAGCTTGTTCAACAGCGTTAATTTTTCACAAAATTCCTTAATTTCCTGATCCAATACCGCAAGTGCAATTTGCTGATACGGTCTATCCTCAATCAATGAATCATAAGCCCATGTAAAAGGCTCATCATAAGGATTTAATCCGGAAATCGGGTGTGAAAAATAAGCCTCAAGAGTTACCAAATCACCGTTTTTAAGTCCTTCAAGAAGAAGATATCTATGGGTTCTTGCAGGCGGCTCAAAAGCATTGGTAATATAATCGAGCATGCCGACCTTTTTACCGTTAACGCACACTAAATGCTCAGCCGCGCCTGAGTTTGCAAAGACGTAATGCTTCTCATTTTCATCAATATTTTCAACCACAAATGAGAATGTCTGACACTTAAAATCGCTTCCCCATCTATAGCCGTTGCTCACCTCGATCTCTTTGCCGTTCCTTAATGTCGTAACTCTTGGCTCAACTATATTTTTCACAAGAAATCCACCATACATTTGCTCAAGTCGAGCAACCTTTTGGACCATTCTTTCAACCTGTCTGTCCTGTAACATTTTACACCTCGTTAAATTGATTTGTTAGAAACGGCATTTGCCGTTCTAAGAGTATATTCGTATCCTTCAGCTCCCAATTTTTCATATATCGCATTATACAAAACATTGATAATGTACGATATAGAAACGATAGTTGACACCGAGCCGCCCTCATAAGCCGCTTCGCGCCTTGTTGAGAACAATATATAATCGGCATATTTAGCAAGCGGAGAATGATCGTAGCAAGTAATAACGACTATGTTTACACCATTTTTCTTAGCAATCTCCGCAACGTCAATTATATCCTTTGTACTACCTGAAACACTTATTAAAATTACTGTATCATCCTCGCAAAGGTTGCTTGTTATCATTGATTGAAGATGGCTGTCGGGAGTATAAGTAACCATAACACCTATACGCGCCAAAACGTTACTTATTTCCATAGCCGTAATTGAAGAATTTCCTACGCCAAAGGCACAAATTTTTCTTGAATTTATCAGCAAATCAGCTATTTTAAGACATTCATCATAGCGTATTGAACGAGAGGTCTCGTTTATGGCATCCACCATTTGCAGGGCTATTCTTTTTTCAATGCAATCCGCGGATATCTGATTTCTCATTCCGGTTTCTTGACTCAAATGAAGCTTAAATTCTTGAAAGCCGTTATACCCCAGCTTTTTACAAAAACGGACCAAGGTCGCATCTGCAACCTTCAAACGTGTTGCAAGGTCACTGATCGAAAGATAAATAATCTCCTCCGGGGGTATTTTCAACAACGCATCTATTACCTTTTTTTCAGTTTTAGTGGCTATTTCCTTTGCGGCATAGATTCTATCCAAAGCCTTTCCTACCATAAAGCAAGCTCCTTTAAATAAATTAGTATTTTTTGTACACTTTTATATATTTTAATACATTTAGATATATCTGTCAAGAGGATTTGCACTTTTTATTCTATTTATGCACAATTTTATGTACAAAAAAAGAAGCAGGTGCTTTTGCACCTGCTTCTCATTATCAATTAATTATTTTTTGAAAATTGCAAGAAGCTTATTGATAAGATCTGTAAACCAAGCAATAATCTTCTGGAAGAAGTTAAGCTCGGGCTGAGGTTCAGGTTGAGAATCAACGGGAGCCTCGTAATCGGGATCCTCTGCACCACAAGCGCACTTGCCGTCAACATATTCGTGTGCAAGAGCTTCACCCTCTGTTGTACCACATGCTGAACATGTCTTAGGGGCTGTACATGTAGCATCTACCCAAGTGTGTCCAAGAGCTTCACCCTCTGTTTCACCGCAAACTGAACATGTCTTAGGAGCTGAGCATGTAGCATCTGCCCATGTGTGACCAAGAGCATTGCCCTGTTCTTCACCACATTCGCATGTAGCGGGAGCTGTACAAGTTGCAGGAGCAAATGAATGCTCATGAACTTCAACCTCTACCTTGCACCAGTAGTTACCGCCAGCAACGTTACCGATAAGGTATGCGCCTGCCTTAGGAAGAACAAGTGTAGTAACTGCTGTTACTTTGTTATCAGCGGGCTCAACATTTGATTGAGCAACAATAGTTTTGCCATCCATTTCATAAACAGCTACTTCTCTATAAGCACCTGCTGCATTCCAATAAATTGTAACCTTTGCTTCGCCAGCAGTAACAATCTGAACGTAGTTCTTAAATCCACCATTGGAAACAGCAGCTTCACCCTCTCCGTTATTGCAAGGAGCAGAAGCGCCGCCAAAGTTCATTCTATGTGTAGAAGGCCAGCCATCGTCAAACTCTTTAATGAAGTTTGCATCAGTTCTATAACCATTGCTAAGGTGACAAGCAAATACACCGTCAACCACTCTAACTTCACCGTCGAAGAGTGAGTACTGTGCAATACCCTCAAGATCAGCCGCATCAAGAACGTACTTGCCGTCAGTCATAACACCAACTGCATCGGATTCAAAATGCATACCACATACTGAACAATCAGCAATTGTGTTGCCTGCTGCCTCAGCTGTAGGAAGTGTATTAACGAATGTAAGTGTATGACCGAGAGCTTCAACAAGCGTGAGATCACATCTTGTGCACTTCTGTGCAGTTGTACATGTTGCTTCAGCACCTGCTTCGTGACCAAGAGCTTCGCCCTCTACTGTTCCACACTTAGGACAGTTCTTAGCTGTTGTACATGTAGCTTCAATATATGCATGTTCGCAAGTAGTGGGATCTGCAAGCTCAACGCTCCAAGACACCTCTACCTTGAATATGTAGTTACTTCCTTCAGGACCTGCGATTGCATATGTACCCGCTGCGGGAATACTGAACTCATCAATATAAAGGGAATTCTTTGTTGTAGCTGTTGTGGTTGCACTAAGAGTTGTTGCATTTTCATCCCAAAGAGCTACGGTTCTGCCGTCACCACCGCATACCCACCAAACCTTAACGGTTGCAGCTCTATCAACTGTAAACTTAACCAAATTCAAGGAAGAAGTCGATTTTCCGCCCCAGTTAATTCTTTGACCGGACGTATATCCATCTTCAAATACTTTTGAACTGGAATCGATTTTTACTTTAGCACTCATTACAAGTGTAAAGAAATCATCAGTTCCTGCAATTACTTCTTGTCCGTCAGCAAAAGCACCCTGAGCCGCAGCGTCAAGCAAAGATGCTTCAAGCACCTTAGTTACTGTACCTGTGTTTGCTTCTTCAGCACTTGCAGTGATAATGCTCAAGCCCATCAAAACCGTCATTACAACGAGTACAAGAGCCAAAATTTTGCTTGTGTTTTTCATAAAATTTCCTTTCAGATTTTGTGCCTTTCGGCAATTTAGTTAATAATATACACCCAAAAAGCACATACTTTTCAAGATATTATTATTACATTATAAGTATAATCCCGATTTACACAAATGTCAACATTTTTCGGGAATTATAACAACTATTCTACCATATGCACAATTTGTTTTTATGGTTTTTGTACAAAAAGCAAAGAAAAATCAGCAATGTTCATAAAAAATTAATTTATATATAAAAAAAGACCGTGAAAAATTACACGGTCTTAATAATTATAATAAAATAAGGCTTGCAATTGCAAAATAAATCAAAAGAGAAACTGCATCAACAATAGTTGTAATAAATGGACTTGCCATTACCGCGGGGTCGAGCCCCACCTTTTTTGCCGCAACAGGAAGCGCGCATCCAACTATTTTAGCAACCACTACCGTTGCCAAAAGTGTAAGTGAAACTACAAGATTTGCTTGTAATGATACTTCGTTATGGAAAATAAAATTATCCACCAAAATAATTTTAACAAAGTTACATACAGAAAGAACTATACCGCAAAGCAATGCAACGCGAGTTTCCTTCCAAATAATTTTCCAAATATCCTTGTTTTCAATTTCACCAACCGCAAGACCACGAATAACGGTTACTGATGATTGACCTCCACTGTTACCGCCCGTACCCATAAGCATAGGGATGAAAGCGATAAGAACAGGCACCGCCGCAAGCTTACTTTCAAAGCCGGCAATTATTTGTCCTGTAAACGTTGCAGAAAGCATCAAGAGCAAAAGCCACGGGATTCTTGTCTTCCAAATTTCGAATGCACCTTGACGCATATAAGGTTTATCGGATGGAACGATAGCCGCCATTTTTTCGATATCCTCGGTTGCCTCTTCTTCTATAACGTCAAGTGCGTCGTCGACGGTAACAATACCAACAAGACGATTTTCCTTGTCAACAATCGGAAGAGCAAGCATGTCGTATTTTTGAATCATTGCAACAACGTCCTCTTGGTGGTCAAGAGTATTTGCACAAAGTATTTCAGTGTCCATTATATCACCGATTATTGCATCGGGATCGGCAAATATCAAATCCTTAAGAGAAACTATACCTTCAAGGATTCGGGATTCATTGGTAACGTAGGCAACGTAGACAGTTTCTTTATCTACACCTTTTTTTCTAATATTTGAAATTGCCTGCGCAACCGTCATTTCTTTATGAAGGTCGATAAATTCGGCAGTCATAACACTTCCCGCACTGTCCTCGGGATATGAAAGAAATTTATTGATAAGATTTCTTGTTTCGGGGCGAGAAAGCTTCAAAATTCTCTTTACCATAATAGCGGGAAGCTCTTCAAGAATATCAACCGCGTCGTCAACGAAGAGATCTTCAATAATCATTGCAATTTCGGTATCACTCATTCGGTTAATCATGGTTTCCTGCATTTCAAAATCCATAAATGAGAAAATACCTGCCGCGGTATCCTTTTTAAGCATTCTAAAAGCACTGAGCATCGCTTCGTCGGGAAGTGACATCAAATATTCGGCTGCATCAATCTCATTAAGCTCGTCAATAAGATGCATAAATTCAGAATATTTCTTTTCTAAAAGCAGTGAATTAAGCTTTTCAAAAACTTCTTCTCTATTTTCCATATTTGCACTCCCTTCAGTTTGAAATCATATAGGATTATATTATACCTTTTTTCTCTTGATGTCAAGGTTTATTATGTTAAATTTTTTAAAAAATATTAAAAAAAGTACTTGATTTTTTCATCAACTTATGATACAATACCATTTGTTGAATGCCGGTGTGATGGAATTGGCAGACGTGCTGGACTCAAAATCCAGTGGTAGCGATACCGTATCGGTTCGACCCCGATCACCGGCACCAAAGGCTTAGCTGTAAAAAGCTAAGCCTTTTTTGTTTTTATTGGCTATATGTGGATGCAAAAAGCACGGGATTGCCGTGCTTTTTTGCTTATTATTTAATATCAATAATTCCGCGTCTTGCTCTCATCTGAGCCTTCATACGAAGCTCGGTATTGAGAATCTTCTTACGGAGTCTGATTGACTTAGGTGTAACCTCGATAAGCTCGTCATCATTGATATACTCAATTGCTTCCTCAAGGCTAAAGATTTGAGGAGGTGTCAAGAGAAGCTTTTCATCAGCGCCGGTTGAACGGATAGCTGTGAGGTGCTTTTCTTTACAGGGGTTAACTGCGATATCGTCGTTCTTGGGGTTTTCACCGATAATCATACCCTCATAAACCTTTGTTTGAGGACCAACGAAAAGACGTCCTCTTTCCTGAGTATTGAAAAGACCGTATCTTGTTGTTTCACCGTTTTCACTTGCGATAAGACAGCCTGTAAATCTCATTGTTACCTCACCCTTATAAGGCTGATATCCGTCAAAGAGTGTATTGATAAGGCCCTCACCTCTTGTGTCAGTCAAGAACTCTGAACGGTAACCGAAAAGACAACGAGAAGGAATTGAATATTCAACTCTCATTCTGTTTCCAAGAGGAGTCATTTCGATAAGATCACCCTTACGTCTGCCAAGCTTTTCAATAACTGAGCCAACGTAATCGGTGGGCACGTCGAGAGTAACTCTTTCCATAGGCTCACATTTAACGCCGTCAATTTCCTTATAAAGAACTCTTGGGTTAGAGCACATAAGCTCAAAGCCCTCGCGTCTCATATTTTCGTTAAGTATTGAAAGGTGCATTTCGCCTCTACCTGCAACCTTAAATGAGTCCGTTGTATCACCGTCGCTTACACGAAGAGAAACGTCCTTAAGAAGCTCACGGTAAAGTCTGTCACGAATCTGACGGGACGTAACGAACTTACCCTCCTGACCCGCAAGCGGGCTATCGTTAACCGCAAATGTCATTTCCATTGTAGGCTCACTAACCTTAACGAATTCGAGTGGCTCAATGCAGGTTGTTGATGTAATTGTATCACCGATTGTGATATTCTCTGCTCCGCTAAAGCAAACGATATCACCGATTTTTGCATTTTCAACCTGTACTCTGCCAAGACCGTTAATCTGGTAAAGAGAAACGATCTTAGCTCTCTTGGGAGCGGCCTTTGAGTGGAAGTTAGAAATCATAACCTCCTGTCCCTGCTTGATAGTACCGCGCTCAACACGGCCAATACCTATACGGCCAACGAAATCGTTATAGTCAATAGATGAGATGAGCAACTGAAGGTCGCCTTCCTCATCACCCTCAGGTGCAGGAATATAGTCAAGGATTTTATTGAAAAGAGGCTTAAGGTCTGTTCCCTGAACGTCCATATCCTCGCTTGCAGTACCTGCTCTACCCGAGCAGAAGAGCATGGGAGAATCCAGCTGCTCGTCATTTGCACCAAGGTCAATAAGAAGCTCAAGAACCTCATCGATAACCTCGGAAATACGAGCGTCGGGCTTGTCTATTTTATTTACAACAACTATTACTCTATGGTTAAGCTCAAGCGCTCTCTGCAAAACGAAGCGTGTCTGAGGCATAGGTCCCTCTGCTGCGTCTACAAGCAAAATTACACCGTTTACCATTTTAAGAATACGCTCAACCTCACCACCGAAATCCGCGTGTCCGGGAGTGTCAATTATGTTGATTTTTACATCATTGTACATAACGGCAGTATTCTTAGCAAGAATAGTAATACCTCTTTCACGCTCGAGGTCATTTGAGTCCATAACTCTTTCTTCGGTTGCTTGATTTTCACGGTATATACCGCCCTGCTTCAAAAGCTGGTCAACGAGTGTTGTTTTTCCGTGGTCAACATGCGCAATAATCGCAATATTTCTTAAATCTTCTCTTACCACTTTGTGCCTCCGTATTTTTATTAAACATTAACAATATATTATAACATTTTTTTCTCCAATAATATATAGTTATTCTCACGGAATTTTCGATTTTTTTAGATATTTTTTTGTGATATTTAACAAAAAATATATTTGACATATTATGAACAATATGGTATAATTAATACTGATATAATACTTTTTGAAAGGATTTTACATGAGATCTTATATAAAAGCATTGATTTTTGACCTTGACGGTACTCTTGCAGATACTATTCCTGCCATTACCGATGCAGTCAATATGACACTGACCGAGCTCGGATTTCCCACCCGTGAGCACAGCGAAATCAGAAGCTATATCGGAAAAGGTCCGCGCCATCTTATCTCTGAAGCGCTCCCAAAGGATGCTGTCTTAGATGATCCGTCCCTCGTTGATAGGGCGCTTGGCATTTACGATAAAATGTATGCTAAGACATATCTTAATACCAATTCCCTTTACGATGGAATGGAAGAGGCTATAATCACGCTCTCAAAATATTACAAAATCGCGGTGCTTTCAAACAAGCAAGACGAATACGTAAAAAATTTGGTTAAACAGCTTTTGCCCGACGGGATATGTGAGCTTGCTCGCGGAACTGTCGACGGCATTCCCGCAAAGCCCAATCCCTCTGCCCTTTTGGAAATAATGGATAAGCTTAACGTATTTAATTACGAATGCATTCTTATCGGTGACAGTGAAATCGACATAGCAACGGCTAAAAACGCCGAGATTGAATGCTTGTCCGTTTCGTGGGGATACGCCTCTAAAACAAAGCTCATTATGAAGGGCGCGCAGGAAATAATCAATTCACCCAACGAATTATTAGAATATTTCAAATAAAGGAAAATTAATATGCTTGAAATCAAATCAAAACGCAATTTTTGTCTAAAAACAGTTATTATATCAATCGCGTTAGTGCTTTTTGGCTTGCTTCTTTGGAAATATGACTTTGAAATCCTATTTTTCATTAAGGAGCATATTCGTAACGGATTTCTTGACGTCGTAGTTCCGTTTTATACAAATCTCGGTGACGACGGTATAATTTGGATAGCTGTTGGACTTGTTATGCTTGTCCTAAAGAAAACCAGAAAATGTGGAATTATGGTTCTTGCCGCTCTACTCGTTATGCTTGTGTTAAACAATATAATTCTTAAAAATCTTATTGCAAGACCCCGTCCCTGTGCTACGTATCCTGAATTGGTCGAGCTTGTTAAAATACCGCATTCATACTCATTCCCTTCAGGTCATACAGTTTCTGCAATGGCAGTTGCATTTACGATATTGACTCAACACAAAAAGCTCGGCATCGTTGCTTTCGTTATGGCATTACTTATGGGGCTTTCCCGTCTTTACGTTGGCGTTCACTTCCCGACCGACGTTTACGGTGGAATAATCGTCGGCGCACTTATCGCTCTTATCGTTTGGAGTGCCGAAAAGAAAATTACGCCTATCATATTAAAAAAATTCAAGAAATAAGCAAAAAATCCTGACCGGCGGTCAGGATTTTTCTTTTAGAATAAAAGGTCTAATATTTTATTTGATATCTCGTCATAATCTCCATTGTTTTCGACAACGTAATCGCAAATTTCTTCATTTCTTCTTTCGTCGTCAATTGAGATAATTCGGTTAACCTTGTCTTCGTTCGTGCTGTTCTTCTCAAGAATAGATTTTAACAGCTCGCGCTTATCACGCTTCACATAAATGGTGACCACGTCTTTATAAAGTGTTTTAAGTGACATTGCGCCACATATATCCATAATTGTAAGGACGGTTTTTCCCTCTCCAATTAAAGCATCAACATCACTTTTCTTCGATCCAAATCCGTGTCCTGCATACATTGTAGATTGAAAAAGCTCGTTGTTATCAACCATCTTAAAGAATTCATTTTTATCCACGTAGCTATACCAATCGTTTTCGGTATTTGCCGTGGGGTCAATGGTAGTATAGCTCAAAAGCTTTTCAAATCTTGATTCTTTTTCAAGCAGATCCTTTGCAATATCACTTTTACCCGAACCCGAGGGGCCAACGAGAGCCACTATTGAAGGATTCTTCAAATCATCCTTTACGGTTGAATAGCTGGTGGTGATAACCTCAACAAGCTTCAAAAACTCATCGTAATTGTTAACTGCAAGCATTCCCGTAGCGCTTTGGTTCCAAGGACGTCGCATCAAAATCGGATATGCCGCATTGGATTTAATTACGTTATGCATACCGTCATCAAAAAGTATATCAACGTTCAGTTTTTCTTTTCTAGTGCCCATATAGATATTTTCGGGAGGTATCTCGGGAAACTCTCTCATAATAACCTCAGCGCGAATACTCATAAACTGAGGATAAACCGACGTACAAATAAACACCTCAGTCATTTGAGAAAGCTTTTTCACAAATTCTCGTGCGCCCGCAATAACAGGTTGAGTTCTGAAAAATTCTTCAGTAAAGAATTCAAATATAACGTCCGCGCGTGTTCCAAGCTTGCCCCAACGGTCAACCTCGTGAATTGTAAGCGGCGGATCAAAATTATATTTTTCATTTGCTAATTTTATAGCGTAAGGAATACATTCAAGCAAAACGTCATCAACGTCAAGTGCCGTTGTCATTCTAAATCTTCTGCTCATTTTCGTTCCTTCCTTTCAAATGATAAATATTATTTCTTGTTTTTCTTTTTCTTCTTTTTGGGGAAGCATGTCCATGCTACCAAAAGAGCACCCATTGATAAAAACAAGAACAACACACCAAGCTGTCCAATAAGATCCGTTAAAAAGGGTTTAGCAACCTCCTCGTGAAATTCTAACGTAAATCCCGCATCGGTAACGTAATGAAAGCAATAGTAATCTATGCCAAAAATTATAGCAGAAATAAGAAACGATATTCCTGACAATTTGAATAAATTGTAACGCATAATAATCTCCTCTTCTTTTTTTGTTTATTATAACATATAAAACGGGAAAATACAAGTGTATTTCCCCGTTTGCTAATAAAATTATTCAATAATTAATACTGAAAGCTTGTTCGCTCCCGCATGCTTTTGAACAAATTCGGGAACCTCGTCGGCATTAAGTAAAATACTAACGTCACTGCACTTGTTTGCGCTATCATAATAGAACAATGTGCTGCTAGTATCGAAATTTGCCATATTTGTAGAATTATCGGGCTTGCAGGTACTAGTTACCGTTTTAGTTCTATCAGTAACAATTATACCATTTACTGAACCGCAATTATCGAATATATCTCCAAATGATTTTGAATAGCTTGAGTTAAGAATAAACGGATTAGTAGTTGATTTGAAATAGTTGCTTTCACTAAAGATATATGAGCTCTTTCTCAAGTCGGAGCAATTCTTACACTCCTCAAAATAGTTATTATATGAGTGAATATTAACGTTTCTACCAAGGGGCAATCTTGACTCAACCTTATAAAAATAGTTGTGATGCATAGTCATATTCATGCACGCCTGTGAATCACCGCTACCGAAAAGCATACTCTTTTTGCTATTGTTATAGTAATTATATGCAAGAGTTGTATAAGAAACGTTGTTAAAGTCAATGGAGCCGTCACCAGCATACTTATCGCGTTCACCGGAAATATCCCAAGCATTGTAGCCGCGATTCAAGGTGCAGTTGTGTATCCAATATCTGCCGAAATTAGCAAGATCTGCTCTGTCACCGCCAAGGAAGTTGAGAGCATCCTCGGGATAATCGGTAAAGGTCAGATTTTTAATTTCAATGCTGCTGCACTCCTCAAAGCTGATACCAAATTGGAATATTTCAGCGCCTACCCCAATACCCTCAACGGTAATATTCTTTGATCCCTTAACCTCAAGCATGTTGTAATAGGAATCATCGTCGTAAACGGTTTTACCGCTAAGAGACGGAAAATCGCTTCCCTTATATGTTGTAGTTGAGGAGCTTGTACCCGTAACTCTTACGTCTGTAAGACCCGTGGGGGTCGTTCTGTAGTTATAGGTAGCAGGATCACTGCCCTTATTGTTGATTTTAACGATAAGATTTGCAAGGTTTTCTCCATACTCACTTGAAAACGTGTTGTTAAAGAAATCCGCGTTTGAATTTGAACCGTTAGTAAGTCTTGGCTCAACGTTCTTATAATTCCATTGGTTTGTAGTGATCTTTCCAATGATACGAACGAGCATAGGTGTGCTTGACTTATACTGCGCTTGAAGAATGTTTACAAGACCTGTGTATACTTCACCGTTAATCTCGCAGGTAACGGTATTTTTGTTCGCATTGGTAACGTAAATTACCTTTGTTCCCGCTTTAACGGTTCCGTCGTTGTTGTATGCGCCAACGCCCTCGGTCGCGCCAAAATGAGCATAACCGCTTCTGTCCTGCGCGTAAACGGATATATTGTTAACAGTAAAATGTCCGACATCGTTTGTTTCCTTGCCTCGGAACTCGACCTTAACGTCATACTCACCGGCAGAAAGTCCAAGAATATAAGCCTCAGTGGCTTCAGCACCCTGAATAATAAGCTGATCGTCAATCTTAATATAATCTCCGTCAGTTGTTTTCTTATAGTAAACACTGTAAGAATGTGAGCTGGCAAAGGTAAGAACGATCATCTCGTTAAGACCTTCAACCGCCTTGCAAAAATCGGGCAAATCTTCGGCCGGAGGATTTTCACCCGTTCCGTTTGTTGTTGCATCACCGGACGTTGTCTTATCAATTTCGTCTCCATGTACAATTGTTGTGCTGAATGGCTTTGACGTTTCGTTGTTGTTACCACCGCACGCAAAAACGGACAAAAGCATTGCAAAAACCAAAGTTAATAATAAAATCTTCTTCATATCAGTTCACCTTTCCAACGATTTGATCTTCTTTATAATTATAAACGAACGTGGGGCATTCTCCACCCATTTGCAAGGTGTAGATTACTTCTCCGTTCTCTTCTCGCGCCTCGTGAATAAATCCGAAATGGAGCTCACCGCGATGACGGAATCTAACGAAATCGCGCGGCTTGTACTTTGCATTTTCGGGCCAAGCATCCTTTTTGGGCTTCTTTTTGAATATATCTAAAAACATAAAATCACCTCTCTATGTTCATAATAACATACTTTTGTAAAAATAGCAAGTAAAATTTATTTTTGACAAAAATCTATTGATTATTTGCCCGAAATAGTGTATAATAAGGCATCATACACGGGCTCGTAATGGTTTCGACGGGAATTTTGAGGTATGATAAGCGTGGCGGGCTGAGTAATCCCGATAACTGCTCAAATTTTAAATTAAACGACAACAATAACGTTGCAATGGCTGCCTAATTGACGCGCCCTCGGGCGCTTCAATTGGCAGTGCTGTGACCTGCGGGTCACCCGTTCCTCCGCAGAGGACCACGACTGCGGACTGAGCGTCATCGTAGTGGTGAACTTGCATCGGCGGTCGCACCTGAACCGATCAAGCAGAAAGGTGCTACGGACTGCGCGTTGCCTGTCAGTTGGCGACGCGTAGTGGGAAGAAATAAAAACTGACTGCCCACGGAGAAGGTCATATCAAGAGGTTTTCGGACAGGGGTTCGATTCCCCTCGAGTCCACCAAAAAAATAATAAGGGAGTGCTCTTTGGAGTGCTCCCTTGTTATTTTTTCGTTGCATAAAATGAGGGGGGTCGAACGCAGTGAGAAAACAGTCCAGTGGACTGTTTTTGAACGGTGACCGAAGAATTTTGCGAGGCATAAACTTTATCACTTTTGCTCCCTGCCTCGCAAAATTCAAGAGCGACTTCCCCTCGAGAATTCCGCGCGTCATTCTCGAGGGATGTTGCGCCAAGATCCTTCGCTACGCTCGAGGATGACGCTTGAGTGTAAACACTCGTCGCATCGGCGCAACGACCGAAGAATCTTGCGCGGCAATCATAGCATTAAATCTCTAATTTTACAAAACACACTTGCATAGTAAACTTTACGTTACATGCAGGTGTTTGCTTTTTTATGAGTTAGTTTTTCGGGGAGATTAAAATTATCAGTTTTTGGAAAGTTTAAACTTGACATAGAAAGCCCGATAAAAATAAATTTGTGAAAGGGTAAAATATTTGAGAAACTTATTTTACTATAAATTATTGAATTCCATATTTATTGAAAATTTTTCTAATGGTACCATCCTCTATCATTTGATTTATTATTGGAGAAAGTTGTTTTGCTGTTATCTCATCACCAAATATAGCACACATTTCATCCCAATACGGGGTAGAAAACAAATAGTATTCTGCTCGTTCTGGAGTATATTCAATCCCGAATACAACATCATATTGATTATTAATAATTCCATAAAATAAACCATCCCAATCGGAAGTTATAAATTCCACTTTACAATCTAATCTATGGGCTATTTCAACTGCTATATCAACATGTATTCCATAATATTCACCATTTTTTTGGTCTGAATAAGGATTAAAATTATCTTCTACAGCTACAATTAATGTCTTTTTACTATCATGTTTAATTGCAGATGAACACCCTAACGCCAATAATATCAATATTAACAAAATAGCCGCAACTGATATGATTGCCTTTTTTCTATCACAATTATTAGATTTTAATTGTAATAATATATGTTTATTTATGAAATAATAAAAGACAGCATTTAACCATCCAATAACCATTACTGACAATATATCCGTAGCAAATAGCAATAAAAATATTCCATAAACGATTATACTATTAAGAAGGCATAGTTTTTTGATACCTTTAGGAGAAAGACCTTTAATAACGCCAATAAACATTGGTACTATCATCAATACAATACTTATAAAACAAAAATCTATAGTGCCAAGCAAAAAAGAATAGTCATACAAATCAGATTCAGCATATGGATGCCAAAATTGTATAAAACTCAAAAGTAATAAAACTACTATAATCCATCCACTTTTTTTGCTACTTGGGAAATTATATTCATTTCTACTTTTTTCTGTGTAAGTAGTAGATGTTTGTTTGGTTTCGTTTGTTCTATATGAATAATTAGACTTTCTTTGACTTTTTAAATAATCATCATATTGTGCTCGTTTATATGTATTTGAAAGCACATCAAAAGCTTCATTTATTTCCTTCATTTTTCTTTCAGCAAACTGCATGTCACCTTGATATAAATCGGGGTGATATTTTTTTGCTAGTGCTTTATATGCCATATGTATAACTTCATCAGAGGCATTTTCTGATACTTGCAATATTTCATAATAATTCATATTTAATCATCCTTTCAATAATTTTATTATGTACCGTTTTACCATAAATTTAGTATGTATAAATGATATCATTTTTCTATTTTTATTAGTTCAGCAAACTATTTTTTAGCATAATAATTTAGTATCGTATGGGAATTTTAGAATAATCTACTTTGGCAAATAAATATCCATTTGCTCGTAACATTTCGTCCATTATAGCAAGTTGATTATCCTTTTGCTGAGATTGTATTAGTAATGGTCCAAAATTAACATATGATATATCTTCTTTTTCCAGTTTTAATTCAATGTAAGGAATAATATATCCACAAGTTTCTCTGTATTTTATTGGTCGTTGCAATTCTCGTTTAGCAATATCAATAACTATACGAACTTCCTCCTCGTGTTTAAAATATTCTTTTTTGAAAATTAATTTCCAATCTACAAGCCTAGTAGAAACAATTGCTCTAATATGTGGAATATTCTCTTCCAAATAAAAATCTATTAAACTTAATAAAAGTTGTTTCACTAATTGTTTTTGTTTTTCTTTTTCATATATAACAGGATATATATGAAAAATCCCTTCAATTCCCATAAAATAATTGGTTAAAGTTGCTTTTAAATCTACTGAATCAAATCCAATATTAAAGCCTTCGTATTTACTTCCTTTAGAATAATAGTTCCACATAGCCAATGAATCTTTATTCTTTGAAAAAGAACAAATATAACGATTACATTCAGAACGCGTAAACTTTAAATCCCCATCAACTTCGCGGTATAGAGGGATGGTTCGTGAAGTTTTTATGGATGAAAACAGCTTATACATTTCCTCACTGATTTCTTTACTTTTATACATATCATTTGAAACTTCTCTCAAAATTTCTTCTGCAATTGTTCCTTCGGATACATCATTCAAGCAATCATATCTGCTAGCCCAAAGAACAGCATCAAATTTATCACCGAACAGAATAGATTGAAACCCATTAGAAGAAGTATAATGAAACATATCTCCATCATACTCCAACGGCATATAGTTGGTTTTCATCGCCATTAATATTTGAAATTTTTCTAAATTACTTAACTCAATATTTTCCATATTTTCCCCAGTAAATTGTGTATAGGTTTATTATATCATACAGCAAAAAAGTTGTCAATGCCCCTCTCCTAACCCCATAAAATATCCCTTTCCGTGAAAATGGAGTAATACGCGTCGAGCCCACCACTTATTTTATAAACGGCGGCAGCCAGCCACCGCCCTACGATATAGCCACATTGATTGTTAGTTAGATATTATAACGGACAGTCGGGGACGCCTGTCCCTACAACGAACTGCAATATTCCATAATGTGTACTAAAAGCTATGATTTGCAAAATACCTGCGCAGATATAATTAAAGTATCCAAAAATTCGTAGGGACAGGCGTCCTCGACTGTCCGTTAAAAACGACTATGAAAAACAAAAGTTATACTAAAAAGTGCTACCCTTTCAGGATAGCACTTTCTTATTTATTCTATTATCCAATAAATATCTCTTTAATCTGATACTTTGGTTCGCAGGTAACGTTAAGCCCGAGCTTTTTGAGGACCTCGACGTCAGCGCTTGAAAGCATAACGGTCGAATGAATATCACATCCTGCGAGTTTCGGCAAATGCTTTAGCACGTGTGCTGCTGTTGCAGACGTATGTGCCGAAATTGAAAGCGCGATAAGAATTTCGTTTACGTTCAATTTCTTATACGTTCTTGAAAGATACTGACATTTGAGCTTTTGCACGGGCTCAATTACCTCGGGCGCAAGCAAATGAATCGCATCGGGAATGCCCGTTATCTCCTTCAATGCATTAAGAAGCATTGCCGACACGCTTTCAAGCAATTCGGTCGATTTACCCGTGATAATTCTTCCGTCGGCAAGCTCAATTGCCGCCGCAGGAACTCCTGTTTCGGCACTCTTTGCCTTAGCCGCCGCAACCACCTTGCGGTAATCCTTTGAAATACCTGCCTGCTGCATCAAAAGCTCGATTTTTTGAACGGCATTTCTATTTCTCTCGGTATCGTCATCTCTGCAAGCACAAAGTGCATCGTAATAACGACGAACGATCTCTCGCTTTGATGCGTCAGCTACCTTTTCGTCATCAACGATACAGTTGCCAACCATATTTACACCCATATCAGTTGGTGAGAAGTACGGTGAATCGTCACCGTAAATACCTCTGAATATCGCATCAAGCACGGGGAAAATTTCAACGTCACGGTTATAATTTACCGAAAGCACACCGTATTTTTCAAGGTGATAGGGGTCAATCATATTTACGTCATTCAGGTCGGCAGTTGCCGCCTCATAAGCGAGATTTACAGGGTGACGAAGGGGCTTATTCCAAATCGGGAAGGTCTCAAACTTCGCATATCCTGCCTTAATTCCCTTTTTATTGTCATTATAAAGCTGAGAAAGACAAACCGCCATTTTTCCGCTCCCGGGACCGGGTCCTGTAACGATAATAAGCTCCTTTTCGGTTTCGATATACTCGTTTTTACCAAATCCCTCGTCACTGACTATCTTTTCAACGTTTGAGGGGTATCCCGCAATAGTATAGTGGTGATAAATCTTGATTCCATGCTCCTTGATCTTTCTTTCAAACTTAGCAACCGCAGGGTGCACCGACTCAAAGCGGGTGAGAACTACGCTGCCCACGAAAAGTCCAACCTCTCTGAACGCGCCAATAAGACGAAGCACGTCAAGGTCATAGGTAATTCCAAGGTCACCGCGAATTTTATTCTTTTCAATATCATCAGTATTTACTACAATTACAATCTCGGCTCTCTCTTTAAGCTGAAGAAGCATCTGAAGCTTACTATCGGGCTTGAATCCGGGAAGCACGCGAGACGCGTGATAGTCGTCAAAAAGCTTGCCACCAAACTCAAGATAAAGCTTGCCGCCAAACTTATCAATTCTGTCCTTGATGTGCTTTGACTGTAATTCAATGTATTTTTGATTATCAAAACTGATATTCATTGTAATTTTCCGCCTTAATCGTTTCGTGATTTGAATGCGCGTTCCATATCGCGCCTTGCATCGTTGCGAGCCATATCCTCGCGCTTGTCATAGAGCTTTTTACCCCTACAAAGCCCAATCTCAACCTTTACCCTTGAATTTTTAAGGTAAATCTGCAAGGGCACAAGTGTATATCCCTTTTGAGATACAAGTCCAAAAAGCTTTAATATTTCTCTCTTATGAAGAAGTAGCTTTTTGGGACGAAGTGGGTCCTTATTAAACACGTTTCCCTGCTCATATGGGCTTATATGCATACCTACAACGAAAACCTCGCCATCCTTGATGTCGCAATATGATTCCTTGAGGTTTACCTTACCTGCGCGAATGCTTTTCACCTCAGTACCGAAAAGCTCGATTCCCGCCTCATATTTTTCATCAACGAAATAATCGTGATATGCTTTTTTGTTTTGAGCTATTATTTTAACTGAACTCTTATTATCTGCCATAATTACACCAATTTCTCATACGCAACGCGCTCTTGACCGTCAAGCAAGTGAATAGTTCCGCAATATTCAAAGCCGTTCTTTTCAAGCATTCTTCTCATAGGAGCGTTCCCTTCGTGAGTATCAACCCTAACGCTTGAATATCCGTTTTCATTTGAATACTTGGAAAGGAACTCAATGATACCCTCAGCAATTCCTTTACCACGGTTTGCACTTTTAATTGCAATTCTATGTAAAGCAAGATATTCGCCCTCGCCTATCCACGCGCCGCAATAGATTTTTTTATATGTAGGCTCTCCGTGAAGCATAAGCGCAAAGGTAGCGCAAATTTCACCGTCCTCTACAACGACGAAGCTTCTTTCAAGCATAATATCCTCTTTAACTATATCCCTTGTGGGATAGCCGTATTGCCATTGGTCAATACCAAGACGCCCGATACTCTCACGCGCATCGGCAATTATCTGCATTATTTTGTCAATATCCTTTTTTTCTGCGAGTCTGATAATCATATTATTCCCTCCGACTTAGTATATAGACTTAAAATTAATGTTCACATTCACTGCAAGCCTGTGATTTTCCAAGTAATTTTGCAGTTGACACATCAGCAAAATATACATTTTGTGCACCAACGATCAGCGCACAGTTAATATCAGTGTGCCAAACGGCTCCGTCTTTAGTAAAGAAAACGTCACCCGCTTGATATTCTCTGCCCTCAAGCTCCTCATATATGCTTTCGTTATCACCAGAAGCACACCGTTCGCAGGCTTTTTCCTTGCCCGCAAGCTTGGCTTCCTCTACCGTGCCGTGAAGTATCGTTTTTGAGTTTGCAAGATAAGAGCAATCACAGCTTTCGTGCCACAGCTTGCCTGATTCCGTCCAAAAAACGTCACCGTCATTTGCCAAAAGTGAGTTTTCTCTATCTTGTATATCCTGTCTTATTGAGGAAACTACACTTTCGTTTGCAAGCATTCCCGTATATCTCGTTTCTTCATTGCTTTGAGAACAAGAAATAAAAATCAAGCAAAATATTATTGATAATATAGTCAAATTTGCAATTTTCATAATTTCTACCTATTTATGAATATATTTATCTATTATAATATTAACACAAATTTCCAAAGATAGCAATAGTTTTTTGCTTTTTTAATAAAAAATTAAAGGCACCGAAATTTCGGTGCCTTTATGTTATAATTTCTTCAAAATTCTTGCACTTGTGGGAGAAACGGTAATGTAATTTTCAAAGCTTTCATACGAAAGCATGTCAATCCATTTACCCTCAATTCTCGTGCGATAAATACTTTCACCGCCATTTGCAATAACCACAACTCGAGAATCATCCTTAGTTCTTTCAAACGAAATAGTTTCCTGACCGTGCTCTATTACGCGGAAATCTCCTCTATCAAATGCCTTTTCAATATTTCTAAGCTCACCAAGCTTACGGTAATGCTCCAAAAGCTCAAGATTTTCTCTTCCCCAAGGATACGTCTTTCTGCAGAATGGATCGTGATACCCCTCAACTCCTGCTTCATCACCGTAAAATACTGACGGAATACCGTAAACGGTATATTGAAGAATTGCGGCCATTTTAAGACGGTTAATCGCTATATCCTTTTCCTGCGCGCTCATTCTCATAACCGCAAGATGATCGTTTGGCGCATCGGGACGGTAATTGTCACCAAGCACTGTAAGTATTCTTTCAGTATCGTGTGTACCGAGAATATTCATAAGCGAATCGCTAACGCATCTTGGATACGAAGCATAAAGCTCAACAAGAACGTTATAAAGCATCTCCGCGCTTCCATAAGTAACAAAGTCAATAATTCCGTTACGAAGAGGATAGTTCATAACGCTGTCAAGCTGACGGCCGTGGAAATAATTACGTCTGTGACCATAAGCGGTCTTTACTGCGGCATTTTCCCAAACCTCGCCTATAACTATACCTTGTCCATTTGAATTTTTGTGCACTCTTTCGCGAAGCTGATATAAAAATTCATCGGGCAATTCGTCGGCAACGTCAAGACGCCAACCTCCAATACCCATTTTTGTATATTTTTCTATAACTCCACCTTCACCAACGAAATAATTTCTGCATTCCTCATTATTTTGATTCAATTTGGGCAAAATATCAATTCCCCACCATGAATCATAATCACAAGGATAACATTTGAAATTAAACCAGTTTTTATAAGGAGAATTTTCACAATTACAAGCACCAACAGAATTATATTTTCCATATTTATTGAAATATAAGCTGTCATCACCGGTATGATTGAAAACACCGTCAAGAATAATGCTCATTCCCTTTTCTTTTGCCCTATTCAGCAAAGAAAGGAATGCTTCTTCACCGCCGAACATTTCGTCAACAGTCATATAGTCTCCGGTGTCATATTTATGGTTTGAATATGCCTTGAAAATGGGGCTCAAATAGATGACCCTTGTGCCAAGAGACTCAAGATAATCAAGCTTATCCTCAATACCCTTGAGATTTCCACCGAAAAACATGTTGTTTTTAAGTGGCTCCCCGGGATTTTTAGCATATTGGGGAATTCCGTTGTACCAATCATCGTTAATAACGTAATCCTCACGGTAATACGGTGCAATTTTACCCTTATTAAATCGGTCAACGAAAATATGGTACATTATACCACTGCCAAACCACTCTTTTGCCTTAAAATAATCCTCATATACAAGAAGTGAAAATTTTGACTCTGAATGATATGAAAGCTCAAAATCAAAATTATTCACACTGTTTGTAAAGAGCGTTCTTGTTCCGCGAAGAAACAAAAACTCATAGAAAAAGAGTGCGGGCACGGGACCGCAAAGATGACGCAAATTAATCTCAACCGTATATTCCTCACGTCCTGTTTCAAAGCTTGCAAGAGTTAGCGGAATATCCCAATAATCCTCACCGTCGCGATTAATTCTCATAACCACGCCCTGAGTACCCATATTGGTCGGCAAAACTATTTTGAATCTAATATCATCATTTACGGAAAATGCCCCGCTATACGAGGCATTTTTCCATGATGAATCAACTTTTATTTCTTTTATTATTTCAACACCGTTACATACGGCATTGTTTTGTAGTTGACTGTACATTTATTATTTATTTCCTGTGATTTTGTTAAGATTCCAGAATTTCTGTGCGTATTCTTCGATACTTCTGTCAGCCGCAAAGTAGCCTGCAGATGCAATGTTCATAAGAGACATCTTGTTCCACTTCTGCTTATCAGCATAGTCAGCGATCATTCTTTCGTGTGTTGTGCGGTAGGACTCAAAGTCAGCAAGACACATGAAGGGGTCAGCAACGCCCATGCCTGTAAGAAGGTATCTTGAAATATGTGCAAAGGACTGACCTGCAAATCCACGGTTGAGGCAATCAATAATCTTGTTAAGTCTGTTATTGTTTGCATAGAACTCGTTGGAGTGATAGCCTCTTGCCCAAATTTCTTCAACTTCCTTAGCAGTAAGACCGAAGATATACATGTTTTCTCTGCCTGCAGCAGCAAGCATTTCAACGTTAGCACCGTCAAGTGTACCGATAGTAAGCGCACCGTTGATCATAAGCTTCATACAGCCTGTACCGCTTGCTTCCTTACCTGCAAGAGAAATCTGTTCACTGATTTCAGCAGAAGGAATAAGTGCTTCAGCCATACTTACGTTGTAATCCTCAAGGAATACGACCTTAATCTTCTTGGAAACGATGGGATCGTTTTCAATTTCACGGCTGATAAAGCAAATAAGCTTGATGATTTCCTTAGCCATCTGATAACCGGGAGCAGCCTTAGCACCGAAAATGAATGTCTGAGGCTGAACGTCAAGGTTGGGATTTTCCTTAATATCAATATAAAGGTTGATAATGTTGAGAGCATTAAGAAGCTGACGCTTATATTCGTGCAATCTCTTGATCTGAACGTCAAATACGGAGTGTGTATCAAGCACTCTTCCCGTCTTCTTGTAAAGAAGGTCAGCAAATGCTTTCTTGTTTTCGTGCTTGATTGTTCTGATCTGTTCAAGAACTGCCTTATCATCTGCATACTTTGCAAAGTTAGCAAGCTCCTCGGGATTGTGTCTGTATCCTGTGCCAATGCATTCGTCAAGCAAGCCTGCAAGCTTGGGGTTAGAGTAGCAAAGCCATCTTCTGTGAGCAATACCGTTTGTTACGTTGTCAAATCTATCGGGATACATCTTATAGAAATCCTTAAATGTGGAATCCTTAAGAATATCGGAGTGAAGCTTTGAAACACCGTTAATGGAGTGAGAACCGATAACTGAAAGGTTAGCCATTCTAACCTGACCGTAACCGATTACTGAAAGCTTAGAAATCTTATCCCAGTTGCCGGGGAAAACGTTCCATGCATCCTTGCAGAATCTTTCGTTGATTTCCTTAATGATCTGATGGATTCTGGGAAGCTTAAGCTGGAAGATATCCTCATTCCATGTTTCAAGTGCTTCAGGCAATACTGTGTGGTTTGTATAGGACACAATTCTTTGAACCATATCCCAAGACTTTTCCCAAGAGAAGTGGAAATCGTCAAGGAAAATTCTCATAAGCTCAGGGATACAGAGCGCAGGGTGTGTATCGTTGATGTGAATTGCAACCTTGTCAGCAAGATTATCAATATTTCCATAAACCGCCATGTGGTCACGAATAATGCTCTGCATTGATGCAGAAACAAGGAAATACTGCTGTGTAAGACGAAGAATCTTACCCTGAGTATGGTTATCGGAAGGATAAAGAACCTTTGTAAGAATATCGGCATTAGTTGCTTCTTCAAGAGATCTTGCATATTCTCCCTGTGAGAAAAGGTTCATATTGAAGTTATGGATGTTTCTTGCCTTCCAAAGACGAAGCTGAGATACTGCCTCAGAATCTGCGCCTGAGATCATCATATCGTAAGGAACTGCTTCATATTCTTCGCAGTTCTCGTAAATAACCTCCATATGGTCCTCACGCCATTCTTCACGAACGCGACCACCAAGGCGAACCTTGAAAACTCTGTCAGTTCTGGGTGTGAGCCATACTTCACCACCGGGAAGCCATACGTCTGGGAGCTCGATCTGAACTCCATCAATAATCATTTGCTTAAACAAGCCGTACTCATAGCAAAGCGAAAATCCTGTTGCAGGATAGTCAAGTGATGAGAGAGAGTCCATAAAGCAAGCCGCAAGACGACCAAGACCTCCGTTTCCAAGACCTGCATCGGGCTCGCATTCATAAAGATCGTTAAGCTCAAAGCCAAGTGCTTTAAGTGATTCACTGTAATTTTCTGCAAGTCCTAAATTGCAAAGATTTGTCTTAAGTGATCTACCAAGCAAGAATTCCATGCACATATAGTACACTCTTTTTCCGCCTGCTTCGTTTACGTGCTTTTTATATTCTCCTCTTTTCGCTGTGAGAATATCCTTTACTGTCATGGCAGCTGCCTTATACATTTGTTCTCTTGTTGCTTCTTTACTTGTGCAACCAAAGTATCTGGCAAGCTTGCCTTCTAAATTTTCTGTGATTTCGTTCACTGTGGGTTGGTAATTCATGTGTCCTCCAAAATTAAATAGGTAATGCGATTTTTACTTTACATTCTTTCGTAAAGCATATAGTATTTTCTTGCGGAAGTTCCCCAAGAAAAGTCAGTATCCATAATTTTTTTAGCAAATTTAGGATACAGCTCTTTGTTATGATAAAGCTCAAGAGCCGCGGTTGTGCGCTCATAAAGCTCACCTGCATAATAGTTGGCAAAGGTAAATCCGTTGCCCAAGATTGTGCCGTTCAAAAGCCAATAGCCCTTAATAGAGTCATAAAGACCGCCTGTTTCTCTAACTACGGGAATTGCGCCGTAGCGAGAGGCTATCATCTGAGAGAGACCGCAGGGCTCACTCTTTGACGGCATAAGGAAAATATCACACGCAGCATATACACGCTTAGACAAATCTCTGTCATACAGCATAAGTGCGCGCACCTTATCCTTTCTGTTGTACTCAAGCTCTCTAAAGAAGTCCTCGTACTGAGCCTCGCCCTTTCCGAGAATCACAAGCTGCATATCATTGTTATCAACCAGTCCGTATGCAACCTCGCGAACAAGATCAAGTCCCTTATGAGAAGCAAGACGTGAAATTATTGCTACAAGCGGAACGTCATCTCTTTCGGGAAGTCCAAGCTTTCTTTGAAGCTCCGTTTTATTTTTAACCTTTTTATCAAACTCACCGGAGCCAAAGTTCATAAATATCTCTTTGTCCGTTTCGGGATTATAATACTTATAGTCGATACCGTTAAGTATACCCGTAAGCTTATGCGCATTCTTATTCAGTATTGGAGCCAAGCCGTGTGAATATTCATCACTCTTAATCTCCTCTGAATATCTTGGGCTGACCGTTGTAACAACGTTAGCCATTTCAATTGCGCACTTCATAAGATTTACACATCCGTTGTAATCGAGATAATCGGAATAGTCAAACCCAAAAACGTAGCTAAGCACATCGTGTGAAAACTGTCCCTGGTATTCAATGTTGTGGATGGTGAAAACTGTTTTAATATTTTGATATTCTCTTCTCCAACGGTATTGGAAGTTAAGATAAGGAAGTGTAAGAGCCGCCTGCCAATCGTGTGCGTGAAGCACGTCGGGATAGTATCCCAAAACGCCAAGCATTTCAACGGCAGCCTTACAGAAAAATGCATATCTCTCCGCCTCATCATCATAACCGTATAGAGCACCTCTCTTAAAGTAGTACTCGTTGTCGATAAAGTAGTAGGTAACGCCGTCCTTTACAAGACTGAGCACTCCGCAATAAAGACTTCTCCAAGAAAGCTGAAGGTTAAATACTGCTTCAAGCTTCATTTGATTTCTCCATTCGGCTTTGACTGCATCATAAAGAGGCATAACTACACGAATATCAATATCGTCCTTATATTCTTTTTTAAGAGCTGTAGGTAATGAGCCGAGCACGTCACCAAGACCGCCCGTTGCCGCAAATGGCATTACCTCTGCTCCAACAAACAAAATTTTTCTCATAGCCTATCTCCCTTTACACAGTCGTACCCTTTCCAATATAGAAAGGAAGAGTCTCATGGCCTGAGAGCATTTTTCCATTTTTAATAGTTACGTCCTTATCGGTAACTACGCAATTAAGATAAACGTCCTCTCCCGTGTAGGTGTTCTGCATGAGAATGGAGTTTTTAACGACCGTTCCCTTGCCTACCTTTACACCTCTAAAGAGAATGGAGTTTTCAACAACGCCCTCAATAACACATCCGTCAGCGATAATGGAATTTGTAACCTTAGCGCTTTCAGAATATCTTGTGGGGGCAGAGTTTCTAACCTTTGTATATACAGGTCTGTTCTTAACGTGGAAAACAAGCTTCCTCTTGCTTGAGTCAAGCATCTTCATATTGCAGAAGAAATATTTTTGCATTGAGTCGATATAATTGAAATATCCGTCATACTCAAATGCAAAGAAACGGTGCTTGCCAAGATTTCTCATAATGATATCTCTTGAGAAGCTGTCATATCCTCTGGCGTCAGCCTCGTTAATAAGAGAAAGAAGATATGAGCGCTTGATAATCATCATATTAGTATTGATATGAAGCTCACCCTCTTGTGAGTCATAAGGAAGGTAATCTACGATTTCGCCCTTATCATTGTAGTCAACCACTCTGATATACTTATCAAGCGGGAATTTGAGCTCATATGTATTTACAAGCTTTGTGATAATAGTGATATCCGCATTATTTGCGATATGATTGTCAAGAGCATCGCTAAAATCAATATTGCAGATCATATTGCAATCGGAAATGATAACGTGATCAGCTCCGCAATTTTCAACGAAATTCTTAACACCGACAAGAGCCTGAAGTCTTGTATTATAAAGCATATCGTTGCCGTGCGTGCCACTTGTGATAAAGGGTGGCAAAATTCTAATACCACCGGAGCGGCGCGCAAGGTCCCAGTCCTTACCTGTACCGATATGGTCAAGAAGTGACTGATAGTTGTTATGTGTGATAAGTCCTACTGTAGTGATATCCGAATTCACCATATTGGAGAGAGCAAAGTCTATAAGACGGTATCTGCCGCCAAAAGGAATGCTCGCCATTGTGCGTGGCTTTGTGAGTTCGGGAATGGATGCATCGTGTATATTGGAAAATATAAGTCCTGCTGCTTTCATATCGTCACCTCATTATTCAGAATATATCATCTGGTTGTCAGCGATATCCTCGCCATCTGCAACACTCATTTCAGCGCCGATAACGGTAATACCCTCGGCAATTTCGCGTGCTCTGCCAATTCTTGCACCCTTGCCAACGCTTACGTCGGAGTCAAGGATGGAGTATTCAACTGTTGCGCCCTCACCAACGGTTACGTGGTGCATAAGAACGGAATCGCGAACAACCGCGCCCTTTTCTACCACAACGCCGTAGCCAAGAACTGAATTGATAACCGTGCCGTGAATCTCACAGCCCTCAGTAATAGAGGAATTTTCAACTATCGCATCAGCACCAACGTACTGAGGAGCTTCATTCTCGTGACGTGAGAAAATTCTCGCCTTTTCATCATCAAGTGCAAGAACGGGCTTTTCACCGAGAAGGTCCATATTTGCTTCCCAAAGAGAAGAAATTGTTCCAACGTCCTTCCAATATCCTTCAAAGTTATAAGCAAACATTCTTTCACCGTTTGAAAGCATATTTGGAATAATATTCTTACCGAAGTCATTGCTTGAATCAGGATTTGCTTCATCCTCAATGAGATATTTGTAAAGCTTATCGGCACTAAAGATGTAAATACCCATAGAAGCAAGATTGCTATCGGGATTTTTCGGTTTTTCTGAGAATTTGTAAATGGATTTATCGGGGTTAACGCTCATAATACCAAAGCGACTTGCTTCCTCCATAGGCACCTCAAGAACTGCGATAGTACAGTCAGCATTATTTGCCTTGTGATATTCGAGCATTTTGTTATAATCCATTGTATAGATATGGTCACCTGAGAGAATCAAAACGTATTCGGCTTGATATCTCTTGATGAACTCAAGGTTTTGGTAAATAGCATTTGCCGTTCCCTTATACCAATCCGAGCCGCTAAAGCCCTGGTATGGGGGAAGGATGGAAAC
>JAZLBH010000152.1:0-6909 GCA_045613605.1 Eubacteriales bacterium
AACCTGTTTCTACAAATGTGAAGCTACCTCTACCCTGTGTCATAGCACGGAGTGTGATTACATAATCAAGGATTTCTGCCTTAGGAATTGTTGCGTTGATAGTTGTGTAACCGCGCTTAGCAGCGGGATCCATACCCATAACGCTACCACGTCTCTTGTTAAGGTTGGACATAACGTCACCAACGTAGGATTCGGGAACTGTAACAGCAAGATCACCAACGGGCTCAAGAAGAACGGGGTTAGCAAGCTTCATACATTCTTTGTATGCAAGATTTGCAGCCATCTTGAAGGACATTTCGTTAGAGTCAACGTCGTGGTAAGAACCATCGAAGAGGTTAGCAGCAAGCTTGATTACGGGATAGCCGTAAACACCGCGCTTCATGGATTCTTCAAGACCCTTCTGAACTGCAGGATGGAAGTTCTTAGGAACGGAGCCACCTACTGTGGATTCAGTAAATGTAAGACCCTCTTCTTCACCGGGGAAGAATTCAATCTTAACGTCACCGTACTGACCGTGACCACCGGACTGCTTCTTATGCTTACCCTGAACCTGAACTCTCTTTGTAATCATTTCACGGTAAGCAATCTTGGGAAGGTCAAGCTTAACGGATACGCCAAATCTTGCCTTAAGCTTTGCTTCGATAACGGAGATATGCATATCACCCATACCGTAAAGAACGAGCTGATGTGTTTCGGGGTTGTTTTCGAATTTAATTGTCTTATCTTCTTCACCAAGCTTTGTGATACCAAGAGAAATCTTGTCTTCATCACCCTTGGAAAGAGGAGAAATGGACTGAGCCATGAAGGGCTCGGGATATGTTGTTCTTGCATAGTGGATATCACTGTTCCAAGCAAGCGTATCACCTGTATTTGTATTAGCAAGCTTAGCAGTCATACCGATATCGCCACAGCAAAGTGTGTCAACCTCAGTCTGTGTCTTACCCTTAACGATATAGATGTGTGCCATCTTTTCGTTTGTGTCGGTCGTTGTATTTCTAAGGAGCATATCCTTTCTGAGAGTACCGTTCATAACCTTGAAGAAGGACATCTTACCAACGAACGGGTCGGATACTGTCTTGTATACGAAGAGAGCTGTTTCACCCTCGGGCTCGATTTCCTTTTCGTCACCGCTTTCAAGAAGCTCAACCTTCTTAGCTGTGTGTCTGGGGAAGGATTCGTCAATTACGTCAAGGAGTGTCCAAACGCCCCAAAGCTTTGTAGCTGCGCCGCAAAGTACGGGAACGATATCACCGTGGATAACACCCTCGTGAACAGCATTAAGTGCTTCCATGGGGGAAATTTCTTCACCCTCAAAGTACTTCATCATAAGGTCTTCGTCAGTTGTAGCAACAGCTTCCATAAGCATATCGCGATACTTTTCCATTGCCTCTACGCTTTCAGCGGGAACGGGCTGAATGGAGTGCTGACCCTTATCGTTGAATACGTGTGCTTCCTGCTTAATAAGGTCGATAGCACCAAGAACCTTACCGTCCTGTACCATAGGAATGGTCAAAGGACAAATATTCTTACCGAATTTTTCATGGAGAGAGTCAAGAACTCTACCAAATCTTGCTTCGTTATCGTCGAATTTATTAATAAAGAATGCTGTGGGAAGACCTGCATCCTGAGCATAGTCCCAAGCAAGCTCTGTACCAACCTCGATGCCTGCCTTACCGTCAACGAGAATGAGAGCCGCGTCAGCAACTCTGAGTGACTGCTTAACCTCGCCTACGAAATCAAGGAAACCGGGAGTATCAAGAACGTTGATTTTTGTGTTCTTCCACATAAAGGGAGCAACCTTTGATGCGAGAGAAAAACCACGCTTGATTTCTTCGGGATCGTAGTCGCAAACTGTTGTACCGTCAGGAATGTTACCAAATCTGTCAGAGGCACCTGCTACGTGAAGAAGAGCTTCTGCAAGAGAAGTTTTACCGCTTCCACTATGACCGAGGAGTGCCAGAGTTCTGATTCTTTTTGTTTCAATGTTTTGCATAGGAATTTACCTTGCCCGGCTTTTGCCGAGCCCTTTCAAATTAATATGTAAAATGCTAAATTAATAACCAAAAATATATTTCGGGCAATAATTTTCCACCTTGAAATCTATTATACACATTTTTTCTTGCATTTTCAAGTGTTTTCTTGATATTTATGAACACTGAATGTAGAAATTCAAGCGCGATTTTTGTATATTTTTCACAATGATTTTGCTGATGCGATATATTTTTTATATTTTTCTATTGATAAATTCGTTTTTTTATGTTATAATATTACGATTATTTGAATTTTGGAGGAAATATGGAGATAATTGCTCTGCCCACAACGGGCTTTACTTCAAATTGTTACATCGTTCACAACGGAAATGAAGCGTTTGTTGTCGATGCTTCAATCTCCGAAAAAAAGATTCTTACAAAGCTCTCGGAGTTGAATTTGTCCCTAAAGGGCATTCTTTTGACACACGGTCACTTTGACCATATGTGGCGCACACAGGAATTGCGAGATAAAACGGGTGCTCCGCTATATATTCACGAGCTTGATGCCGAAATGCTAACCGATTCCGACAAAAATGCTTATCGCACCTTCACGGGCAATGAGTTCACCATCGAAAAAGCGGACGTTTTACTACGCGACGGTGACACCGTTTCTTTGGGAAATGAAGTCATTAAGGTTATACACACACCCGGTCACACAAAGGGCTCGGTATGTTATGATACGGGCGACTCCCTTCTCTCGGGCGACACGATTTTTGCGCAGGGCTTTGGCAGATACGATTTGTACGGCGGTGACGTCAGCGCACTTAAATCATCTATTAAAGCACTTACAATGCTTGCCGAACGTGAAAACCGTTGGCTCTATAGCGGTCACGGAGAAAGCTCAACGTTAAGACAAGCCACAGAGCATTTGAAATACTATTTTTGATATAAAACCGAAAGGATTTTTAGATATGGATTACAAACTTTTAGCAGATTTACTTTTTCCGCACGTAACCAAAACTCCCGAGGAGATTGAGGAAATGTATCCCGCGCGTCAGCTTCCCGAGGGCGCAAAGGTAACGCGTTTTGCACCAAGTCCCACGGGCTTCGTTCACTTTGGCGGTCTCTTCCCCACTCTCGTTGGCGAGCGCCTTGCTCACCAAAGCGGCGGTGTATTCTATCTCAGAATTGAAGATACGGACGCTAAGCGCGAGGTTGCAGGCGCAGCGGAAAGTCTTATAAAAACATTCAACTATTACGGAATCAACTTTGATGAGGGTGCAATCCTCGACGAAAACGGCAACCTCACCGACTGTGGTGCTTACGGTCCCTACAAGCAATCAAAGAGAGTTGACATCTATCACGTTTTCGCGAAAAAGCTTGTTGAAGAAGGCAAGGCATATCCCGTTTTCACAACAAAAGAAGAGCTTGAAGCACTCAATTCCGTAGACAAAAAGGCAGAGGTTAAGGCCAAGGACTGGCACGAGGACAACGGTGAGCAAAGAGAAGAAATGCTCAAAAACCGTAGCTTCACCATCGATGAGGTTAAGGCGCATCTTGAAGCAGGCGATCCCTTCGTTCTTCGTATGCTCTCCGACGGCGATCCAGATAAGAAGATCAAATTCAACGACCTTATAAAGGGCGACCGTGAATTACCAGAAAACGACCGTGACGAGGTTCTTTTGAAGAGTGACGGAGTTCCCTCCTACCACTTTGCGCACGCAATCGACGACCACCTCATGGGTACTACTCACGTTATCCGCGGTGACGAATGGTATGCAAGCTTGTCACGTCACATTATGCTTTTCAGATACCTTGGATTCAAGCTTCCCAAGTATGCACATATCTCCCCCATTATGCAAATGGGTGAAAACGGCTCAAAGAAGAAATTCTCAAAGCGCGACCTCGGTTCCAATATGGAATACTACCGCGAGCTCGGTTATGACAAGGACTGCGTTGTTGAATACGTTATGACCTTGCTTAACTCCAACTACGAGGATTGGCACGCACAAAATCCCGATAAGAAGTATACAGACTTCCCCTTCTCTCTCAAGAAAATGTCAAGCTCCGGCTGTCTTTACGATATAAACAAGCTCAATGACGTTTCAAAGAACGTTATTTCAAGAATGGATGCAGATACAGTTTACGAAAGATTGCTTGACTGGGCACAGGAATTCGATAAAGAATTTGCTACACTCCTTCGTGAAAACGAGGAAATGTCAAAGGCAATCCTTGCAATCGGTCGCGGAGGTAAGAAGCCCCGTAAGGACCTGGCAAAATGGTCTGACGCAAAGGATTACATGGGATTCTTCTTTGCTCCCTTGTTCGAAATCAAGGAGGAGTATCCAGACAACTTCAAGCGCGACGATATCAAGACAGCACTTGAGCTTTTCAAGGAAAGCTATGATTATGCAGACGATATGAATACCTGGTTTGAAAAAATCAAGGAAATTGCAACAAAGATTGGCTTTGCTGCCGATATGAAGGAATACAAGGCAAATCCCGAAGCCTTCGGTGGCAACGTTGCGGACGTTTCAATGTTCATTCGTGTTGCAGTAACAGGTAAAACAAACGCGCCCGACCTTTACACAGTTATGCAGATAATCGGCTATGACGAAACAATAGCAAGAATTGATGCTATGCTTAAGAAATTTTAACTTAAGAGGAAAATAAAATGTCAGAAATCACTTCCAACTTTATACACGATATAATCGACGCGGATTTGCAGGAAAATCCCAATATAAATATCATCACTCGCTTCCCTCCCGAGCCCAACGGATATCTTCATATCGGCTCTGCAAAGGCGATTATGATCAACTATGAAACAGCTAAAAAATACGGCGGTAAATTCAACCTCCGTTACGACGATACCAACCCCGCTAAAGAGGATAACGAGTACGTTGAGTCCATATACGAGGACCTTCATTGGCTCGGTGCAATCCCCTCAGGCGGTATCTACTATGGCTCTGACTACTTTGACAAGTGCTATGAGTTCGCAATTAAGCTTATTAAGGACGGCAAGGCATACGTTTGTGACCTTTCTGCCGAGGAGATGAGAGAATATCGCGGAACACTCACACAAGCAGGTAAAGAGAGCCCCTACAGAAACCGTAGCGTTGAAGAAAACCTTGATTTGTTCGAAAGAATGAAAAACGGTGAGTTCCCCGACGGTTCACACACACTCCGTGCAAAAATTGATATGGCTTCTCCCAATATCAACTTGCGTGACCCCGCAATCTATAGAATCGTTCACACAAGCCATCACCGTCAGGGTGATAAGTGGTGCATCTATCCTCTTTACGACTATGCTCACCCCATTCAGGACGCGCTTGAGGGCATCACATATTCACTTTGCTCACTTGAATTTGAAAACCACCGTCCCCTTTACGAGTGGGTTATAGATAACATTGGAATCAATAACAATCCCAATCCTAAGCAGAGAGAGTTCGCCCGTCTTAACGTTACTCACACCGTAATGAGTAAGAGATATCTTCGTTACCTTGTTGAAAACAACATGGTTGACGGATGGGATGACCCCCGCTTACCAACAATTTGCGCGCTCAGAAGACGTGGTTACACACCTTCTTCAATCTTCAACTTTGTAAGAAGTGCAGGCGTTGCAAAGGCAAACTCACTTGTTGACATCGAAATGCTTGAGCACTGCATCAGAGAAGAGCTCAACGCAACTGCAAACAGACGTATTTGCGTTAAGAATCCTATCAAGGTTGTTGTTACCAACTATCCAGAGGATCAGGTTGAATACTTTGACGTTCCTAACAATCCTTCAGTTGAGGGCGCGGGAACGAGAGCAGTTCCCTTCACTCGCGAGCTTTATATCGACGAGAGCGACTTTGCCGAGGTACCCCCGCCAAAGTTCTTCCGTATGAAGCCCGACGGCGAGGTTCGTTTGATGGGCGCTTATATCGTTAAGTGCAACGAAATCATCAAAAATGAGGACGGCACAGTTAAGGAAATTCACTGCACAGCCGATCTTGAAACAAGAAACGGTATGCCCGTTGACGGCAGAAAGATTAAAGGTACGATCCACTGGCTCTCCGCAAAATTTGCCGAGGAAGCTACTCTTATGCTCTACGATAATCTCTTCACAATCGAAAATACGAACGATATTCCCGAGGATAAGACATATAACGATTATCTCAATCCCGATTCTCTTATCAAGGTTGAGCATTGTAAGATTGAGCCCTCCCTCCTTGAAGCAGAGGCAGGAGATAAGTTCCAGTTTGTTCGTGACGGATACTATTGCAAGGATTCCAAGTACGAAAACACGTTCAACCGCGTTGTTGGTCTTAAGGATTCCTTCCCCAAAAAATAAGATAATAAAAGGAGAATATTTATGCTCGATTTGTTGACAAAATATCCCCTTGCTTCCGCTTGTGTTATTTACGTAGCGGTGGTTTCCCTTATTTCAATAATCATAACCGTCTACGATAAAAGCATCGCAGGAACAGGCAAACGCAGAATTCCCGAGGCAACACTTCTTTTGTGGTCAGCGCTCGGCGGCTCGGTTGCAATGCTCCTCACAATGCTTGCAATCAGACATAAAACTCAGCACAAGAAATTTATGATCGGCATTCCGCTTATCATAGCCTTGCAAATCGCTGCAATATATTTTGTGTTAACAAAGCTTGTTTTCTAATTTTAATAACAAACCGCGGTGCGAATAATTTCGTCCCGCGGTTTTTGTTGCTAAATTGGGATTTATAGAGTTGTTCGCACTCATTTTGTGCTATTGTTTCGTCCACCTTTTCAAAGGTGGCGCCCGCGCGGCGCTAGCGCAAAAAAACGGCATTTTCTTTTTGCAAAGCTTTTTCTTTTGGGCCTTTTACCTCAAAAGAAAAAGCGTCTAACAAGTCTTGCTAGCAAAAAGGTTTAGCCGCTTTTCTTTGCCAAAATAGGCACAAAGAAAAGCTAACAAAAG
>JAZLBH010000153.1:0-17341 GCA_045613605.1 Eubacteriales bacterium
AGGTGGCGCCCGCGCGGCGTTAGCGCAAAAAACGGCATTTTCTTTTTGCAAAGCTTTTTCTTTTGGGCCTTTTACCTCAAAAGAAAAAGCGTCTAACAAGTCTTGCTAGCAAAAAGGTTTAGCCGCTTTTCTTTGCCAAAACAGGCACAAAGAAAAGCTAACAAAAGAAATGCCGAATACAGGGCTACTCGCCCCGTACCCTCGGTCGCTTTTTAAAAAAGCTCCGCAAAACTTTTTATAGAATTGGTTTGTGCGAACAACCCGATAAATCAAAACTTAAAACAATTAATTTTCCTTGAAAGGAGGACACTATGCAAAATCTTCTTAACCTTACATACGAGGAGCTTGAAGCATTTGTATTATCAATAGGCGAGGCAAAATTCAGAACAAAACAGATTTTTGCGCCCATGCACAAGGGCATCTCCCCTGCCGATTTGACAAATCTTTCGGCAAAAACAAAAGAAAAAATATTTGAAAATGCAAAATATTCACTTCCGAAAATCAGAAGAAAGCTCGTGTCAGCCATTGATGGAACTGTAAAATATCTTTTCGAGCTTGACGACGGCAACTGTGTGGAAAGCGTTGTTATGAAATATGAGCACGGCACTACCATTTGCATCTCCTCTCAAATTGGATGTAGAATGGGCTGTGCATTTTGTGCCTCAACCATTGGAGGAAAGGTTCGCGACCTTGAGGTTTGCGAGCTTTTGGGTCAAATAATTGCCGCCCAGGTCGATCTTGGCGAGAGAATTGACGGCATAGTTATGATGGGCATCGGTGAGCCTCTTGACAACTATGACAACGTAGTAAAATTCTTACGAATCGTAGGTCACAAGGAGGGCTTGAATATTGGATATCGCCACATTTCCCTTTCAACCTGCGGACTTGTAGACAAAATATACAAGCTTGCCGAGGAGGATTTTCAAATAACCCTCTCAATATCACTTCACGCGTCAAGCGATGAAATAAGAAGCAAAATCATGCCCGTAAACAAAAAATGGGGTATGGATGAGCTGCTTGATGCCTGCAGAGCCTATTTTATAAAAACGGGCAGACGAATTTCATTTGAATATACGCTTATCGCAGGTGAAAATGACAGTGAAGAAAATGCCATCGCTCTTGCAAAAAAGCTTAATTCAAAGCTCAGAACAAGAACTGAAACTATGCCAATCCACGTAAATCTTATCCCCGTTAACCCCGTAAAGGAAAGGGATTTCAAAAAGAGTGGAAAGGATCAAATTAAAAAATTTGCCAAAGTGCTTGAAGAAAAAGGCATTCGCGCAACGGTGCGAAGAACTCTTGGCGCGGACATTAACGCGTCATGCGGTCAGCTGCGCCGAGACGAAA
The DNA here is from genome assembly GCA_045613605.1 of Eubacteriales bacterium. Taxonomy (GTDB): domain Bacteria; phylum Bacillota; class Clostridia; order Oscillospirales; family CAG-272; genus RGIG4608. Next base: position 1,348 of record JAZLBH010000153.1, read on the forward strand.
TGAAGAAAGAAAACCAAACCACCCAAAAGGAGCAAATATGAACGTTTACGGCTTAACCGATAAAGGTATGGTAAGAGAAGCTAATGAGGATTGCATTGGCATCTCTTGTTTGAAAAATGGAATAACAATAGCCGTCGTTTGCGACGGAATGGGCGGTGCCGCAGGCGGCAAGGTTGCATCTGCAATTGCCGAGGAAACCTTTATGGCATCAATGCTTGAGGGTATTGAAGAGCTTGAAAAATCCAAATTTGACAACAAAAGGATCAAGGCACACCTGCTTTCAAGCATTAACAAAGCAAACTTGGCTATTCTTGAAAGATCAAGGGCGGACCGTTCCCTTTACGGAATGGGCTGCACCCTCAATGCAATAGTATTTTGCGAGTCCAAGTCAAAAGTATATTATGCAAACGTTGGTGACAGCCGTTTGTATATGATCAAAAAGAGAGAAATCAAGCAAATGACAAAGGATCACTCCTACGTTCAAATGCTTGTTGACAATAAAGAAATAACACCCGAGGAAGCAGAGCATCATCCAAAGAGAAATCTTATAACGATGGCTCTTGGCATTAAAGAGGAAATTGAACCTGATATAAACGACCGCAGAGTATCAACAAAAAGCGACACCTATTTTCTTCTTTGCTCGGACGGCTTGCACGGTCTTGTTCCAAGGGAAAATCTTAAAAAGGTAGCTTTGTCCCCAATCAGTATTGAAGAAAAGGTCTTCACATACATAAAGCTCGCAAACGAAGCGGGCGGAGACGACAACATATCAGCCATTCTCTTATCAACCAAAGAGGAGGTGGCCAAATGACAGCTTACGATAGTTTTATAGGTCAAACCTTTGAAGGCAGATACACGATAGTTAACGTTATCGGTATCGGCGGTATGGCTACCGTTTACGGTGCTTACGACCAGGTAACAGGTCGCTCCGTAGCCATTAAAATGATGAACAAAAGGCTTGAGCACAATGCACGTCAGGTGCGACTTTTCGTTAACGAATCAACTGCACTTTCGCTCTTGTCGCATCCAAATATCGTTCAGGTTTATAATACCGTTTTTACAAACAGCACTAAATACATCATCATGGAATACGTTGAGGGTATTACGTTGAAAAAGCATATCGACCATCGCGGCGCTCTGCCCGAGCGAGAGGTGCTTTATTACGCCAACCAAATTCTTTCAGCTCTTGACTATATCCATTCAAAGGGCATCGTTCACTGCGATATCAAGCCGCAAAACATTATCCTTTTGCAAAACGGAAGCATTAAGGTTGCCGATTTTGGCATTGCGCGTCTTGATGCAATGCTTGATCGCTCAGGGGAAAGAAGCGACGTAGCACTTGGAACGGTCTATTACGTTAGCCCCGAGCAAGCGCAGGGTAAGGCGCCAAGGGCGGAAAGTGACCTATACTCACTTGGAGTCATGCTATATGAGGCAATGACAAACCGACTCCCCTTCTATCACGAAAATGCTACTGAGGTGGCAAAAATGCAGATCAGCAAGGATCCCATTCCGCCAAGCGCTTACAGACACGATATTTCAGTAGGCCTTGAGCAAATTATTTTGCGCGCCATGGAAAAGAATCCCAAAAAGCGCTATGCAAATGCTATGGAGATGCTGACCGATATTCGTGCACTTCGCCAAAACTCCAAAACAATTTTCGGCAGTGACAAAAACTCAAGCCGATATAAAATCATTGATAGAAAGCCCTATATCAACGCTTCTAACGTTTCAAACAGAAATATTTATCCAATGAGTGAGCGTGGAGCAAGCTTTGTTGATAATCAAGCATATTTTAAGAAAAACACGTCTCATTCCGGTGCGTTTGTGCCCAGAAGCGAGCAAAGATATCCCACGGGAAGAACCGCTTCTCAAACGGGAAGAACCGCTTCTCAGACGGGCAGAACCCCATCTCAAACAGGAAGAACTCCTTACCAAGCCGACAAGACGATAGCAATCACCTCTTATCCGGCACATACGGGTAAAAACCCAAGAATTCACTCCGGCGCTATTCCGCCAACACATTCACAAAAGCTACCAAAAGCAACAAACACCGTGGCAATTGACGACGAAAAGATAGTTAACGACTTAAAGGAAAGCAAGTGGATGTCAATAATTATGGGAATTATATGCACGTTGCTCGTTATAATTGCAGTATCATTGATAATTTGGTTTTCTATCTCACCCGACGATAGGGTTGAATATAACTCTAACAATTCACAACATTTTACAGAAACGGAAATAGAATGGAATACAGAACACACGGAAAAATTTTGAAGGGTGTTGGCGGTCTTTACACGATAAAGCTTGTCGATCATGACACTCACAACAAAAATTTTAATACCGATTCGCCTCTTGCCTCGCGCCTTATATCCTGCTCGGCAAGCGGTTCCTTCAGACACAATCACATAAAGCCCCTCGTTGGTGACAACGTTGAGGTGATCTACACCGATCATTCACTTGAGGTGATGGACACAAAGCACAACGATATAAGAATTTCGGATATTCTTGATCGCAAAAATGAGCTTATCCGTCCCCCAATGGCTAACCTTGACGTTATGTTTATCTCAATGGCGGCGGCATCCCCTGCCCCCGTGCTCCCAACGATTGACAAGCTTATTTGCATTGCGGAGCATAATGACATTGAACCCGTTATCATCATCGGCAAATGCGATCTTGCACCCGAATATGCAAAGGAATTGCAGGAAATATATATCAAAGCAGGATATAACGCATTCGTTTTGAGTGCAAAAACGGGCGAGGGAGTTGACGCGATACGAGAATTCGTTAACACTCAGCTCGACGGCAAGACAAGTGCCTTTGCGGGTGCTTCGGGTATTGGAAAGTCAACGCTTCTCAATGCGCTTTTCCCCGAATTATCACTCACCACTAACACAATAAGCGTTAAAATTCAGCGCGGACGTCACACCACGCGTCACGTTGAGCTCTACCCCATAAGTGACAAAGAAAATTCAGGCTATATTGCGGACACACCCGGATTTTCACTCCTTGATTTTGAAAGATTTAACTTCTTTGATAAAGAGGACTTGGCGTATAATATGCGTGAATTCCGCGACTACATAGGACAGTGCCGTTACACCAAATGCTCACACACCAAGGAAGAGGGATGTGCGATTCTCGAAGCAGTTAAAAACGGAGAGATATCCAAATCCCGTCACGATAGCTTCCTTGAAATCTATGCCGCACTCAAAAATAAAAACAAGTGGGATAAGTGATTTATAATGAAGGAATATAACAAATCAAACGTCAAAATCGCAAAAGTTTTGAGAAAAAATATGACCAAACAAGAAAGAAAGCTTTGGTATATATTTCTCAATAAATATCCCATTAAATTTCAAAGACAAAAACCAATAGGCAATTATATAGCAGATTTTTATTGTGCGAAAGCCAAGCTTATAATTGAACTTGACGGTTCAGGTCATTATGAGTCAAATCAAATCTTAAAAGATAGGATTCGCACCAGGCGTTTGGAAGAAATGGATCTAACAGTTGTAAGAATTTGCAATTTGGATATTGATAACAATTTTTATAATGTTTGCGAGTATATAGATACATTAGTTAAGGGTTCTCTCCCCCACCCGACTTCGGTGACAGCCCCCTCGTCAGATGGGGCCGAGAGTTAGTGCTAAACTCATACGAAACTAACAATTTTAATTAAACTAAAACTCTATTATCAAACCACAAAATCAACTCAACCTCTCGCCTCCCTCTGTCGAGGGAGGTGGCGCGGCTCGTCCGCGACGGAAGGAGAGTTCCACGCAAAACTAATTTTGGAGAAAATTATGAAATCATACATTTTCATCGGCGGCGAGGTGGAGAAATCCGCACTTGAAGCCGCCATTCCCGAAGGTGCACTTGTTATTGCCGCAGACTCGGGATATGACAACGCTAAAAAGCTCGGCCTTGCCGAAAGATGCGACTTTATTGTGGGTGATTTTGACTCCACAAAGGAAAAAGCATTCTGCTCGCGCGCAAAAATCGTGCGAGTGCCTGCCGAAAAGGACGAAACCGACACACAGCTCGCTATAAATATTGCGCTTGAAAACGGTGCTGACGAGCTTTACATCATTGGCGGTCTTTCGGGTCGCCTTGACCACACTCTTTCAAATCTATATTTGCTTGAGGCGCTTGCAAGGGTTGGCGTTTACACAACCATTTGCGACGGACGTAATCGCGCGCGTTATCTGAGGGAGCGCTCCTCCCTACTCGTTGCAAAAAGTGATTACAAATATTTTGGACTCATCCTTGCCGACAAGGAAGCCAAAGGAGTTTCCATTGACGGCGCAAAATATCCCCTCAAAAATGCAAAATTAACAAAAAATGACCCTTCGTTTGCCATTTCAAATGAGGTTTTAGAAAATTTTGCGATGGTTAGCACTAAAAAGGGTGGGCTTTTCGTGATTGAAAGCAAAGAGTTATCAAAATAAAACCATCCTTCATATAATGAAATTGACTACATAAGTCAATTTACTTGCTTGAGGTGATTTTATGAAGATCGTGCTCTATAAAACTCCAACTCTTCTTTCGTCAATCATACGCAAAATTTTAGGTATAAAGAAAACCAAACAATAAGAGGACGCCCTTTTGGGCGTCCGTTACAAATTGGGAAAATCAATAAAAGGAGAAAATCAATGAAAAAGCTTGTATCTTTAATACTTGTAATAATGGTATTTGCAACACTTACATCCTGCAATCTTCAAGACACTGTAAAAAGTATTTTCGGTATTCCAAGATACACCGTAACCGTTGAGGAATGGCACTATGCATTTGATCATCTCAACTATACTATGATATATTTATATGATGATGAAAAGGTTATTGAATCAATAGATTACCCTCACAAAAAGTATGAAAGATATCCTTTTAATGAAAAAATGATTTACATCGGTTATGAAGATTTTCAAACCGGTTACACATTATCTTGGGCGACAGATACATATACGTGGACTGATAAATCGAATAATAAATGGGAAGAAGGAATTTATAAAAATAAAATTCGAGAAGAACATCAAGTTTCATTAAGTAAATTCAGATTTGCCGGCTTAGACTATGAATACGACTATGACGATTTTGTATTTGACGAATCTACAAATTCATACACCTTGACTTGGGAAGCATCTACAGATACCGAATATACTTATAATTATAAATTTGAAAATGGCAATTTAATTTCAATTGAGGTAATTATGCCACTTGACATATCAACCAACACCAGAGATAAATTGTTTATCACCAATATTGGAACAACGGTTGTTGATTGGCCCGAAATTACAAACTAAAAGATTATTAAGGAAACAAAAATGAACAAAACACAGGAAAATATGGGTTTTCTTCCTATAAATAGAATAGAGATGGACGAGCGCGGTTGGGACAGGCCCGACTTCGTTTACGTTACGGGTGATGCATACGTTGACCACCCGTCCTTTGGCGTGTCGATTATTTCGCGAGTTCTTGAGGCGGAAGGGTTTAGAATCGCAATTCTCTCACAGCCCGACTACAAGAGCTGCGACTCATTCAAGGAATTTGGACGTCCGCGTCTTGGCTTCCTTGTTACCGCGGGAAACATTGACTCAATGGTCGCGCACTATTCAGTTGCCAAAAGAAGAAGAAATTACGATTACTACACCGCAGGTGGAAAGATGGGCAACCGTCCCGACCGCGCGACAATAGTTTACTGTAACAGAATACGCGAAGCATACGGTGACGTGCCGATTATTATCGGCGGTCTTGAAGCGTCCTTGCGCCGTTTTGCCCACTACGATTATTGGGACGATAAGGTGCGCCGTTCAATTTTGGTTGACTCTCGTGCCGATATTCTTACCTACGGAATGGGTGAAAACATTCTTCGCAGAATCGCATTTTTGCTTGACAAGGGTGTGCCCGTCAAGAAAATTCGTGACGTAAGGGGTACCTGCTATCTTGCAAATCCAGACGACACGGTGCATTATCCCGTTGCGGCAGAATTCGATTACAACGAGCTTAAAACCGACAAGAAAAAATATGCCGACGCATTCGGCATTCAATATAAAAATCAGGATAGCATTAACGGAAAAGCAATTATCGAGCATTACGATAACAAAATTCTCGTTCAAAATCCCCCGATGCCTCCGCTTGAGAGAGAGGAATTGGATAAGGTTTATGCCCTCCCCTATATGAGAACATTCCACCCATCCTACATTAAGGACGGCGGTGTTCCTGCAATCGAAGAGGTAAGATTTTCAATAACCCACAACAGAGGATGCTTTGGCGCATGTAACTTCTGCGCGCTCGCGTTCCACCAAGGAAGAACTGTTCGTTCAAGAAGTGAAGAAAGTGTTTTGCACGAAGCACAAATCATCACCGAAATGCCCGATTTCAAGGGATACATACACGACGTTGGCGGACCAACCGCGAACTTTAGATATCCTGCGTGCGACCATCAGCTCGAGCACGGAGTTTGCTCAAACAAGAAATGCTTGGCGCCCACTCCCTGTAAAAATTTGAAGGTCGACCACACCGAATATATGGAAATGCTTAGGAAAATCGAGCAGCTTCCTAAGGTTAAAAAGGTGTTTATCCGATCGGGTATTCGTTTTGACTACTTGATGTACGATGACAACGATGCTTTCTTCAAAAAGCTTGTTAAGGATCACGTTTCAGGTCAGCTTAAGGTTGCGCCAGAGCATATTTCGGATAGAGTTCTTGACTGTATGGGCAAGCCCCATATCGACGTATACAACGCGTTCAAAAAGAAGTATTTCGACTATTGCCGCGAGATCGGTAAGGAGCAATATCTCGTTCCATATCTTATGTCGAGCCACCCGGGTTCAACAGTGAACGAGGCAATTGAGCTTGCCTGCTACTTAAAGGCGGAGCACTATGCACCCGAGCAGGTACAGGACTATTATCCCACGCCCGGCACCGCGTCAACGGTTATGTACTACACGGGCATCAACCCATTGACAGGTAAAAAGGTTTACGTTCCCACGACCTATGAGGAAAAGAGTGAGCAACGCGCTCTCTTGCAGTTCAATAAGCCCGATAATGCTAATAAGGTACGCTCCGCCCTTATAAAAGCAGGACGCGAGGACCTTATCGGTTTTAGTGGAGAATGTCTTGTTAGACCCGAAAGAACACCGCATTTTGAGAAAAAATCGGACAAGAAATCGGGTAGCAAAAATGATAAAAAGCTCGACAAAAATAACAAAAAAGGTGCAAAATCACCTTCAAGTAAGACAAAAACAGTTCCAAAACAAAATAAAAAATTTGACAAGCCGATGAACAAAAAATCGGGCAAGAAAAAATAAAAGTATTGCAATAAACAGACAATACCGAAAGGATCGTTATGATAATTGTTGAAAATGTTACTAAAAGCTTCGGCAAAAAGGTTGCGGTTAACAATCTCTCCTTTTGCGCAGAGCCCGGAATGATCACGGGACTTATCGGCGGTAATGGCTCCGGCAAAAGCACTACGATGAGAATGATAGCTACTCTTTTAAAACAAAACAGCGGCACAATCACCATAAACGGAGTGGATACGGTTAAAAATCCCATTGAGGCTCGCAAGCAAATCGGCATTCTTCTTGGCGGTGACGTTTCTCTCTATGACAAGCTCACAGCAAGAGAAAACATCTTATACTTTGCAGATTTACAGGGAATGGACCCTCAAGACGCAGAAAAAAGCTTGGCTGAGCTCTCTGATCTGCTTGGTATGAACGATTTTTTGGATAGACAAGTTACAGGCTTTTCACGCGGCATGCGTCAAAAGGTTGCATTTGCACGTTCAATCATTCACAATCCCGATGTTCTTCTTTTAGATGAGCCTTCAACCGGTCTTGACATAAACTCAATTAAAGAAGTTCAAGATTTCATTCTATTTTGTAAAGAAAAGCACAAAACCATCCTTCTTTCTACCCACAATGCTCACGAAATGGAAACGCTTTGCGATAACATTGTATTTATTGATGAGGGAAAGGTGATTGCCGAGGGTGAAAAAGAAGAGCTTTTACAAAAGCACGGCTGTAAGTACGTTTCCGATATGTTCTTCAAGCTTAGAGATGGAGGTGAAAAGAGATGAAAAAATATCTTATAATCCTCAAAAAAGAATTAATATGCTGCTTTCGTGACAAGAGAAGTCTTCTTTTGATGCTTGTGCCAATTTTAATTATCCCGTTAATGTTATATGCATCTAATCAAGCAATGAAAAACGCAGAAATTTCTATTGCAGAGAACATTTCAATTTCAACGAGCTCAAAAGAGGAGCTGGCGGATTTTATTGAGATGCTAAACCTTTCGGGAATAAATGTAAGCGTTGTCGACAGTGACGATCCTTACGATAATCTTAAAACAAGCAAAAGCTCCTTGATCATAGATAAAAATGAAAATGGGTATTCCATTGTTTACGACATGAATTCACCCAAATCAGCAACGGCTTTAAGCATAATTACAGGCTGCATTGAAGCGCAAAAAAATGCATATGTTATCAGCGTTTTCAATCAGCACGGTGAAAGCATTGAAAATTTGAATGAATATACCTATGTCGCTCAAGACGTTTCTACATTTGACGAAGCGGACTCCAATTCATATTTAGCTATGCTTGCTCCAATGATGCTTGTTATGTTTATAGCGACCGGAGCATCCGGTATGGCTTTAGATATGTTTTGCGGTGAGAAGGAGAGGGGCTCTCTTGAAGGTATTCTTGCGACCCAAGTGAGCAGAAAGTCACTCTATTTTGCAAAGGTTTCTACCGTATTTATTTTCTCTTGTATCAGCGCGATAATCTCTGCTGCGGGGTATATGGTATCCTTCAGCTTTGACAATAGTATGATGAACGGTGCAGGCTTAAAAATGTCCGCGCTTCAAATTTTTATATTCTTTGCTATAATGTTGAGCTTTGCTCTTTTCTCTGCGGCGGCAATCAGTGTTCTTTCGGTAGAAGCCAAAACCGTTAAAGAGGGTAGCTTGCGCATATCGTTATTCTCACTCATCCCAACTATGCTTAGTGCGCTAACTATGTATATAGAAACCGGCAATATAAATTTTGCCATTAACTTTGTTCCCTTTATTAATACAATCGTTACGCTCAAATCTATCTTTCTAAACGTTATCAATCCGATTAGCGTCCTTGTTTCAGTGGGCACAACGTTGCTCTATAGCATCGTTCTTTTGATTATTGGATATAGGATAATGAACAGCGAAAGAATACTTAATAAATAAAAGCTCGAAAAAATAAAGCTCCCTTATTGTATGGGAGCTTTTTTTGCTTGACATTTTGGTTTTTGTATGATATAATTAAAATAACAAATACATATAGGAGGATTTGTTATGAAACAAAATCGTGTAATAAAACTTATTATTTTAATCGTTTTGATGTTTACTATCATTTTCTGCTTGTCTGCATGTTCCGATTATAATTTCAATACTTTTTGTTCCGAATATAATATCAATTCTATTGGAGATTTCTTTAACTTTGTTTACTTTATTTTTATAGCTCTAATATATAAAATTTTTGTTATGCCGATTCGGGAGTTATTCTCCTTTATTTTGCTCTTCGTATAAGGTTAAATCAACTTTATACTAACAGAATTATTATATAAACTTATAACTAATTTGTCCCTGCACAAGCAGGGATTTTTTGTACTTCAAATTTTGATTTATCTAATAGTTAGTTTATTAAGGAATAATGTTCTTTTTAAAAAAAAGAACCAAAAACTTTTTAAAGGTGCTTCGCGGCAAAACTCGACGCAAATTGTGTTATTGTGCTTAAAGCACAATAACACATAACGATTTTTTCTGCATTTTAACAGGCGCAGAAAAAATCTATAATTTGCTGTTTAACTAATAGCCATATACATAGCAAATGGCTATGTTTGATAGTAGCAAATTACAGTTTTTGTTCGTTTGCGAACAAAAACAATTGGCACGAGTGCTTCCAGAATCGAGTGCCGTAATTTGCGCGAAGTTTAGTGGAGTTAGCACAAGCTTTACGGCTATTATTACGAAGTGCTTTAAAAAGTTTTTTGCGAGCTTTTTTTCAAAAAAGCGAAAATTCTTTTCTTTGTAACTAACCTATAAATCCCAATTTAGCGCATCAAATTCCTTGTAAAAACCAAATCGGAAAAGGTAAAATGTGCGGTCGAAAGACGGTTAAACTGCGATTTGCTGATGCTTATGCCAAAATATTTCTTTTTTTCACCGTCCTCCAAGGGAGCAAAAAACGGCTCGTTTGCCTTGAATGAAGGTAAAATGTCGTCCCCAAGCTCTCTATAAACATACTGCGCGTCACTTATGATGATTTGCATCGGAAGCTCTCTTTCAACGAGGAGCATTCCGACTCTCTCTATATGCCCTTCGGGAGTAAAAACCGTTGCAACTCCACCGCAGACCACGTCATATTCCACTAAAATATGCGTTTCACAAAGGGATGAAGGCTCAGTACCCTCAACGAAATACCCTGTTTTTATACGCGACCCACGTGGGTCGCAAAGGCAGGCATCACTTGGCAAAAGCCCCGAATCCATGCAGTAATTCACCCTGACGAGTCCGGCACTCTCATCAAATTTTCTATCGGCGTAGGAGGAGCGCACGTCCTCCTTGTATATTTTTGTCAAGACCCTGTCAAAAGCATCTAAAAAATGATTTTTCTCAGCCCTTGGGATCTCTTTTGGATATTCGTATCCATACCACACACCGCAGATCAAAGAGGAAGTATAACCGATACACCATCTGTCCTTATTATCCTGAGTTGTGCCCGTTTTTGCCGCAACGGCAACCTTGTTTTTTAGACTCAAATCATTAGCGGTGCCGCCCCACACGACCTCCTCTAAAAGCTTTGTCATAATTTCTGCGTTGGCACTGCTTATAACTCGCTCGGCGGTAACCTTTTTCTCAAGCAAAACCTCACCGCTTGAGCTTTTTACCAAGGAATAGGACCGCGGCGCGTGATAATTACCGCCATCTGCAAAAATTGAATATGCCGCAGTAATATCGCGCACACTCACACCGTAATTTAGCTGTCCCAAGCCAAGTGCCGCATAGTCCATATCGGTGATGAATGCTCCGTTTGCATCCCTCCCCTGCTCGATCAATTCATCTAAATGAAGATAATCGCGCAAAAAATAAAACGAGTGCGAAAGCCCAATTTCATCTAAAATTTTAAGCGGAATGGTGTTGGTTGAATTTGCAACTGCATAGCTCATGGTGGAAAGACCGTGATATACACCGTTTGCATTTTTAGGCCAAGCCTTGTTATTCTCAAATGAATACGGTGTGTCGTCGTATACGCTTCCGTAATTTATTACTCCCATCTCAAGTGCGGGGGCATAAACCGACAGTGGCTTTATCGTTGAGCCGGGCGGTCGCAGGGTATCAGTGGCATAATTTTGAATGCGATTTGCCTCCTTTTCACCTATCGCGCCGACAACTCCCAAAATATCACCGTTTTGAGGGTCGATTATTATCATGGAGCTTTGCGCCCCCTCTCCCGAGAGAAAATTTGAAGTGTCCCTATAATATTCATCCATAATATTTTGTATATCGCGATCGATTTGAATATAAATTTCAAGACCGCCCCCGAAAACCAGCGCTCCGGCACCCTGCCTTGTCATTCCCCTCTCCACTTGCAAATCGGAAATAACGTCATTTATTACCATATCGACGTACCACGAATGCACGCTCGACCTTACTACGCTATCGTCCGGATCAAGTTCAATTTCGCGGTCATAATTTGCTTCAAGCTCTTCACCTGTTATATATCCCTGCTCGTACATTTGAGAAAGAATAAGATTGCGCCTTTCCTTGTTGTTTTCCGAGTGTGTTATGGGATTGTAATAGCTTGGATTGTTGGTTATTGCGGCAATGGTAACACATTCCAAAAGAGTAAGCTCACGCGTCTCTTTTGAAAAAAATCGCGCTGATGCGCTCCCCACTCCATAGCAGTTATCCGAAAGATTAATTACGTTTAGATACAACTCAAGTATTTCCGTTTTGCTTAATTGTTCCTCTAGCTCCAGCGCCCATTTTATTTCACGAATTTTGCGTTGAATACTGACCTCGTTTTGACCGGTTACGTTTTTTATAAGCTGTTGAGTAATAGTTGAACCGCCAAAATTACTGTCAAAATGAAGAAAATAATTTGCCATAGCACCTAAGGTGCGGTACCAGTCAACACCGTCGTGCTCAAAAAATCTCTTGTCCTCAATGGCAACAAAGGCATTGATCAAATCCTTTGGAATGCTTTCTATGGATACAAATTCAAAATTGTGCTCACCAAGGATCCGTTCATCACACCATTCAACCCATTCCCCCTGCTCTTGAACGAATATTTTACTTACCGAAGTTGCTCTGTCAAGGCGGAACAAGGACATGTCAAGCGGCTCTTTTGTAAGGTCCATAACGTAAAGCCCCGCCGAAATCGATAAAATTATTAATATAGCCAAAAACACTACCAAAATAATGACAAGCACTCTCTTTATTTTTCCTCTTTTTTTCATGTCAACACCCTCTTTCGTCTCTATTGTTGACAAAAAAGAAAAGCATTACGCAACATAAATGATGATATTCAAATTTTGATTTATCGGTTAGTTGCTTATTTATGTGCGGGTCGTCGAGGACGTCGACCCCTACGGTTTTGCACTGATATTATTGGTGTTGCCGCGAAGCCCTATAAAAAGTTTTTTGGTTACTTTTTTTCAAAAAAGTAACCGATAAATCCCAATTTAACAAAAAACCGCCCACTGTTCGTGAGCGGCTTTCTTATTTACTTCCGTCGCCTGCGCAATAAATAGTTGCTTCCTCAATAACGTCATTACCCGAGCCGATATACACCTTTTTCCACGCCGTGCTGCTACCGTGATAGGTAACCTTTGTAACGTAGTTACATCTGTAAAATGCCATATCTGATATTTCAGTAACGTTACGAGAAATTATGGCAAAATTATCAGTTTTTCCTGCAGGATATGTAATAAGCGTGCTTCCGTCCTTGCTGTAAAGGACTCCCGAGGACGAGCAGTAGCTTGTGTTTTCCACCTCAACCTCTATTGCTTCAAGGCTCCTGCATCCGGAAAAAGCACAGTTGCCTATGATTCTAACACTTGCGGGAATGCTTATTTCCTTTATACTCGAGCAATAAAATGCATATGCCCCTATTCTTGTAATGGTCGACGGCAATTCAATGCCCTTTATTTGAGTACAGCTTTTGAACGCGTTATCCGATATTTCAACCACGGTGTCTCCGTTTGGGCTAACCGAAGGAACAACAATAAAATCATCCCCGCAAGCACCCAAACCCTCAAGCGCACACGTTCCATCCCCGTTGCTTGTAAACAAAAGTCCCTTATCAGTCGCATCGTTTGATGGGCCTTGCTGAGAGCCCTCACCCTGAGCACCGTCCCCTTCCCCTAAGACGTTACCGCTTGGTATTGTTGTAGATGGGGTCGTATCGACGTTGTCGTTGAACACGGGAACCGAATTTTCCTCCGACATATCCATAGCCACTACAATCAGAACCGCAAGTATCGACACCAACACTATCGGCAACGCAACAGTAACTCCTCTTATAATTTTTGCTTTAATTTCTTTTCTGTCCATAATTTTTCCTTCCTTTGCAGATTTGGTAATTTCATTATATATTTCCGTTTTTTCACTGTCAATTAAAACCGTTCGTGCGATTTTGAGCATAAAACAGAGTAAAATTAATAAAAGGACAGCATTTTCATTCTATTTTATCGAAAGGAAAAACAAATAAGTGAATTATTTCATATTTTGCGACCGAAATTTCTCTTGCGCTTTGCATATTTATGTGCTAAAATGGATATACATTTAGATTTGATTACCCGAAATGGAGAAAAATATGTCAATTACGAAAAGGATCATCGCAATCGGCGGTGGTGAAATAAAAAGCAAGGAAACTCTTGAAATAGATCGTTATATTGCTTCTCTTGCCCGTGAGCACGCAGGTGATGCCCGTCCTTACGGACTATTCATCGGCACGGCAAGTCACGATAGCATGCCCTATTTCAACAGCTTTAGAAAAACTTACACCTCGGTTTTCGATATCAAAGCCGACGTTGCTCTCACCGTCTACGGAGAAATGAATTTAGAAAAAATCAAGAGTAAATTTGAAAAAGCGGATTTTCTATATATTGGCGGCGGGGATACCCTCTATATGCTCAAAAGATGGCAGGAATTCGGACTTCTTGATCTTATAAGGGATGCATACGAGCGCGGCGTCATCGTTTGCGGACTTTCGGCAGGTGCGATTTGTTGGTTTGAGGATATTTACACAGATTCTGAGCTGGTTGAAAACCGCGACGGACTCTACTCAATGCAAAAGGGTCTTGGTTGGATAAAGGGCACCGTTTCCCCGCACTACAACGAGCGCGCAAACGATTTTGATGAAATAATGCTTGCGCGTGGCAAGGGAGCCACCGCATACGGAATTGAAAATCTTTCGGCGCTTGAATTTATTAACGGTGAATTGTATCGCTCTATAACCTGCGGCGGAAATGCACACATTATCGAAAATAACGGTGGAAAATTAATAAAGACAAAAATATAAAAAAGAAAAACGGCAGGTCACAACGACCTGCCGTTAATTTTATTTTACTGTTTGATTTCTTCCATGATGAATGCTTCAAGAATGTCACCAAGCTTAATGTCATTGAACTTTTCAAGTCCGATACCACATTCATAGCCGGAAGCAACTTCCTTTGCGTCATCCTTGAATCTCTTAAGAGAGGAGATCTTATCCTCGAAGATAACGATACCGTCACGAACAACACGAATGTCGCTTTGTCTTGTAACCTTACCGTCGGTGATATAAGAGCCTGCAATTGTACCAACATTGGGAACACGGATTGTCTGACGAACCTCAGCGTGACCGAGTACAACCTCCTTAAACTTAGGAGCAAGCATACCCTTCATAGCCGCTGTAATTTCTTCAATACATTCGTAAATTACGCGGTAAGTTCTAATTTCAACGTTTTGTCTATCCGCAGAGTCCATAGCACCCTTATCAGGACGAACGTTAAAGCCAACGATAATAGCGTTTGAAGCCGCCGCAAGCATTACGTCACCCTCGGTGATGCCACCAACTGCAGAGTGAATTACGCGAACCTTAACCTCTTCATTAGTAAGCTTTTGAAGTGATGCACGAACTGCCTCGGCAGAGCCGTCAACGTCCGCCTTAACGATAACGTTAAGATCCTTAATACCTTCGGAAATCTGGTTGAACAAATCGTTAAGATTTGCTCTTGCATTAGCCTTGAAGATTTCTTCCTTAGCCTGTGCTCTTCTCTGCTCAGCAAGCTCACGAGCCATCTTTTCATCCGCAACCGCGTTGAATTCATCGCCTGCAACGGGTACATCTGCAAGACCGATAATTTCAACAGGAACTGAAGGACCTGCCTCCTTAAGAGTTCTTCTATTGTGGTCTGTCATAGCTCTTACACGTCCAACTGCAGTACCTGCTATAACGATATCTCCACTATGAAGTGTACCGTTTTGAACAAGAACTGTCGCAACAGGACCTCTACCCTTATCAAGCTTAGCTTCGATTACGATACCCTTCGCGTGTCTGTTGGGGTTCGCCTTGAGTTCCTTAACCTCTGCAACGAGAAGTACGGATTCAAGAAGGTCCTCAATACCCTTATGAGTTTTAGCTGAAACGGGAACGCAGATAACGTCGCCGCCCCATTCTTCAGGAACGAGATCGTATCTTGTGAGCTCCTGCTTAACTGTATCGGGATCAGCCGTGGGCTTATCCATCTTATTAATAGCTACTACAATATCAATACCTGCCGCTTTTGCGTGGTTGATAGCTTCTATTGTCTGGGGCATGATACCGTCATCCGCCGCAACAACGAGGATTGCAATATCAGTTGCCTGTGCACCACGAGCACGCATAGCAGTAAACGCTTCGTGTCCGGGTGTGTCAAGGAATGTCATATCCTTGCCGTTTATACTTACTCTGTAAGCACCGATGTGCTGTGTGATA
>JAZLBH010000154.1:0-4705 GCA_045613605.1 Eubacteriales bacterium
GTTGTCCATCATAGCAAATGCCTTGGGGCTTGCTATGATTTTTGCATCGGGATACGTTTTAATAAAGTTGACAAGATTGGCGGAGTGGTCGGGCTCCATATGTTGAATGATCAGGTAATCGGGCTTTCTTCCGTCAAGTGCGCTTGCAAGATTGTCGAGCCATTCGTGAGTGAAATTTACGTCAACGGTATCAAAAACCGCAATTTTTTCATCTAGAATAACATAGGAATTATAGCTCATTCCGTTTGGAATTTTATATTGACTCTCAAAAAGGTCAATTTTGTGGTCGTTTACGCCAACATATCTGATATTTTCTGTTATTTTCATGGCATCTCCTTTAGAAATATAGGGGACATTTTTTATCAAAATGTCCCCTAAAATTTTATTCAACTGTAATTATTTTGCACCAAAAATCTCAAGATATTCCTCATAGCAAAGACCCGTTTGGTAGAGAACGGACGCGACGTCCAATCCCACGAAGCGGTAGTGCCATGACTCATATATATATCCTGTGATATGCTCCTTATCCTCGGGATAACGAAGGGTGAATCCGTATTTCCACGCGTTGCTTTTGAGCCAGTCAAATGCCGATGTGGTTTCAAAAACGTCATCAACTGCGCCACCGATTGATTTGGTGGTGAAGTCCACGCAAAGTCCCGTTCTATGCTCACTGTGTCCCGGCTGGGCAGAATATTTATTTGCATTTTCGGTAGCCTCTTCAAGAGTGAGTCCCTTTGCCATTTCGCTATCGATATACATATTGAAAAGCATGTCCTGATAGGAGTGAGAACGGTATGAGCTTTGAACGTATATATCGTCTATTCCGCAAGCCGCCATATCGTTGAGCATTGCCTCAAGCGCTTGCATGGCGGTATTGTGGAGGTATATCGATTTGTCCTTTCTGCTGTACTGTTCAGGAATGATGACAAGATTTTCGGGCTCAAAGTCCTTGTCTATTGGATTTTGCTTATTCAAAAGAACTTTGATATATTCATCCTGTGAGTTGATGTATTCAATATATTTTGTTACGTCGGTTTTATATTCTATTTTTGGGTTTTTATCGAATATATACATATTTTCGGTTATTTTTGTAACAGTTGCGGATTTGTTTTCCTCATTAATTTCTATTCCGTAAAGAATTTCATTTGCGGTGGAAATCGGTATCAAGCAATAGCCGTTTTTGATTTGAGCATTTTGCGTCATTTCCTTTTTAATGCCGTTCACCGTTGCCACACTATTGTTGTTTTCAAAGTAAACGTAGGTGCCGTTTATTTTGTAGGTGCTAACGTATCCCGTTTCTTCCTTGGACATTCCGCAATAATTAGCAATTGCGTTCATATCAATGAGCCGAACGTCATTAATAAAACAAGCGCTTAAGTCAATGGATTGCTCGTAATCACCGTAGATATATACGTATTTTCCTTTGCCCGAGGTTTCGATGAGCGCCGAGCTAAATAAGAGCAACGACGCTAAGAATAATGCCACAAGAGATGAAACTATTATTCTTTGTCTATTTAATTTATCAGCTTCCTCCACCCTTTTATAAAATTCAATGCGAACCTTGGTAAAGGGGGATATTTTTCTTTGCTTTTGTTCCATAATGTTCCTTTATTTTGTTTCAATCATCATAAAATAGGGGGAGGTGGGTGAGTTAACGATTTGAACCTTAGTGCAGCACACCTTGAAGCGCGAGAGGGTGGAAAGATATTCGGTGATCTCCTTGCCCTCGGCATCGCCCTCGGGGTGACCGGGATAAACTGCAATCAGAAGGATTGCATCCTTGCCGAGAAGGTCGATTGCGGCTTCGATTGCGGGGAGAGTTGTCGCTCTCATGGTTGTAATCGACTTGTCTCCTCCGGGGAGGTAGCCGAGATTGAACATTCCCGCCTTTATCGGCTCAGTTACGTAATTCTTTACGTTGTGGTGGGAGTCATGGATGAGAGTATAGTTCCTTGGACATTCCGCATTCTCAAGATTTTTGCGAGTTGATTCAACTGCGCTTGCCTGAATGTCGAAGGCATATACCTTTCCGTTTTCACCGACGGTTTTGGATAAAAACTCGGTATCGTGGCCGTTTCCCATTGTGAAATCGACCGCAACGTCGCCTTCTTTAAGGTGTTCAAGTATGAATTTTTTATGTAAATCGAGAAGCTCTATCATATTATTGACTGTCCTTTGGAAAAAATATTGCAAAATTAAAAATTATATGCTACAATAATTATATAATATTTTATTAATTAAAGCAAGATGTTTTTTGCAGAAATGGGATAAAAATGAGTAAATTTTTTTATGATATAAAAACCGAATACGAGAGTGAGCTTCCTTTTGTCCGTGTTAAATACGAGGGCGCGTACGATCTTGCCAAAACTCTTGATTGCGGACAGTGCTTTAGATGGGAAAGAGTGGGGGATGACGAGTGGCTCGGCGTTGCCTTTGGAAAGCTGATTTCCGTAAAGCAGATTGAAAATGAGTTGATAATTTATAACTCTACAAAAGAGGATTTTGATAACATTTGGTGTCACTATTTTGCGCTTGACGAGGATTATGAGGCGATTGATAGAGAATTGCTTGAAAATTGCCAAAATCCGACCTTCGTTGAGGCGTTGAACGAGGGCAGGGGTATTAGAATCTTGCACCAAGAGGCTTGGGAGACTGTGTGCTCGTTCATCATTTCGCAAAATAATAATATTCCAAGAATAAAGAAGATAATTGACGCGCTTTCCTTTGCACTTGGTAAGCAAATTGATGCAGGGAATATGGAAAATCACGGTGCAAAGGGTAGGGAATTTTATTCCTTCCCAACGGCTGATGCAATTCTTAACGCAGGTGAGGACTTTATTTTCTCACTCAAAACGGGATTTCGCGCAAAATACATAATTGATGCCGCATCCAAATGGTGTGACGGGACAATAAATGGGGAAGAATTAAATCAGATTGAAGCGCTTGAGGATGCCATTACCTATCTTTGTAAGGTGAAGGGAATTGGCTTAAAGGTGGCTTCGTGCGCTCTTCTTTTCGGATTTGAAAGACATGACCCATTTCCCGTTGACGTGTGGATGAAGCGCGTGCTTGATAAATATTTCGAAAAGGATTTTAACCCTTCCACATTCGGTAAATACGCAGGCGTTGCTCAGCAGTATTTGTTTGATTATGAGAGGAATAATGCTTGATTTTGAGATGAATTGGGATTTATGGGGGAGTTGGCACAAACTATTTTCAAATAAATGTAACCTTGTAGGGACCGGCGGTCTCGACGGTCCATTATAAAAATAAAGTAACTTTTTAACGAAAATGTTAGGTTTTGTTTGTGCCGAATTGACTGAATAAATAAAGGAGAAATGATTTATGACTAAATTTGTTGCGAAATTTTTACTTCTGGTGATTATTTTTAGTTCTTTGGTTACCTTTGCAGGATGTACTCTTAAGTTTACACCAAAGTGGAGAAGATTAAATACCTCATTCATGGTAACTATTGAAGGAGTTAGGCAACAAAATGTTATTGATTTTGAAATAACAGATAAGTTTTATATATGCGTTTCTTTGTTTGGGATAGATGATGCGGAAACCATTAAAGATAATATTCAGTTTGAATATGATGAGGGAAATACCCTTCTAAGCTATGCATATACCTCAGGAAACAAAGTGTTTTATTATGTTTATTTTTATGAGATAGGACATAATAATGAGTTTATAATAACCTATAATGGCAAAACAATGGCTATTGGATATAATATACTTGACTATAATTTCGAAAAAAATGGCTGGATGCAACTCAATTCAATTAATGACCTCGATAGATATCCAGAGTTTAAGGAGATGCTTACTTCTTTAAAATACCATGAATTCCAGGCTCCATACGTGGGATTGGAGAATTATGAAAACTATCCTCATTTTAATAATAAATTTTTTTGGCATTACAATTTGAGTGATAAGAATGATACGAGTTATCTTGAATATTTGACGGATTCTATATATTATCCATCTTCTTTTGAGTGGATAGATGAGTATTCTATTGTTGCTCTTCACGCAGTTATGGAGTTCACGGGACTCGAGAAAGTACAAAAAGGAGTCGATAGATCTATTATGGATTGTTTTGAGGTTTGCTATGACTTTAATTATTTAGACTATAAAAACCCGGAGTCTGATTTGTATTTATTGACTTTTTCTGCGCGTAATAAAGAGGAACTATATTCATATGGGGGAAAATATCCAAGTTTTGAAGCGATTCTTCTTGAAAAATATCCGGAAGAGTTCTTTCAATATCAGATGGATGATATTACCATATATATATTAAGTTCAGAGAGAATTGGAGCAAGAGCATATTTTATTCATGATAACTATTTCTATGAGATTTATTCTCATTATTATCTTGATTAAATATAATAAAAACAAAAACAGGACACGATTTTCGTGTCCTGTTTTGTACAGCAAGTAAAAAAGTTCTTTATAGAAACTAAATTATTTAATTTCAACTGTTGCGCCTGCAGCAACAAGAGCTTCCTTGATTTTTTCAGCTTCGTCCTTGGAAACGCCTTCCTTAAGTGTCTTGGGAGCGCCTTCAACGAGGTCCTTAGCGTCCTTAAGACCAAGACCTGTGAGCTCACGAACAACCTTGATAACGTCGAGCTTCTTAGCACCGAAGGATGCAAGAACTACGTCAAATTCTGTCTTTTCTTCAACTGCAGCAGCGGGAGCAGCAACACCA
>JAZLBH010000155.1:0-5369 GCA_045613605.1 Eubacteriales bacterium
TAACGTTACAGTTGTAATCACGTACACATTCAACTAACATAAAACAAAACAGGAGCGAAAATTCGCTCCTGTTTTATTTTTTATTTTCACTTTACATCAATACCGCCAAATGCACAAAAGCCGTCTATATAAATTGTATGCTCAGCTGATTGCCTTCTCTTTACTTCATCAACTCCGCCGAACACACAAGGTATGTTATTTACCACGTTGACATTATCAGGAATCAAAATGTCAACACCGCCGAATGCACAGCTAACATTGATAACAACATCCTTATCTATAATTGCATTTCTAAGGTCACAGTCAATTCCGCCGAAAACCGCGAAAAGATTAACTCCCTCGAATACTACGTTATCAAAATTCAACTCAGATCCGCAAAAAACCGCAACTCCGTTTTGCGTATTCTTGCCACTCGTTTTAATTTTCTTAATAATTCGCTCCGTCTTATTCCTTTTGAATGACGAAAATATCATCTTAAGTCCCGCGTAAGCGATTAATATAGGAATCAAAAGCTTCCAAAAGATTTCAAATTCCATTATATTCTGCGCCGACAAAAGCAAGCAAACGCCAAGCGCCAAGCCAATCAAGCTTCCAAGTCTATCGCCCTTTTGAAAAATTCCAAGAAAGCACGGAACTATAATAAAGAGTGTCCACCAGCCGTCAAAAAAGATATCAAAGTTTATGATTTCTAATGAATTAAGCGCCAAAACTACAGCCGCTATCACAAGAATTATGCCCCATATCGTTTTCCTAAATTTTTTCATAAAGCCCTCCTTAGCATTTTGTACGTATATTATAGCAAATTATTTTTTGTTTTTCAATACTTTTTAATTGGTTTTTTGTAACTTTCAGTTGCAATTTTGATTGCAGCGACTTGAAATGGTCATATTTTTATGCTATAATATAAAAAATCTGAGGAAAGGAGACGTAAAATGAAAAAGAAGCTTACTATCGGTATTTTGGCACACGTTGACGCAGGCAAAACCACCTTATCTGAAGCATTGCTCTATATTTCGGGCAAAATTCGCACGCTTGGAAGAGTTGACCACAAAAACACATTTCTTGATACGAATGCCGTTGAGCGCGAGCGCGGTATAACCATTTTTTCAAAGCAGGCACGCTTTAGCAGTAATAACTGCGATTTTATTCTCCTTGACACACCGGGGCACGTGGATTTTTCTGCGGAAGCTGAGCGCGTGCTCTCACTTTTGGACTATGCAATTCTTGTTATAAGCGCCGCGGACGGTGTTCAAAATCACACCCGCACACTTTGGAGCTTGCTTGAATTTTATAAAATCCCCACCTTTATTTTTGTTAACAAAAGCGATATTGCAATAAAAACAAAGGATGAACAGGAATCGGAGATCTCTTCAATTTTGTCATCAAACTGCGTTGCTTTTTTCGATACTCAATCTAAAAAGGAGCTTGATGAAAGGCTCGCGCTTGTTAACGAAGCATTTCTCGAGGATTTTTTGTCCGAGTCACCAATCAATGACGCTGACATTGCCGCTTTGATATCACAAAGAGCGCTATTCCCCATCGTATTTGGCTCAGCACTAAGAATGACGGGAATTGATTTTTTGATTGACGTCATAGACAAATATTCCCTTGCGCCAATATATGAGAACGATAAATTCTGCGCAAAGGTATATAAAATTTCCCGTGCCGGAGGCACCCGTCTTTCTTATATGAAGATAACGGGCGGTAAGCTTTCTGCAAGAGATGAAATTTCTTATATAAGTGCCGACGGCAAAAGAATTAATGAAAAAATAAGTCAGATCCGTCTTTATTCGGGCGATAAATTTGAGCAGGTCGACTCCGTGCAAGCAGGCGAGATATGCGCCGTTATCGGGCTTACCTCAACCTATGCAGGGCAAGGTCTTGGCATGGAAAGCGACACCTGCAAGCCATTGCTTGAGCCCGTTTTGTCATATAGGATCATACTCCCCGACGGATGTGACCCGAATCTGTATTTCCCCAAGCTTAAGGAGCTTGAGGAGGAAGAGCCCTCCCTTCACCTTTATTGGAATGAGGAGCTTTCGCAAATTGAGGCGCGCCTTATGGGAGAGATTCAAATCGACCTTCTTAAGCGCTTGATTTCGGATAGGTTCGGAATTGAATGTGAATTTGGTGCAGGCAATATCCTATACAAAGAAAAAATCAGTCGAAGGGCCATTGGCATAGGTCATTTTGAGCCTCTTCGTCATTATGCAGAGGTTCAGCTTTTACTTGAGCCTCAGCCCAAGGGTACGGGACTTATTTTTGACACCAAAATCCCCGAAAATATGCTTGCTGTAAATTGGCAACGTCTAATCTTATCACATCTTTATGAAAAAAATCATCGCGGTGTCCTTACGGGCGCACTATTGACCGATACAAAGATCACACTTGTAGCAGGAAAATCACACCTGAAGCACACCGAGGGCGGAGATTTCCGTGAGGCAACTCTTCGCGCAGTCCGTCACGGACTTATGGTGGGCAGTTGTACTCTTCTTGAGCCATATTACAAATTCAGGCTAGAAATTCCCTCTTCTCTTGTCGGTCGCGCAATGAATGACCTTCAAATGAGAAGCGCTGAATTCGAGATCGAAAGCACGACCGAGGATTTCACTAATATCGCAGGTCGAGCCCCCGTTGCAACACTTCACGATTACATAAGTGAGGTAATCTCATATACAAGAGGCGTTGGCAGATTGTCCTGCGTTAGCGATGGGTATGACGAGTGTCATAATCAAGATGAAATCGTTGCCAAGACAGGATATGACCCTGAGTCCGATATGGAGAATTCCCCACACTCAGTATTTTGCGCTCACGGTGCGGGATTTGTGGTGAACTGGCGCGAGGTTGAAAAGTATAAGCATCTTGAAGCGGGCATTTCCCTCTCAGAAAACGCGATCTCCGTAATTCCAAGGGCTGCTTCTCTTTCAAAAACCTATTCACTTACCGACGAAGAGGTTGAAGCTATTATGACAAGAGCCTTCGGCCCCATCAGACGAAAGAAATACAGTGAGCCTAAGGTCATCTCTGCAGGCAAGGTAAAGCCAAACAAAAAGCTGCAAATCAAGCAAGAAAGCTTGATAATAATAGACGGATATAACCTTATATATGCTTGGGATTCGTTAAAGGAAATATCCGATTATTCACTTGAAAAGGCGCGTGAGACCCTTATGGATATTTTGTCAAATTACGTTGCCTTTACCAAAGAAAAATTGGTGCTCGTTTTTGATGCCTATCTCGTTAAGGAGGGCATTGGCTCTGAGTTTATGCGCGACGGCTATAAGGTCGTTTTCACAAAGGAAAATCAAACCGCCGACGCATATATCGAACGAATGATGCACGAGCTTGGTCCTAACTACAAAATAAGAGTCGTTACGGGTGACCGCCTTGTTCAGTTTGCCGCCGTTCATTCGGGAATTTCAAGAATGACAGTTAAGGAATTCGTTGACGAGCTGATCACAGTTGGTAATGAAATTACCGATTTTGTAAAAAAGCTGACCGAAAGTCAGGAATATATAAAATAACCTGCGGAAAAATCCGCAGGTCTTTTTATATTTTCAGTAATTTAAGATATGATTTTTTATCGTCACTTACCCGATAGCTCTCAAGTGCCTTTTGTATTGCCTTATTATGCGTCCATTTGTCTTTAATTAAACCTTTTTCAATGTACGGTAGCGTTGCATCGTATTGCTTGGCAAGTGCAGTTGCAAAATACCAGGCAACCATCATTTTAAGGTAATAATCATCTCCCTGAGTTTTTGAAACAAGCTCGAGATATTCAATCTTAAAATCTTCGTTAAGATAATGCACCATAAGCATTTCAATGGCAAATCTTTGCGTGTAAATATGCTCACTTTTAAGCCAATTTTTAATGTAAATCAATGCTTCTTCTTTGTTTTTTTCAAAGCACTTGGGACGAAGTGAATCACACACGGACCAATTATCAATATATGGCAAAAGCCTTTCAACCTCTACCACAAAAGCCTCAAAGTCCTTGATCTCGGAAAGAATATACGAATGAAGATGATATTCCTCAAAATATTTATGTGGAAGCGTATTTATAAAAGATACGTATTCCCCACTTTTGTAAAGCTCCCTTGCAAGCTTTTTAACCTGTGGTAATCTTACTCCAATCACAGTATCACTCGATATATTAGGTATTAATCTTGAAGAAAAATTGCGATATTTTACGTCTTGCATTTCAAAAAGTCCTTGAGTAATATTCATAAATACTCCTTAAATATTTTTAACTAATCTTTTAATAACCTCGCTGAGCGGCAAGATCAAAAGTCCAACGGCAAAATTGCCGATCATATGAATTATATCAAACGTAAGTCCCGCGGCAATCCACGCGAGCGTTTGCTCAAACGTAAAGTTGAACATTAATGCTTGAAGCGGTGCATATAATGCCCCAAAAAACAATCCGTGTAACGCACAAAGCAACGGATACACCACACAGGCAATGACTTTAGGCATTTTCCTTGGCAAGAGCATAGTAACTCCCCAAAGCACCGTCCATATGTACAAATACGGCACCCACCACGCGTTAAAGCCCGCGTATAGTCCATTCAATAAAACGTAAACGTAGATAGGAATAAGCGCCTTTTTACGAAATACTATCGTGTAAGTTATCGTCAACATTCCAAGCAGGTGAATGTTGGGGAGCGCTTCCATAACTATCTTTGAAACGAACATCAAAGCACCAAGTATCGCAAAAAGACAAATTTCTCTGATTGAAAGAT
Organism: Eubacteriales bacterium; assembly: GCA_045613605.1. Taxonomy (GTDB): domain Bacteria; phylum Bacillota; class Clostridia; order Oscillospirales; family CAG-272; genus RGIG4608. The sequence goes on from JAZLBH010000155.1 coordinate 4,740, forward strand.
GCTTTTTGTTTGTTTTTTTCATATCTTATTATTTTGACGAACGAAGGAATAAGCATATCCTTCAACAATATCCGTAGTATCAATGCCACTCATCGCATACTGACCGTTTTCATAGAATGACCAATAGGTCTGATCCACGTCATAATCGGCAAGCATTCCGTTTACGGTTTTAACGTAAAGACCGTATTGGCTATCTTCACCTGCAATGAGATTCAAGCCAAGAAGAGCATCGCCAACAGTTGTAGTGTCAGTGTGAATCGTAAATGTAACCGAATAGCCGTCTGCTTCTACCTTGAACGTAAAGGTCTTGCTTCCCTCTCCAAGCTCGGTATCCTCAGTATACGTTGCAGTCTTCCAAATTGCAGGGAGCTGTAACTCCTCGCCGTTTGCAACAGTAGTTGTTGGGGCGGTTGTTTCCTGCTTAAACAAATCGCAGGAGGCAAGAGATATCATCATCAAAATGATGATAACGAGTGATAATTTTCTAATAATTGTGTTTTTCATTTTTGTTTTTTCCTTTCTTTTTCAAAAGGATAAAATAAAAGCGCCTTTCCATAGAAAAAGCGCGCGAAAACAAGAGCACCCTGCCGTACTCTTTTTTACACCGTCTTTCCTATTTGCCCGAAAGTC
>JAZLBH010000156.1:0-18857 GCA_045613605.1 Eubacteriales bacterium
CAGTGCTTACCTTCAGTAAGACCTGTGCTTTCGCATCCGGGTGCTACTGCTTCGTCAACTGCTTCGGTATGATTATGAAGCTCAACAGAATATTCTGAGAAGCTTTCGGAATAAACCTCAACGAATTTATTTCCGTTTTCAGTCTTTATTTCACAAACGTCGTGCTTTACGCCGTTGTGATAAATAATTGCATATTCTTCAGTTACACTTGAAGGAATAGGAAGTCTGAATGTAATACCCTGTCCCTCTTCAAATGTTGATACCTTGTTTCCGTTTTCGTCCTTAGGAGAAACAACGAAAACAAGCTCTACAAGTGCATCATCAGAAGCACTAATCTTAGAAACTGAGATTTCAAGGCTACCGTTTTCGGGAAGATTTTCGGGAACGAAACCTGCCAAAGCACCGTTTTCCTTGATTTCTTCAATAATGTCATTAACAAGGTCTTCGTCGCCCTCGATTATAATATCACCGGGAACTTCTACAACCTTAACGTCGCCACAAGAGCATACGCCGTTAACATAGTTATGTCCAAGTGCTGCTGTTTCATCCCCTACGTATGAATGACCGCAAGCACATGTGTATGTTGTATAACCGCCGTTTACACAGTCGGGAGCTGTAACTACTTCATTGTAGTTATGTCCAAGTGCTTCACCTTCGGTTGCGCCACATGTTGAACATGTCTTGGGAGTATCACAATCTGCATCTGCCCAATTGTGTCCAAGTGCTTCACCTTCGGTTGCGCCACATGTTGAACATGTCTTGGGAGTATCGCAATCTGCATTTGCCCAATTGTGTCCATTAGCGCCGATAGTTTCTGTTCTAATAACAGCGCCACAATCACTTACAGCACATTTGAATGTCTTTATACCGGTTCCATCACAACTAGGTTGTGTTGTAACTGTACCTTCATCTTCAATATGAATATGCTGTACACTTACCGAAACAGCTTGAGTTAAAGGATTGTAAGTTACTGTTACTTTGCTATTGCTATTTGTAACATTAATAACATAGTTGGAAGACGGCCAAGCATAAGACCATGTATTTCCACTAACAACTTTTATTTCGTAGTTACCTTTAGCAACACCTTTATACTCTTTGGTGAAAACTCCATTGGCATACGTCATATCATTCTTGGTGCTAGTGGGACTCCAGTCATCACCACAAAGTGTAGATGAGCCTACAACTTTAACCTTCCAAAGAACAATAAGATTGTTAGTTGAAGTGTTGTAAAGAAAATAATATGTACCTCCCGTTGCTGTTAACTTACAGTTGCCAGCAGAGGTTGACATAGTCCAACCTTTTCCACTATTATCACCGGCATTGGTGTTGGAGATAGTACCACCATTTCCAAGCCATGAACTTCCTTCCATCACCTTAAATTCATAAGTTCCAGAAGCAAGTTCCATTTTAGCAAGATAATAGTATCCACTAACTTGCGTTGCGGAAACACCACTTCCCCAACTATCAAAACTACCCTTGATAGTTACGGTAGCCGCACTCGTTGGCAATGTAATGACGGGTAATGTGGTCAGCATCATAACCATTACAAGCAAGAGTGCTAAGATTTTTCTTAACTTTCTCATAAAAATTAAGTCCTTTCTTAATATTTTTAAGTTTTTACAAAAAATTATAAATACCCAATATGATTATAGCACTTTATTCTTTGTAAAACAAGAGTTTTTATAAAATATGATAAATTTTGTTATATATATATAATAATAGGCAAATCATTTTGAGCAAACCGACCAACCGTTAACTTAAAGCACAAAAAAAGTTCATATTTTCGTCATATTAGCCCTCTATCGCCAAACGCAAAAAAGAGCAGGCGCGTTTGCGCCTGCTCAAAATCTACATATTAGATTTAATATTAACCCTTAGCAAAGAGGCCCTTGAACATTTCAACGAGCTTCTTGAAGAATTCAAGAATTGCTGCCCAAACCATTGCAAAGCCTGTGGGTTCTGTGGGTTCATCTACAGTAGGTTCATCTACAGGAGGCTGTTCGGGAGCGTATTCGGGATCTTCCGCACCGCATTCGCACTTGCCTTCAACGTATGTGTGACCTGTTGCAGGAATTTCTTCCTGTGCTACAAGTGTTTCACCACATACTGAGCACTTCTTACCTTCTGTAAGACCTGCTTCTGTACATGTTGCATCCTTGCCTGCTACTACTTCTTCAGTATGACCAAGAGCGGGAATTTCTTCCTGAGCTACTACGTGATCACATCTTGAGCAGTGTTCGCCTGCTGTAAGACCTGTCTCTGTACATGTTGCATCAACTGCCGCATCAACAACGATGTCGTGACCGAGAGCGTCAACTGCATTATCTGTATAAGAGTAACCGCATTCACATGTGAATGTTGTGTAACCTGCTTCTGTACATGTAGGAGCTGTTACAACGCCTTCACCGTAAGCGTGCTCATGCTTAACAAGCTCAATCTGGAAGATATAGTTATTATCAGCGGGAATTGCAAGGTAGTAAATACCTGCCGCAGGAATTACAAGCTCAGAATAGTACAAGCTATTCTTTACTGTTTCCTTAGTTGTTTCAGCGATAACATTGCCTGTAGAATCTACAAGTGCAAAGTATCTTGCATCACCGCCTGCTACGTACCAAATCTTTACTGTGTACGCATCGTCAGCTGTGATCTGAATTGCATTCTTTGTGGGAACTCCCGCGTTAGTCTTTCCACCAAGGCTAAATCTCTTAGCACCTGCAAAGTCGTCCCAAGCCTTAGCGCTTGCGTCAACTCTGGAGTTCTTGCCCATGATGAATGTAAAGATGGAATTATATTCAACTATATCACCGTCAGCATATGTCTCCTTATCAAAGTTATCCCAAGTGCTGAAGTTGATACGGTGAGTTACGGATGCGTATGCGGGATCTATCTCACCACAAATAGAGCATACGTCGTACTTATAATCGTGGCCAAGAGCTTCGATTGTTTCCTTGCCCTCAATGTATGTACATCTTGAGCAATCCTTGTGTGCTGTGTAACCAGCAGTTGTACATGTAGCAGCAAGTCCTTCTACGTCAACGAGATCGTGACCGAGTGCGTCAACGTAATCAACCTTTGTAGCAACGCCACAAGCTGTACATGTCTTTGTTGTGTAACCCTGTGCTGTACATGTGGGGTTAGTTACCTTTTCTGTAAAGTCAGCACATACGTGATTTTCAAGAGATACTGCTCTACCAACGTACTGAGAAACGTCAGCTGTAGAAGCTGTCAAACGAGTATAAGCTGTACCGCCGAATGTTACGTAGCTGCTATATGTACCAAGGAAGTACTTAGCACCGCTTACTTCAGTTGTAAGACAACCGTAAGTAGGATCTACGTACCAAACAGCCTTTGTTGAACCGAACTTAGCATTGATATGCGTTCCGGAAAGCTGGATGTAGAGATAGTTCTTTGTAGAACCGCTCATAAAGTATACGTTATAACCACCGTCAACTTCTTCAGCATAAAGGTCAACTGCCTTTGAGATATCTGTAGATGTTGCGAAGTAGTAACCACTCATAGCACCTGTGAAGTAGTATGTCTGCTTCTTAGATGCCTGATACATTTCAAGCTTGAAGGGAGATGTAGGAAGGAAGTAGCTTCCACATACATCACACTTAGCATCAAGACCTGTGTCAACGTGAGCAAGCTTTGCTACAAGCTCTGCACCACATGTTGTACATGTCTGAGCCTCTGTACATGTTGCATCAGCGCCTGCTGTATGACCGAGAGCAGGAACTTCATTGTCTTTGTATGTTTCACCACAAGCACATGTATGTGTTGTATAACCAGCTTCTGTACATGTAGGAGCTGTTACAACTGTTTCATATACGTGGTCGTGACCGTAGAATACGTTAGTAGCTACGGGAGCACCGTTAAGGAGAGTCTTGTTACCTTCAGCGTCCTCTGTGAACACGATAAGGTCAAGAGTAACCTTCATATTGGGGTTAGCCAAAAGGAATTCTTCTGTGAAGAATACGCCGCAGTCGAAGTTAACAACTACAGCAACTATGTCAGCAAGAGTCTGACGAAGACCGCCCTTGCCCATAAGCTCAGCAGCATATTCCATAATCATAAGAGAACCGCCGTTAGCGATTTCTACGTTTTCAAAGGGAACGTATACCCAGTTTTCAGACCAGTCATCATACTGACCGCCAAGGAAACCGTTAGCGCCACCGTTTGCATTGAATACAACCTTATCAGCTGTAAGACCTTCAATTGTCAAACGATAGTCAACGTACATATCACCGTATGTTTCAAGAAGCGCCTTAACATACTCTTCAGAGAATGTTTCAACGTCCTTGATACCGAAGTTAAGAGCGAATGTAAGCTCGGGATTTTCAATAGGAGTTACAACTACTTCGGGGAAAGGAGGAAGCTCATAAATAACTTCACCTGTGATTGTGTGACCGTTAAGGTCGAGCTTAACAGTATAAGGAACTGTGATAGACTCAACGTCGATATCAGCAAGAAGAACTACTGTTTCACCGTAAACAGCCTTTGCGAAAGCTGCTTCAAGTGTTGAGAATGTGTATGCGTAGTCGCCGTATACGATAGTAGCAACCTGGTTGTCTACTTCAACCTCAGCATCTGTAAATGTGATGCTTGCGTCGGAGCTGTTAACAACCTTAGAGGAGTTACCCTTAACGTCGAATTCAACGCCTGTACCAAGAACAGTTACGCCTGCGCAATTAGGACTAATTGTGATTGCACCGTAATCTTCAACGTCTGTCTGGTCGTCACATACAAGCTTTGTGTCAACGAGTGTTACCTGAACACCTGCTGTAGCAACGTTCACAACGTTGAGACCTGTGAGAGTAGAATTCTTAACTGTCAAAACTGCATTTGCAGCAGAGCCTGCAAAGTTAACTGTGTAGTTAGCAGCTGTTGCAGTTACGTTGTCGATTGTGATATTTGTTGCACCGCTGATAACGTTGAAGCCACGTTCACCGCCTGCAACGAGTGTAAGATTCTTAATTACAACACCGTCAGCGCCGCTGATGTTGATACCGCGAGCTGCTGTTGATGTAATTGTATGACCGCCACCAACAAGAACTGTGGGCTGGCTGATTACGATAATTTCAGAAGCTGTAATGTCAGCATTAAGAAGGATGTTACCACCGTTCAAAAGAGCTGCATTAAGTGCTTCCAAGGAGTCAACTACTGTGTATGTAGGATCAAATTCACCACATGTGCACTTACCGTCAACGAAAGCGCATGTATGAGGAACTTCAACAGTAACGTTAACTGTTGTACCCTCAAGAGTAATTGTTACTGTGCTACCTGATGTAGCTACTGTAAAGCTCTTGTCAGCGCTGGGATATGCTGTGCCCCAGTCGTGGTCACGAACAACCTTGAACTTATATGTACCTGCTGCAACGTTTGTATATACCTTTGTATATGTGCCGTCAGCATATGTCATATCGTTTGCTGTGTTGCCTGTATCCCATTCTGTGCCAAGGTGTGCACCGGAGCCTGCAACTGTAAATGTTGCCTGACCGTTACATCTTGTGCAAAGGTGAGATGCATTGTATGTGTGACCGAGCTCAGAAACTACGGGGTCGCCACAATCCAAGCACTTCTGGGGTGTTGTACATGTAGCTGCAGGGCCTACGTTTGCGTGTGCACATGTGCTACCGTATGTAGACCATGTTCCTGCGCCCTTATCCCATGTACCTTCTTTAACTGTGTAGCAGTTAGAAGTACCGTTGTAAACAAGGTCGGAAGTCTGGTTCCACTTGTTGTTCCAGTTATTAGCTGTCGCAGAGGGATTCATACGGCAGAAAATAACGTTTGTGAAATTCTTGCCTTCGGGAACTGTAACCTCATAAAGGTTAGACTCACCTGCAACCTTTGTCATGGAAACCCATGCTTCTCCGTCACCGAAGAAATAAGCTGCAAAACGAGCATTGCTCTCATTCCAGTTAGCATTAGGAACCAAATAAAGCTTCATTCCGCCGGGAATGTTAGCCGCGCTTGCTGAGATTACAGGTACTATTGAAAGCATCATAACCAAAACAAGTACGATCGAGAGAATTTTGCTTAACTTTTTCATAAAATTAAGTCCTTTCTATAAAATTACTAAGTACTTATATGTACCCGATGTAATTATACCATCAAATTCCGATTTTGGCAATGGTTTTTTTAAAAAAAATTGAAAAAATATTGTAATTTTGTTACATATATACAAAACACCGCAAGCCATTTTTGGGCAACAAGTATATAATTTTAAATGTTCATAAAAAAGCTCACATTTACTCCTTCGCAATTCACCCAAAATACAGTAATTTTTGATATAATTCAGAGCGCAAATCCAGGAAAATTTCTATACAACAAACAATCTGAAATTTTAGATCTCTTCACGAGAGATAACTCCAACTCCGCTTTGCATTTTGCTTATTTTTAACACATTTATATCTCATAAATCACTGTTTTTCGCTCAAAAAAGCCATTTTGCAACCGCGAGTTGCAAAAATATTCAAAAAAATTGTTCAAATGGGTTGTATTTTTCAAATTCCTTTGATATAATAAAAATAGGAACTCTATATTTCACAAAAAGGAGTAATGTTATGACTATTGGACAAAAGATAATTCAACTCAGAAACAGCAGAGGAATATCCCAAGAAAAGCTTGCCGAGCTTATGGGTGTTTCCCGTCAATCCATCTCAAAATGGGAGATGGAGCAATCCGTTCCCCAAATAGATAAAATCTTACAGATTGCCGAAATTTTCTCAGTTTCCTGTGATGATCTCCTTCAGGACAAAATTGAGCTTCGCGGTACGCTCACAGCACCTCTTAGAAATAAATATTTCGGAACTGACGGCTTCCGCGGTGAATCCAATATAGGTCTTGACTCAATGCATGCATATAAGGTGGGCAGATTCCTTGGTTGGTACTATTCCCTTCAGCTTCAAAGCGAAAAAGGTGGACGCCGCCCCAAGATCGTTATCGGCAAGGACACTCGCCGTTCAAGTTATATGCTTGAATATGCAATCGCTTCCGGTATCGCGACCTCAGGTGCTGATGCTTATATGCTCCACGTAACGACCACCCCAAGCGTATCTTACGTTACCCGTCTTGACGGGTTTGACTGCGGAATTATGATCACCGCGTCACACAATCCCTTCTACGATAACGGAATTAAGGTTATCAACCGTTACGGAGAAAAGCTTGACGATGAAACCACCGCGCTTATCGAAGCATATCTTGACGGAGATCTTGCATCCTTGGGAATCGTAGGTAACGACCTTCCCCTTGCCATCGGTGAAAGCATTGGATGCATTCACGACCACGTTAGCGGACGTAACAGATATATCGGATATCTCATTTCCACCGCATCGAATTCATATAAAAAGCTTCGCATAGGTCTTGACTGCGCCAACGGAGCCGCTTGGTCCATCGCGCGTGCAGTATTCGGTGCTCTCGGTGCCCAGCTCTACGTTATCGGTGACGAGCCCGACGGACTTAACATAAATAAAGATTGTGGCTCCACTCACATGGAAAGCCTCACTCAGCTTGTTCGCGAAAAGCATTTGGATATAGGCTTCTCCTTTGACGGTGACTGTGACCGTTGTCTTGCAGTTGATGAAAACGGCAATATCGTTGACGGTGACAAGATTATGTACCTTCTTGCAAAGCGCCTCAAGGCTCGCGGAATGCTCAAGGATAATACAGTCGTTGCAACCGTAATGTCAAATAGCGGATTCGTTGCATCTCTTGATAAGATAGGCATCAAATGCGTTCAAACCAAGGTTGGTGACCGATTCGTTTACGAGTGTATGCAGGATAAGGGCTATTCAATCGGCGGTGAGCAATCGGGACATATCATTATGAAAAAATATGCCACAACGGGTGACGGGCTTCTGACCGCAATTATGGTTCTTGAGGAGATGTGCGACAGCAAATCCTCACTCTCTGCACTCGTGGAGGATGTTATGACCTATCCCCAATATCTCAAAAACGTTAGAATTTCAAGTAAGGATGAGGTTATGAACGACAAAAACGTTCTTGCAAGCGTAAGAGACGTTGAAAAGCTCATTGACGGCAAGGGCAGAGTGCTCCTTCGTCCAAGCGGAACCGAGCCTCTTATCAGAGTTATGGTTGAAGCTGAGACCGAAGAAAAATGCCACGAATATGCAGATATCATCGTTAATGCAATAGTTGACGGAGGATATCAAATTGGATAAAAAGGTAAAAACGAAGGAATTATTCGACTGTCAAACTCCCTATCTCGCTTCCCTTTTCGATGAAAGTGAATATCCTTGGGATATGCTTCCAAAAATCAAGGATTTGGCTAAAAAGCTAATCGCGGATGGAATTGACGGATATACGCTTCTTTGGGACGGAGTGCTTGTCGGTGAAAACGTGAAAATATATCCTACCGCAACCATTGAGGGTCCAACCGTCATAGGCTCAGGCACCGAAATTCGTCCAGGTGCATTTATCCGCGGTGGTGTAATCACGGGTGAAAACTGTGTTATTGGAAATTCAAGCGAATTAAAAAACTGTATACTTCTCAACAAGGTTCAAATTCCGCACTACAATTACGTTGGTGATTCTATTCTCGGTAACAAGGCACACACGGGCGCGGGAACCATTTGCTCAAACCTTAAGGCTGACGGCAAAAACGTTATCGTCAGAGGTGATATCGACTATCCCACAAATCTTCGAAAGGTCGGCGGAATTTTAGCCGACGGTGCCGACGTGGGCTGCAACTCGGTAATAAATCCTGGCACGGTGATCGGAAAAAACACAAGCGTTTATCCCCTCACCTCCCTTCGCGGAGTTTACCCTGCAGATTGCATAGTTAAATCAACCAAAGAAGTGGTTAAAAGAATATAAATAAAAATGGCGGTCAATTGACCGCCATTTGTTATTATTTTTGAACGATATACATCGTTTGTGTATTAGTATCGAAATAAACAGTGTAGCTTCCCGCTCTTACTTGCACGTTTCTGTTTCCGCCCTGGTATTCAAACCAAACCGTTGTCTTACTCTCATCAACGGTATTATACCAAGCATTATCACCGCTTTGCTTGTTGTTATAAACCTTAAACTTAAAGAGTGAATCACTGCATGAAACGTCCACGGAATAAAGACCGTTGCCAAGGCTCTTGAACTTATACTGGGATTGGTTGCTCCAGTTATTTCCGTTAAAGTTACCGCGAAGGTACAATTCCCATTCAGCTACAGGCTCGGGAGTATCTCCGGAATCCGATCCGGAGCCTGTTCCAACGTCGGGAGTATATCCGGTAATATATTTGGAAAGAGTTGCTGTCTTTTTGCTGATATAGTTTTCAAAGGACATGTTTGAATCGTTAGACTTAGTCAAATTAAATGAAACTCCGCTACCGGCATTGCCATATTGCTTCGAGGTGGTTGTATCACCGGAATAAAGAGACCTAGCAATATTAAACTTTTCTTCAAACGTTGAGATCTTAAGCATATCGCTTGAACCAACTATTTTAAGAGCCTCAACGTACTCATTCTTATAGAAATTAGCATTCAATATTCCCTTTGTAAAGAGAGGATTCTTTTGCTTGCTTCCACCGTTACCGATAGCGGTTTCATTAAACGGGCTATCAGTGGTCATATGGTTGCCTGACGGATTCCAGTCCTTGTTAACGCCAAGTCCACGGTCAAGGTCGTAAGGAATAAGAATCATCTTTCCGTTGTCCTTACGGAAATAAATGTAACAGTTGTTGTAGTTGTTTCTAAGGTCGTCGGGGTTACCAACGATATAGGAAACAGCCGCAAACATAAGAAAGTTGTCAACGTCAACCACCGAAGAAAAGCTTTCCTTGTTACAGGAGCTTGAATTGAGTGTATTTATAAGATTCTTAAGTGATGAATGGTCACTTGTCTTCTTGTTTGTCTTAAGATCGTAAACGTAGAATTTTCCCGCATCCTCATCCTCAACACCGTACGAAGAAAATTTAGTAAATGTAGCACCCTCACTCGTCCAACCGAGCTTATAGAGGTCACCGCCAAGCGCCTCAGGAGAAAGATTCTTTTCAAGGAAAAGCTTGTCTATTGGCTCATAGAACAACCAAACACCCGCGTGATCGCTTCCAATATCAACTGATGCAAGATTTGTGCGAGGTGCAAGAACACCCATCTCACGGTAAAGCTCGTAAGCATAATGCTCTCTGATGTGAGTTGAGTCCGCATTCTTGTTCCATCTCATATCAATCTTTTCAAGAGTAGCAAAGGTTCTGTTCTTTCTTGCTTTTCTTGCCGCGTCATCAGTCCAGGTAATCGCGTCGCTTCCGTAATAAGCCTCGTCGTCAAACGTCTCTTGGAAGCTAACCTTGAAGTGAACGAGATTGTACATTCCGCTGTTATCATAGAAGTTTGTTCTTGAGGTGTTACCCTTCATTCTAACGCCAACCTGCTCGATTTTGTACTCGAGCTTTGTACCGTCGGGTTTAGTAATTGTAACGTAAAGATCAGCCATTCTGTAAATGGGTGACTTTGAGCCCTTTGAACTATAATTTTCATAGTCCTTTTGTATCTTTTTGAGCTCACTTGCGCTTATATCAAGATGAAGAGATATATGATTTTCGGTATTAAAGAATTCATAGTATATTGAAAGCTCATCCTGATCAAAAACATCAAGATCGGGGTCTTCTTCAGGAACATCGGGAGCAGTTGCCGCGGTTCCGGTATATCTGGTTGCCGTCGTCGTCTCTGCAGTGTCCATAGGTCTTGACGTCTTGTTTTGAGTGCCTCCGTTTGATCCCGTAAAGCTAAAATCAGGATCGGTAGTAACTCCAAGAATATCGGAAATGCTATCCGATGAAGGGATATCAGTTTGATTACAAGCAAAAAGTCCCAAAATCGTAACCAATACCAAAAGAATAGATACTGTCTTTTTCATATAAATCTCCTTTATTGCAAATTTATCTAATTTAATTATAAACCATTATTTACTTTTTGTCAACACAAAAAAGCACCCAAAAATTTTGAGTGCTTTTTGTTGTATTATACTAAATTAAAGTACGCCGTAAACTACCCAGAGGTAAACGTAAGCGGAGATAACTGCCGCAAGTGTGAAAGGAATACCAATCTTGAAGAAATCCTTATTCTTAACCTCGTATCCTTCTCTTCTGAGAATTGCAGTACCTGTGATATTAGCTGACGCACCAATGGGTGTGCAGTTTCCACCAAGAGTTGCACCGGAAAGAAGACCAAAGTAAAGAAGTGTAGGATTGATTCCAAGTCCTGTAATAATGGGAAGCATCGTAGCAACGTAAGGAATGTTGTCGATAAATGCGGAAATAAGAACCGAGAACCAAACGATAACCGTAAAGAGAATGAACTCATTACCACCACCAAGCTTAGCAAGAAGCTGAGCCGCAGCATCAATAACACCCTGTTCGGAAATACCGCCGATCATAAGGAACAAGCCAAGAAGAAGTCCGAGTGTTTGGAAGTCGATTGCCTTAAGAGGACCAACCACGGAGTCTTTTGTTTTGTTCTTGATAAAGTTATAAACAAGACCGATAACAAGAAGAACACAGCAAATAAGACCGTTTGTAATTTCGGGCTTGTTTTCGATGAAGGACGCGCCTATAAGAAGCGCAAGCATAGCAAGAAGAAGAGCCGTGGGAACGTAATCAGTAACCTTAGTTGTGGATTCCTGCTTGGGAATGGGCTGCTTTTCTTTTCTAAAGATAAACGCAAGAATAATAGCAGAAACTACTGCACCAAGCTCAACCGCAAAGAAGATACTGGGCTTGCCTTCATACCAGAAGAAGTCAAGGAAGCTCATACCCGCTTCACCGCCAAGCATAATCGCAGTGGTATCACCAACGAGAGTTGCCGCGCCTTGAAGGTTTGATGAAACCGCAATACCGATAATGAATGGTACTGGGTTAGTATTAAGCTTTTTACAAATTTGAAGTGCAACAGGTGCAATCATAAGAACCGTTGCAACGTTATCTACAAAAGCAGATATAATACCCGCAAAAAGAGCAAGCGCAACTGCTGCCATTTGCACGTTTTTAACCTTATTAATGATAATCTCTGCAAGAAGGTCGGGCATCTTGGAGTCAATAAAGAGTTGAACAAGACCCATTGAACCTGCGATCATAAGAAGAACGTTAAAGTCAATAGCGCCGATAACGTTAGTGAGTGAAAGCATACCGGTAATTATAAACAAAAGACCGGATCCAAGAGCGATATATGTACGATACTTGCCAAAAGCAAGAATAAATACATAAGTAAGCGCAAAAAGTATAAGAGCTGGTATCATTTTTTAGAAATTTTCTCCTTTGTTTTATATTTTTGGAACTTTATAATTATACACCATTTTTCACCAAATGTCAACAAATATTTTTTGTCATTTCCTATAGACTTATATTAATAGGTATGGTATAATAATTGTAAAAAATGACGGAGGTGTTCTTATGAATACTATTTTTCCCGAAGTAAAAAAGAATTTTGGCTTTGGATGTATGCGATTGCCCATAAAGGATAACGAGGTTGACACTGTTGAATTTTCAGGGATGATAGATACCTTTTTAGATAATGGCTTTAATTATTTTGATACCGCGCAGGGCTATCTTGACGGCAAAAGTGAGCTTGCTCTCAAAGAATGCCTTACAAGTCGCTATCCAAGAGAAAGCTACATACTTACGGACAAGCTCTCCCCTCATCTTTTCAACAGTGAAGCGGATATTAGACCTGCGTTTGAGCGTCAGCTTGAAGCTTGCGGAGTTGAATATTTCGACTTTTACCTTATGCATTGTCAATTAAGAAGCAACTATGATAAATATCAATCCTGCCGCGCCTATGAGGTGGCGCAGGAGCTTAAAGCAGAGGGCAAGGTTAAATACGTAGGATTTTCATTCCACGATGACGCCGAATTCCTCGATAAGATCCTTTGCGATCACCCCGAGATCGACGTCGTTCAAATTCAGTTCAACTATGCAGATTACGAGGACCCCTCGGTTGAATCAAGAAAATGCTATGAGGTTTGCCGCAAGCACAACAAGTCCATCATCGTTATGGAGCCCGTAAAGGGTGGTCATCTCGTAAACCTTCCCGACAAAGCTAAGGAGGTGTTCTCTGCTCTTGGGGATTTGACTCCCGCAAGCTATGCAATCCGCTTCGCCGCAAGCTTTGAGGGTATCTTTATGGTGCTTTCAGGTATGGGTGATATGCAAATGATGAATGATAACATCTCCTATATGAAGGATTTCAAGCCCCTTACAAAAGAGGAATTTGAGGCTATAGACAGAGTTCTTGAAATAGTTAAAGAGCAAGAAACGATCCAGTGTACCGCTTGCCGTTACTGTGTTGACGGTTGTCCGATGAGCATCAAGATTCCCGACCTCTTTACCTGCTTGAACGGTAAAAAGATTTGGGATTCGTGGACCTACGGATTGCATTATCGCACTCTCACTAAAGATGGCGGCGCGCCCACGTCCTGCATCGAATGTGGCGCGTGCGAGGAAGCCTGTCCCCAGCACCTCCCCATTCGTGACCTCCTCAAAGAAGTTGCAACCGCATTTGAAAAGAAAGACTAATATAAAAACCCGACGGTAGTCCCGTCGGGTTATTTTTATTACTTTTTAACAACTCGTCTCAAGCAAACTGCCGTTCTTGCGGGAAGGTAAATTTGGAACTGACGGTTTTCATTAGTTGAATAAACCTGTGTTTCACTAAGTCTGTCCCATCCGCCAAATTCGCCTCGGTCAGTTGAGAACACAACCTTATATTCACCCTTAAACTTAGGCTTGAGGTAATATCCCCAATGATGATTTGTGGGATGGAAATTCATTACGTAGATAAGTCCGTTTCTTTCAAACATCATTACCTTATTATCGTCATCTATCTGCAACCAATGGGGTTCCTTTTCGTAAATACGGTATTCCTTGGCAAGCTTAACCATTTCCCTGTCAAATGCCTGAAGCTGACCGTATTTCAAATCGGGATTATCGGCAATGCTCCACTGACGGCGGCAATAGAAGTGTGACCAGCCGTTGCCCTCTCTTGGAAAGTCGATCCATTCGGGATGACCGAACTCGTTACCCATAAAGTTAAGGTAACCCTCGCCGCCCAAGGCATTAGTAACAAGACGAATCATCTTGTGAAGCGCCATACCTCTCTCAATAATCATATCGTTGGACCACTTGCCCATATCGGTATACATCTTCGCGTCGCAAAGACGGAACATAAGCGTTTTATCACCAACAAGCGCCTGGTCGTGAGATTCGGCATAGCCAATATATTTTTCCTGAGGACGTCTGCCCGTCAATTCGCACCAAATGTGCCACATGCTCCAATCCTCGTCACGAACATCTCGTACAAGTCTTACCCACATGTCGGGTGAGCCCATCGCAAGTCTATAATCAAAGCCAATACCACCTTCAGCAATAGGCAAGCACATACCGGGCATAGCGGACATATCCTCGGCAATCGTTATCGCGTTGGGATTCACCTCGTAAATAAGCTCAGTTGCAAGCTGGAGATAAGTAACTGCCTCTGTATCGGTATTAAGTGAGAAATATTTGCTATAATCAGTAAAAGCAGTACCAAGACCGTGGTCGTGATAAAGCATTGAGGTTACACCGTCAAAGCGGAAGCCGTCAAATCTGTATTCCTCCATCCAGAACTTAAGGTTAGAAAGAAGGAAGTGAATAACCTCGGGCTTATCGTAGTTAAAGAGCTTTGTTCCCCAAGCAGGATGATCACCGCGTGAGCCTGCATGGAAATACTGTGTAACGGTACCGTCAAATTCAGCAATACCCTCGGCAGTATTACTAACCGCGTGTGAGTGAACGACGTCGAGAAGAACTGCAATTCCCATTTGGTGAGCAGTGTCGATAAGTCTCTTCAAATCGTTGCATTTACCGAACTTTGACGACGCGGCAAAGAAGTTAGAAACCTGATAACCGAACGATCCGTAATAGGGATGCTCCATTATCGCCATAATTTGAATAGTATTGTAACCGGCAGCCTTTACGCGAGGAAGAATGTTGTCGGTAAATTCATTGTATGTACCAACGCCCTCTCTCTCCTGTGCCATACCGATGTGAGTTTCATATATAAAGAGCTTCTTTTGAGGCTTGAAATTATTCTTTTGCCATACGTATTCGGGCTCGTCCACAACTGCTCCCGACCAAGAATAATTATATGGATCCTGAAGCACTCTCTTGGAGTATGAAGGAATTCTTTCAAGATATCTATCCCAGTGCTTAACGATTACCTTTACTCGGCAGTCGTCCCACAGGGTCTGCTGTCCCCAAATAAAGATTTCGAAAATGCCGTTACCAATGTTGTTCATTCGATGTGACCATCTGTCCCAACCATTGAAGTCACCCATAAGATACATCTCGTGTGCGGCAGGTGCCCATTCACGATAGATCCATCCGTTTTCTACCTTGTGGAAACCAAAATAATGGTGTCCGTTAGCAAAGTCAATAAGCTTTCCCGTTTCACCAACAAGCTCTCTTTTCTTGTTGTAATAATTATTCATTCTTAAGTTGATGTCGGATTCAAATGCCTTTAGCGCGGGGTCATAATCAAAAATCTTATAGCTCATAATTACCTCCAAGGATATTTGTAATTTCATTATATACCTATTTTAACGTAAAGTCAAGAAGAAAAAAGGCGATAATCACAAGATTACCGCCTAAATTTTATTGTTTTGTTAATTGTTCCTTTTGATATTGGAGCATATAGAGATCATAGTATCTTCCGCGCTTAGCAAGAAGCTCGAAGTGATTACCCTGCTCTATAATCTCACCGTGTGAAAGAACGATGATGTTGTCCGCGTGCTGAATCGTTGACAAACGGTGCGCAACTATAAGCATCGTGCCGATATTCATCATCTTTTCTAGTGAATCCTGAATAAGAAGCTCGGTTTCGGTATCGATATTCGCAGTTGCCTCGTCAAGAATCATAACGCTAGGCTTATGGATAATGGTTCTTGCAAATGAAAGAAGCTGACGCTGACCTGCTGAGAAGTTGTTGCCCCTCTCTCTAACCTCTTCGTCAAGACCGTCCTTCAATTTGTCGATGAAGTGGTCGGCATTAACGTACTTGCAAGCCGCCATAATCTCCTCATCGGTAAAGCTCTCCTCACGAAGAACGATATTGGAACGAATCGTTCCCGAGAAAAGAAATACGTCCTGAAGCATCTGTCCAAAATGACGGCGAAGTGAAGAGATCTTAATGTCTCTTATATCAATTCCATCAATAAGGATCTGACCCCTTTGAATATCGTAGTTACGGCAGATAAGTCCGAGAATAGTTGTTTTGCCGGAGCCCGTGGAGCCTACAAAGGCAACGGTATCCTTTGCCTTTATCTTAAAGGAAACGTCCTTAAGCACCCATTCCTCACCCTCATATGCAAACCAAACGTTTTTGAACTCAATATTACCTTCAACGTGCTCAAGCTCAATTGCGCCCTCACTGTCAACGACGTCGGGCTTCATATCCATAATTGTGAATATCTTTTCAGCGGAAGCAAACGCCGACTGAAGTCTGTTGAACTGATCCGCAAGGTTTTGAATAGGATCGAAGAACGTATTGATATACATATAGAAGGCTACGAGAATTTCAACTGAAATTGCGCTTCCAAGCAACGTTACACCTTGAATATATCCCTTTGCCGAGAAATAGAAAAGACAAAGTACACTTGAGATATAAAGCATATAAATGATGGGACGGAATACGCTGAATACAAATATTTGGTCCCTCATCGCCTTACCAAGCTTGTTGTTCTTTTCAACGAATTCCTTCTTCTTTCTTTCCTCTTGGTTAAAGATTTGAATAATCTTAATTCCTGAAAGGTTTTCGGATAGGAATGTATTGATATCAGTCGTACCGTCCTTAACTCTTCTGAATGCTCTTCTTGAAAACTTTCTAAAGATGAGAGTAAAGAAGAAAATGAAAGGCACGAAGCAAAGCACCATAAGCGTTAGTGCATAGTGAAGCATAAACATAGCCACGATTATTGCGATAACCAAGAAAATATTCTTAATGAGGTTCGTCAAAATTTGAGTAAACATCATTGAGATCGCGTTCGTATCGTTGGTAACACGGGTTACGAGCTTACCAACGGGCATATGATTAAGCTGTGCGTGAGAAAGGCTCTCAATATGTGTGAAAACGTCCTCACGAAGTGCAGAAAGAATCTTTTGACCGATTTTCTGTAAAAGTATCGCCTGAATGTATTGGAAAACAAGCGACGTAATAAGGATAACTGCATAAACTCCGATATAAAGAAGAAGCTCGTTCATTTCAAACTCAGTTCTCAAGAATTCAATGATGAATCCCATAAGACGAGGAGAAATAACGCTGTATGCAATTGAGAATACCATAAGAAGTCCGACGATAACGAATTGACCGATATGGGGCTTAGCATAGTGAAGCAAGCGCTTCATTATTTCCATATCCTTCATATTTCTGTCAAAGCCGATCTCTTCCTTTTTGTTTTTAATGGTCATATAAGCGATCGTGAATATCACACTGAATAATCCAACGACACCGCCTACGAACAAGAGAGGAAAATATTCGTTCATATCTTACGCCCCCTTCTCTTCTTCAAGCTTTTGAAGCTCGACCATAAGCTTATAGTCAGGACAGCCTTCAACAAGCTCATTATGTGTTCCAACCGCCTTGATCTTACCGTCATCAACGAAGATGATCTTGTCCATCTTTTCAACCGTTGAAATACGGTGCGCGATAAGAATGGTCGTTCTGCCTCGTCTGTTTTCGCGAAGGTTGTCAATAATGACCTTTTCAGTTTTTGTATCAACCGCGCTAACCGAGTCGTCCAGAATAAGAATAGATGCTTCCTTCATCAACGCGCGTGCAATAGAAATTCTTTGCTTTTGTCCGCCCGAAACGGTTACGCCGCGCTCACCGAGTATCGTGGCATACTGTGAGGGAAATTCCGCAATATTATCATGTACGTCAGAAAGCTTTGCGGCTCTTTCAACCTCATCCGAGCTTGAAGCATCGCGTGAGAATGCAATATTATTTTCAATGGTATCACTAAAGAGGAAGTTATCCTGCGGAACGTACGCGCAAAATTCACGAAGTGTCTTAATCGGTATTGTGTTAACGTCCTTGCCGTCTATAAACAAGCTGTTATCGGGTACGTTATACACTCTCAAAATCAAATCAACGATAGTGGTCTTACCCGAGCCTGTTTTTCCGATAATACCAACGTTTTCACCCGCATTAATCTTGAAATTGATATTTTCAAGAACGTTATAATCACCGTCAGGATATGTAAAATTAAGATTTCTAAATTCGATATCACCCTTAATGTGCTCAACCTCTTCTACGTTTACGTCAACAACATCGGGCTCAGCGTCCAAAAGCTCTGAAATTCTCTTAAGAGACGCTTTTCCGCGGCTCGTCATATCTATAAGCATCGAAAGAGCCATAACGGGCCAAACTATAGAGGTGAAATATCCGTAAAACTCAATAAGCTGTCCCACCTGAAAATCACCCTTATATACAAGGTATCCGCCGTATCCGAGAATAATGCAAATAACCGAGTTAACGAAAAACGTAACCGAAATATGCAAAAGAGTAGAAATCTTTGTGAATTCAATATTTACGTTTTCATTTTCCTTGTTGAGCTTCTTAAATGCCCAAAGCTCTTTAAATTCCTTAACAAATGCCTTAACAACGGCAATACCCGAGAAGTTTTCCTGAGAGAAGTCCGAAAGTGCGGAGAATGCCTCCTGTCTGATCTCCCACTTCTTAGTCATATACTGACCCACGATCGTTCCGATAACCAAGAGGAACGCCATAGGAATAAGTGTGAAAATGGTGAGCACCCAGTTCATCTTTACCATTTTGATTATGGCAAGTGTTCCAAGAAGTATAGCATC